>NC_013407.1:349265-698531 GCF_000024625.1 Methanocaldococcus vulcanius M7
GAGTAGGTTTATCCATCCTTATGAAGATCGACTCTTAACTGTAAGGGAACAGGCAAGGTTGATGAGTTATCCTGATGATTTTGTATTCTTTGGGGGAAGAGATGTTCAATATAATCAAATTGGAGAAAGTGTTCCTCCAATATTAAGTAGAGTTATAGCAGGAGAAGTTAAAAAGAGATTATAAGAGGCGTTGAATTATTAGATGGTTATCTCTTCAAAAACTGGTTTTTCTTTTTTAACTTTTGCATATACTGACACATAGTTTTTTATTCCACTCCATTTTATTTTTTCCCCTAAAACTTCTTGAATCTGAAAAATTCCGGCTTCATTTGAGAGAATTACTTCAATGTGAATGGGTTTTTCATCTCCTTCTTTTATCTCTACTTTTTCAACCGAGGCCGCTGAAACAGAGTGTATATCATAACATTTTTTACAGATGGGAACTCTCGATCTGCCTTTTGTCATGTCCGTTCCGTCTGCAACAGCTACTACTCCTGCTTCAATGGTTAGTCCCATTATCCCCTCGCTGTGAGAATAGATTGCATGTAAGATTTCAGTAGTTAGTTGATATGCCTTTTCTTCTTTGTAGTGTCTCTTTAAGATTTCTTCTACAATGCCTAATGCTAAATATGAAGAGTGCAAATGATGAATATCTCTATGTATTGAATTTCCAATATCATGTAGATATGCTCCTAAAAGCGTTATTGTAAGTGAGTCATCAAAAGTTCCCTTGCAATCCCTCATAAAACTTGGTAAAATTCCTTTTTTGTATAGAATTTTTAACATCTTTATTGCATTATTTGCCACTATCTTAGCGTGGGTTTTTCCATGGTCGTTGTATCCTAATCTTCCAACAGCCATTACATTAGACATTTTTAAAAGTGTATTGATTTTTTTATTTTCATCTATTTCTTCGTAAATTTTTTTTGGAATCCCTCTTAGTGATTCTAATTCTTCAAACTCCATGTTTTTTCACCATTCCAAATAAACTTAATATAAAACTATAAAACTCTATAAAATATTTGTCGCATATAAAATTTAAATTAATTTTATCATAAAACTTTAATTGTATATAAAACAGATAAACAAAAAATTGAAAGATTGCTAAATATTTTTATTTTTTATTCTTCTCCATAATATATTTTCAAAGCTTCTTCTAAACTTTTTCCTTCAATTGTTATTGCATATATTGCATTACACATTCTAATTGCCTGATCTAATGGTTTTTGATGGATATTTCTCCCTGTTGCGTTTCCTCGTGCTCCACTTATGTGAATTTGCTCCCAGATCTGCCTTAAAAACTTTTCTGGATCTATGCTCTTCCCTCCTGCACATAAAACTCCCGTTCTTCCAGCGGCTAATATTGCCTCTTTAAATTTTTCTGCTGGATTATCACACTTTGGATAGTTAACTTTAACAAAATCGGCTCCTAAGCATGTAGCAACACCAGCAGCTCCTGCTATTAAATGCGGATCTCTCTCATTTTCTACATTTTTTCCCCTTGGATAACTCCATATTATTGCAATTAATCCATGTTTATGTGCCTCTAATATAACTCTCGATGCCTCTTCAAACATTATATGCTCATATTCGCTTCCTGGATAAATTGTATATCCCACTCCAAGGATGTTTAATCCAGAGTTCTCTTTAAAGTTTACAACGTCTTTTACAGAGACCAATGCCCTGCTTATTGGATCTCTGGTTTTAACTAAGTGGGTTTTTGAGTTGATCTTTACAATATAGGGTATTTTTCCATAATCCATTCCATACCTTGCTATTAATCCGAGTTGTGTTGCAAATGCACAGATCTTTCCTTTACTTGCTATATTGAAGAGATGATCAGGAGATGCGTCATCTTTGGCAATTCCCTCCCCAAAGAAGTCATCATTTAAATGTTCTATTTTTTGATCTCCTGCAAATATCATAACGTTTCCGGTTTTTTTAGTTAGATCTAAGTAATTATTTATGTATTCTTTTTTAACGCTTTCTGGAACTGTTAAAGGAACTTTTATATCTCTTTTTTTAAGTTTTTTTATCATCACGATCCCCGCTTCTAATTTGGTATTGGTAATATTAAAAATACTAATTTCATTAATAATGTTTGCTTAAACCCCTATTAAAAGATTTTGCATTATTTCAAAGTTGAATATTTATTTCTAATGATATGTGCTATTCCAAACAAAAAGAACATTAACATTATTAAAACCAATGCCACTCCATAGGCCATTTGCAATTCCTTCTGAGATGTGTAGTCATAAGAGGATATAATTAAATCTTAATAAATATTAAACTATAAAATCAATTATAAAATCGAATAAAAATAGCTTACATTGAGAGCATGTTGTATATCTTAACTGTTGATATTAAAACTGTTATTCTTATGCTCGATAAGATAATAATAAAATAGTAATAAAATGATAATATATAAATATGTAAATATATATAATATACTCTATTTACACGTTTTCAGCATCGTCAGTAATGCTTGATACATATTTTTCTAACATTACATCATCTCTGTATGCTAAAAGCACGTTTTCAGAGACAAATCCTAATTTATAGTTTAATACATTCATATAGTCCCTAAATTCGTTTATTTCTTTTATTATTGACTCAAAGGGAACTTCTTCAACATTTACAATTACAACGTCAAATTCTGGAATTTTATCTTTTATATTCTCAAAATCTAAGGGATGTTTAATCCTAACTACATAGAGTTTTGGCAATATCTTCTCTACTTTGACAATCTGTTCTACCGATTCGCTCTTCTGTTCGTCTTCAACCGCAATATCTGCCTCTGGCTCTTCTTCTAATATATAGGCAGGTTTTTCTTCTCCAATAACAATATACTCTTCGTCAGGAACATCTACCGGTTTAGGAAGGTCTTTATTTCCTCTGATTTTCTTTATTATCTTTTTTATGACCATAACTCCTCTCCCTCTTTAAAACCTTAAAATGTTATTATGTATTGCTTTTTATTATATAAATTTAATTATATTATTGATTCATTAATATTTCATTAATATTAAATTACTCAACTGTAACACTCTTAGCCAGACCTCTCGGTTTGTCTACATCTCTTCCCAACTCAACGGCTTTATAGTATGCAAGTAATTGAAATGCAGGGGCATAGACAATTGGAGAAATTTCCTCAATTACCTCAGGAACAGTGATATTTTTAACCCCGTCTATGTTAGTGGGAGTTATTGCAATAACTTTTCCATTTCTTGCTTTAACTTCTTCAATATTTGCGATTAGGGAGTTAAATACACGGGAGGATTTTGGAGGAACTATTGCAATAGTATCCATATTCTCATCTATAAGAGAGATCGTTCCATGTTTTAACATCCCTCCACTCATTCCTTCCGCGTGAAGATATGTGATCTCTTTAAATTTTAATGCCCCCTCCAATGCACTCGCAATGTTTATTCCACGAGATATAAAAATATAGTTTTTTACATTTAGATCTTGAGCGATCTTTTTAATCTCTTCTTTGATATTTAAGACCTCTTTTATATATTCGGGAATCATCTCTAACTCTTTCTCATATTTGCTCATATCTCTTCCCAATAATTTACCATATTCAATAAACAACCTATAAAGAATTACAAGTTGTGATGTGTAAGTTTTGGTGGCACAGACAGCTATTTCAATCCCTGCTCCCATCATAACGGTAATGTCTGCCTCTCTCGTAGCTGTACTCCCCAATACATTTACTATAACTCCCGTTTTTGCTCCTTTTTTCTTAGCAAATCTTAACGCTTTTAAGGTATCGTATGTTTCTCCACTTTGGGTTATTCCAATCACAAGGGTATTGTTATCTACAACCGCTTTATCTAAAAATTCTGAAGCATCGCAGGCAATAATCAACTTTCCAAGTTTTGCAAATAGATACTCTGCAACCATGGCAGAGTGTAGGGAAGTCCCCATTGCAACGATGTATACTTTGTCATATTTTTTAATGTTTTTTGCAAGTTCTTTTATCTCTTCTGCTGATATTTTTGCTGAGGTCTTTAAAACTTCTGGCTGTTCCATTATCTCTTTTAGCATAAAATGAGGATACCCCATTTTTTCAGCAGATCTCATATCCCATTCTATTTTTATCATCTTCCTATGCACTTTATTTCCTCTGTTTTCAATCGTTAGATCGAATTCATTTTCTCTTTTTTTTCTTATAATGGCAATATCTCCATCTTCTAATGGAATAGCTCTGTTTGTATAATCCAAAAATGCAGTTATATCGCTTCCTAAAAAGTAGCCATCATCACTTATACCGAGTATTAATGGACTTTCATTTCTTGCTCCGATTAATATGTTTGGAAACTTTTTATTTATTATTGCTAATGCATATGTTCCTTTTATCTTGCTAATCGCATTTTTAACCGCTTTTATATAATTTTCTTCATTAATCTTATCAAACTTCTTTAATTCTTCTTCGATCAAATGAGGAACAACTTCGGTATCTGTTTCTGATGTAAATATATGTCCTTTTTTTATTAACTCTTCTTTTAACTCTTTATAGTTTGAAATTATCCCGTTGTGAACTACTGCAATTTCTCCAGCACAATCTACATGAGGATGAGCGTTTTCTTTACTAACGTTTCCATGTGTTGCCCATCTTGAATTATGGTTTACTATTAAGTTTCCAATAAAGTTTTCAAAATCCTCAACTTCTAAATCGTAAACATATTTTACATCTGAGGGAATTTTTTCTATATCGAACTTAACCCATATAATTTTTTCTTGTTCCGTGTTAATATTCTTATTTTCAAAGAGATCGCTAATTTTATTCTTCTCTATTGTAAGTTTTATAACGTCCTCTGATTTCCCTCCCCAACATCTATTAACTTTAATTTTTGAATATATAGGTAATATTCCAAACCTGAGGAGTAAAAATTGTATATCTCTTGCAAATTCTTCTGATGGTAATATGATCTCTATTTTCTCTGATTTTTCAGTTTTAGCGTCAAAAATTCCTTTTAAATAATATTTTATTGCATTATTATCAAGGTTGAATATAAACTTTGGATTTTTTCTTTCTTTTAGTTTAAGGGATAATTCAGGAATATTTCTTTTAATCCAAGATACTATTTTATTATCCTGTATTTCAAGAGTGTTTTCTTTTATTATGGATTTTTTAACATTAAACACTTCCTCGATCAGTTTTTTATATCTTTTTAGTGTATTGATGTCTTCGCTTTTTAATAGTAATGTCTCATTTAAAATGATCCCTCCCGCCATTATGAAGCCAAGAATTTGCATCATTAGTTGTGCGATATTTTTATCAGACATTGTATACTGGAAAGGGTGTTTAAACTCCTTAATATTTTTTAAAGGAAGTTTTCTAAGCACTCCGATGAGTTCTTTTCCAGTGAGATCTTTAACGCACTTCTCTACAATTCTTCCATTTTCTAAAACAAAGAGTTTATGCTCCCCTGTGGTTATTAGTTCTGAGTATGGGCATTTTATTTTATATAAAATTTCTGGGGCTCTGTGTTTAAACGTTTTAACTTTCTTTTTATATATTTTTAGATCTTCAAAATTCACTGAAAGAACTTCTTCCCCATCTTTCATTTCTGATATTTTTTTAAATGAGCCATCTGCCAATGCCACATAGGTGTCCGGATGTAAACAGTGTCCAATTCCAACATTTCCCTTAACATCTAAAAATCTCTCCTTTTTAGCAACTTCTTCAACCTTTCCAACGTTCTTTTTTATTATTAGTTTTCCATTCTCTAAAACCCCGATTCCGCAACTATCATACCCTCTGTATTCTAACCGTTTTAGTCCATTTAAAAGTATTTCAGATGCATTTTTGTTCCCAATGTAGCCGATAATTCCACACATGACGTTCACCGATAAAACTAAATATCTCCTAAACTAATAAATAGTTAAAGATACTTAAACAATTTTTAACCTTCTCAATTAAATATTTTATTGAATGTTGACATTTTAATTTATAAAGTATATATAGTCGATTGAGATGGCTAAAATTTGGGTAAGATAGAATTTTTGCAGATATTGATTAGGATATAAATTAGAATTAAAAAGGACGATCAAATCAGTAAAAGATTATGATACATAAACCTCAATACGTTTAGATCTGCCAAAACAATTGTAATTTAATATAGAAATATGATAATTAAATAATAATTAAATAAATAGAAACATATAGAAAGAAATAGTGTTGGAGGTGGTGGAGTATGGTATTTGGAAGTTCAGCAAGCGAGAAAACACCAGAGGAGATATTAAAAGGCGTTGCGTTAATGTTGGATGAGATTATTAACGATACAACTGTTCCAAGAAACATAAGGGCAGCAGCAGAAAAGGCCAAAGAGACCGTTCTAAAAGAGGAAGAGGAACCAATAGTAAGAAGTGCAACAGCAATCCATATATTAGATGAGATAAGCAACGATCCAAACATGCCTTTACATACAAGAACACAGATATGGAGTATAGTCAGTGAATTGGAGAGGGTAAAATAATATTAAAAATTAATATAAAAAATAAAAATTGGTTATCTTTCAAAAAGATATTTTAAAAGCGTTAGTTTTGCCTGCTCTTCTAAGACCTCAACTTTTATATATGCGTCAAGCAGATCCTTTCCCAAGCAAACAACACCATGATTTTTTAGTAAAATTACATCTTCGTCTCTTTTTCCTGCCTCTTCTGCTAATTTTAAGCTCCCTGCCTCGAAATAGTCAACATATCCAATCTTTTTTAGGAATATTTTACCCTCGGGAGTTAATAGTTCAATCTCCCTATCCATTGTAGATAAAAATGTGGAAATAATCGAGTGGGTATGGATTATTGCGTTAATATCTTTTCTCTTTTTATATAATGCTAAGTGGAGATTTTTTTCTGATGTGGGATTTCCTTTTATAATATTTCCTCTGAGATCGATTTCTGCAATATCTTCCTCTCTCAGAAAACCTAAAATGGAACCCGTTGGGGTTAGATACACTTTTTCATCTTCTCTAACAGAAACATTTCCTCCACTTCCAACAACATATTTTCTATCGTATAGCATCTTACATATTTTAATAAATAACTTTTTATCCACTATACCACCAACCTCAACGATAAAAATTTTTTTAATTTTTCATTATTTTTTTATAATATTATTTTATTAAGATTAAGATATTAATTTAATTTTTTATAGCCCTTATCAGTTTTAGTTGTCTAAGAATAAACTTTATTAATCATATTAACTATTATTATCTATTTTGCAATTAAATATTTTATACTCCAATTAATCATAACTAAAAACTAAAAAATTTTAATGGTTTGAATTTATATAGTAATAAACATGGATGGGGATGATATGATTAACATATACAATAAATTTGCGGATAGTAAATGCTATGAAGTTGCGATCGTTGTAGATGTATTGAGGGCATCAACTACAATAACAACATTACTCTCCTTTATTGATGAAGTTTATATAACAACATCAACAGAGAGAAGGGAGAAAGGTGTTTATATTGGAGAAAGAAAAGGAAAAAAGATTAAAGGTTTTGATTTTGGAAACTCTCCAACGGAAATCTTGGCAAACAAGGAAACAATAAAAGAAAGATATATGGCTGGAGAAGATGTTATACTATCCACTACAAATGGAACGAGGGTTTTAAAGAATTTGAATGCAGACGAAATATATATTGGAGCCATTATCAATGCAAAATTTGTGGCTGATATTGTTAAAGAACATGAAAATGTGAGTTTAGTTCCTTGCCATAGGGAAAATACGTTTGCGATTGATGATTTTATTGGATGTGGCATTATAGCCAATTATTTAACTCATGAATTCGATGAATTTGTTAAAGTGGCTTTGGAATTAATTAAAGGGGACTGGCGATCGCTCATTTTAAACTCTTCTTCTGCACAAAATTTAAAGAATCTGGGGTATGAAGGAGATGTCACCTTTGCCATGTTGGAAAATAGTTTTAAAGTTGTTGGATCTTATAAAAAAGAAGAAAGTAAAGTTGTTCGTGTTAAATAATTGATGTAATTATAAAACAAAATTAAAGTAAAAAATTTGCGTTCATAATATGATGAGAAACGATTAATAAAGGAGCAGGGATGATGATGAGGATTGATATAAATAGGATAGAGAAAGAAGAGGATATAAAACTTTTAAGCGAATTGAATTGGGATGGGTTTGTGTTTTATCAGTATGATGATGAATTTGATAAGGAGAGGTATAATCACGTTAAAGAAATTGCTAAAAACTATGATCTAAAAATATACTGTGGAGTTAAGATAAGAAGTTGTGAAAATTTAAAGGAGTTAAAGAATAAGGTAAAAAAGTATCGAAACAACTGTCATATAATCTTAGTAGAAGGAGGAGTTTTAAAAGTAAATAGGGCAACTGTGGAGATGCATGAGGTAGATGTGCTCTCAACTCCTGAACGTGGACGAAAGGATAGTGGAATAGATCACACCTTAGCAAGATTGGCCTCGCTTCATAGGGTTGCGTTGGAGATAAATTTTAAAAATCTTTTAAATAAAGAAGGATACGAAAGAGCGAGAACACTGCTATTTTTTAGGAATAATCTAAAATTGGCTAAAAAATTTAAGGTTCCGGTCGTTATATCAACTGACGCAGAGACCAAATATGAAATTAAAAATTCAAATGATCTGAGAGCATTTTTAAACACACTTATTGATTTTGAATATACAAAAGAGATCTTAACTACAACTTATAAGATATGCAGTTTTAGAGAACATCTAATGAAGGATAATGTTATTAGATGGGGAGTAGAGATTTTAGAAGATTAAAAGAAAATAATTAAAATTAATAAGAAATTAAGGAAGATATTAAATTATGAAATTGATTTTATTTGGTTGCTTAAATTATTGGCATTTAAGTTTAAACTGTTTAAGACCGCCTCTTTTGCAATCTCCGAAACATCGATCTCTTGTTTAATGTCTATTGGAATGTTGACTTTGGTTATTAGTAAGTTGATTGATATATTTCCAACAACTTCAACAGGAAGTTTAGTGCTTTTTTGCTTTATTGCAACTTCTACAAGTTTTTTATTTGAAATGATTACTGGAAGGGTGAATGTTGTATTTCCAGAGGTTATTTTTATATTTTCTTGCTCTCCATGTCCTAAAAACACTTTTCCATCGTCGGTTAGTGCGTATATATTAAATGATATTTTGTCAATTGTTATTCCGACAGGGTTGGGGTTGTTTACTAAAACCTCAATCTCCATTTTTGTATTATCTGCATTTAATTTTTGAATTTTTTCTCCAACAACTTCTATCTTTGGTTGCTCTAAACATCCAGAAAGACCAAGGGTTATAACAATCAACCCTAATAATAAAAATTTAATATATCTCATAACATCCCCTCTTTACAGTTTTTATGTGGGATTGTTAAAGGGGGTCTTCCCAACGTGGTCATTCATGGACAATTATAGATTTTGAGATACCTACCATTTAAATCTACTGTATAGACCATCAGAGGAAAACCTTCGGTTTTCCTTACTGGAAGCTTCGCTTCCACGTTGGGATTGGGTGGCATCGGTCTCAACTCTCCTCTGGGTTCATTGGAGAGTAAATCATCGACCTTCACCCCAGTCACGGGAACCCCAACTCCGCCTAAGAGTTTTTTAGCTAATTCAACTCCTCTTTTAAAAATATTATAACAACCAACAAATTGTCTATCAAAAATTCCACACTTATCGCATTTTACAACCTGCCCCTCTTGGGACTTCATTTTACTCCCGCATACGGGGCAGGTTTTTGAAGTATAGTGAGGATTAACGTAAAAAACAACGCTTTTATACTCCAACTTTTTCGCTATTTTTTTCCAGTTAGTTCTATCCAAATCCCTATTAAAATCCGAATTCTTATCATACATGTTGAATTTGTCTAAATCTTCAAAGATGAAAATCGCATCTGGAAAGAGTTTAGATAGTTGGGACGTTAGCTTGTTAATAAAGTCCTCAACTCGATTTTTTCTTCTATTCCAGTATTTTTTCAATAATTTGCCAATCCTCTTTGGAGATTTTTTATAGATTGATTTTAACTTATCAATAATAGCATCATAAACTCTTTTTATTCGATGCAATTCGGACAAATCAACTCTAATCCACCCTTTTTCTGGATGATACAAGTCCAACGATTTTAAATTACTATCAACACCAACAACTTTTTTATCGGATAAATCTAACTGTTTTTTAAAGGTTATTAATGCCTCGTTATCCTTTAAAATAACCTCTCCAATGTCAAAATCTTTAACTCTTTCGAAAAACCATTCATCTTTAATGTTTAAAATTAAATACTCTTTTCTCGGTTTTATTGTAATTCTTATCTCTCCTTTCTCTTTATCGTATTTCATCAAGGTAGTTTTAACTCTAACAAAAGGTCTTTTGAATATCGGTTTATTTCTTTTTCTCTTTCCATTTAAATAATTTGACTTCCAACTCTCTATTGCTGAATAAGCTGTCTTAATAGCTCCATCGACATAGTGAGAGGCAAATTCCCAACCTTTCAATAGATAATTTCTTAACGCTTTTTTGAAATCATTGTCCTTTGGAATTTCTGGAATTAATCGAGTAGTTGTATAATATTTGTATTTCTTCTTTCCTATTTTGTATCGATGTTTAACTATCTTTTCCTTCCAGTCGATATTTTCCCAAATAACATCGACAGCCCTTTGAGAGGTTTTTATAAACTCGTAGGGTAAGTTTTTTAAATCGTGGTTGTGTTTAACCTTATAAGTCAATACTATTTCAGTTGGGAGTTTGTTTTTACTTGACATCCTCCTCCCTTACGATTTCTTTAACTGTTTTTGTAAGCTTTTTATACTTAGGAGAGCGAGTTCCATAAAGTTTCCCAGCAAAGTGGGAAACAATAGTTATCAAGTCATCAACTAACTCTTCCTGTGGAGTTTTATGCTTTTTATTTATGATTACAATCTCAGTTCCATAAGATTTAAAGAATTCCTTTAACGTTTCAAAAGCAAATCTTGTTAATCTATCTGGATAAGCAATTATTACTTTTTCAACCTCACGATTCATAACCATTTTCAAAAGTTTTTTGTAGTTTTTTCTCTTTTCGTTTAAACCACTACCTTATCCCATCGTTGCAACGTTTTAACTGAAACTCTTAAGATTTTTGACGCCTCTTTTAGAGTATAATGTCGCTCCATAACCATCAATATCTATATTTGTCTATCTAATTTATAACAGCTTCGGAAGGCAATATAATTATATGCTTTTAAATATTTATAAGGTTATTTATTAATTACTGAAAAGTTAATTAGGAATTAATTAAAAGGTTAATAAAAACTAATAAACGAAAAAACTTAAAAAAAGAATCTAAGTGATTCAAGATGCTAATAAACAAAAGTAAGATTGAGATTATCGAGCAGTTTATTTATATTTTAGAGATTTTAAGTAGTTATGCAAAAGAAGGAAGTGATGAAAAGGCAGTTATTAAAATAATGCTCGATTATCTTGAAAAAGGACAACTTTTAGATGAAGATGTTTTACCAATAGCTATGAAAATCTCTGAAATTGCAAAAAAAGTGGGAAGTTATGATATGAAACGAGAAATAAATCTCCTTCTATTTGGAGAGAAGAAAAAAAGGTTAACAAAAGCACAAAAAAATAAGATAAAAAAAATAATTGAGATTTTGGAGTATTTAAAAGGTTATATTGAGAAAAAACCTTACAAGTCATATGAAGATATTCATATTTTAAATTTAATAGGGTTAAAAATTTTAAGATTGGATGAGGGGATAGTTATAGATTATAAAGCAGAAGTGAGAAGTTTAACGAACATTGCTTTAAGAATAGGAAGTTATGAATTAAAAAGCGAGATTGAATTGTTATTAACTGGAAGAAAAAGACGAAAGTTAACAGAGGAATTTTTAGAAAAAAGATTGTTGATAATAAAAATCTTAGAGATGATTAAGGACTTTATAGATAAAAAAGAGTTCAAATCACCATTTGATTATGAGGCCATATTTTTAATAAACTTGAAAATTCATAGAATAGAAGAGGGAATATTAAAAAACTATGATGAAGAAGTGGAATCACTACTTGGAATAGCGAGAAAAGTAGGTAATCATCAATTAAGAGATCAGATTGTTTTGTTAAAAGAGAGTATTAAGGAAAAATGACAACAAATAATAAAATAACTATAAAAAATAATTAGTATATTAAAAAGGGAGAATATGAAAGTAGTTATAACAAGGCCAAAAGAAAGAGCAGAAGCATTTTCAACTATTTTAAAAAAAGAAAACTTCGATCCAATAATCTTTCCAACATTAAAGTTAGAATACAATAAAGATCTAAAAATTGATTTAGATGAATATGGTTGGATTATTTTTACATCACCAAGTGGTGTGATTGGACTTAACAACATACTGTCAGAAAAAGAAAAAGAAAATGTTAAAGATAAAAAAATTGCCGCAATAGGAGAAAAAACCGCAAAAATGGTTAAAAAAATATTTGGAAAGTATCCAGATATTGTTCCAAAGCAATATACTGCTGAATGTTTGTTAGAAGAAATAAAAAAACGTGCTGATAAAAACGATAGATTTTTAGTGCCGACAACACCATCAACAAGAGATATTTTAAAAAATAACCTAAATGCAGATTTAGTATTTGTTTATAAATCGGTAGAGCCAGAAAATTTAAAAGAAAATATGGAAGTATTAAAAGAAACATTAAAAAACGAGGAGAGGTTTATTATAACCTTTACAAGTGGCTTAACTGCGAAAAATTTTTTTAAATATGTAGATGATGAATTTTACCAAATGATTAAAAATAACTATATTGTTGCGATAGGGCCAATTACAGCAAAAGTTATTCAAAAATTTGGAATTAATCCAAAAATTCCAGATAAATATACGATTGAAGGAATGTTGGAAGTTATTAAATCAATTAGAAGAGAAAATAACATTTAAAAAGGGGAAACTATGATAAACATCAACGACAAAGATATGATAAAAAAGGCAATAGATAAAATAGAAAAACTATCAGAAAAAGTGGATCAATTGAAAATAATGCACGTATGTGGAAGTCATGAACATACTATCTGTAAATATGGAATCAGAGAAGTTCTTCCAGAAAATATCAAAGTTATTCCTGGCCCTGGATGCCCTGTCTGCGTAACAACGCAAAAAGAGATAGATACTGCAATATACTTGGCAGATAATGGATATGTAATAACAACCCTCGGAGATATGTATAGAGTTCCTGGTAGTGAAAAATCCCTGATGGAAAAACAGTCAGAGGGTTGCGATGTTAGGATTGTTTATAGCATAAGTGAAGCTGTAAAAATGGCTAAAAAAGAAAAAGATAAAAAATTTGTTTTTGTAGCAATAGGGTTTGAAACAACCGCTCCAACCACAGGAGCAGAATTAATAGCTCTAAAAAATAAGGATGTTAACAACTTCTTTATACTGAACTGTCATAGACAAACACCTCCAGTTATGGAGTTTTTATTGAAAGAAGGTGTTTACTTAAACGCTTTTATCTGTCCAGGTCATGTTTCTACAATAACCGGATTAAAGCCATACTATAAACTTTGTAAGGAGTTTAAAACTCCAATGGTTGTGGCTGGTTTTGAACCCATAGATGTTCTGATCTCAATTGTTATGATATTAAAGCAGATTATTAGTGGAGATATAAAGGTGGAGAATGAATATAAAAGAGCAGTGCGAGATGAAGGAAATGTTTTAGCCCAAAAGATAATAAATGAGGTTTTTGAAAGCATAGATGTGCCTTGGAGGGGCTTTCCAGTGGTAGAAAATGGAGGTTTTGGTCTTAGGGATAAATATAGAATTTTTGATATTTATGAACATGAAGATATTCCAGAAATAAAAGAAAAAATTCCAAAAGGTTGCATCTGCGATAAAATTTTAAGAGGAGAAAAACTTCCAACCGACTGCCCATTATTTGGAACCGTCTGCACCCCCCTAAACCCAGTTGGTAGTTGTATGGTTTCGGATGAGGGGACTTGTAGGATATTTTATAAGTATAGGGGAATTTGAATATTCAATTTTGATGAAAATTATTGGTTGTCAAACTTTAAATAAACCGTATACGTTGGAAATGCAAATTCTATTCCTTCTTTATCGAATTCTTCTTTTATTTTTAAATTAATTTCATTTACCGTGTTAATATATCTCCTATAACCATCATACTTAAAATTTTTAACATAATAAACCACTTGGATATTTAAACTCCAATCCCCATATTCTTTAAAGTAAACGGTTATAGGTTCTTCTTCGACATTTGGATGGTTTAATAAAATATTTTTTATTATTTCCTCCGCTTTTTTGATCTTTTCAACAGGTGTAGAATAAGTTATACCTATCGTTGTTATAACCCTCCATTTATTTTTAGATGGAACATTCTGTATAACATCATCTATGAGTTTAGAGTTTGGAACTACGATGATAGAGTTGTCTTGAGATCTTATCTTTGTGCTTCTTATTCCAATATCTTCAACAATACCACTGCCTCCACTAAAAGTTATCCAATTTCCTATTTTAAAGGGCTTATCTGTTATGATTATCAAACCTGCAATTAAATTGGAAACAAGATTTTGAGATGCCAACGCAACTGCTAAACCACCTATCCCCAAACCTGCAAGAAGTGTTTTTATATCATAACCAAGATTACTCAAAATTAACAACAGCCCAATAACCCAAACAATCAATCTAACGAGTTTTTTAGTTAAAACTACAAACTGATCGTCAACATCTTTTTTTGTCTTTTTTGAAATTGTATGGGCTAAATATCTCTCTACGAGTTCTGTGAAAAATCTATCTAAAAATACAATAATACACAAAATAAACGCAGTTAAAATACCCTCATTTGTCGTAGTTTTTAGAGAAAGTGGAAGGTAAAGAAAATTAACTCCAAAATAAAACCCTGCCAATATTATGGCTATCGCTACGGGGAGGGATAAAGCCCTAACAAGGAGTTCATCCAATTCTATTCCGCTTTTTTCATGTAGTTTATCAGCTATTCTTTCAATTAATGCATTAGCATATTTTCCGATAATTATTGACACAAGAATAGAAATGATGGATAGAACATAGTTGGTTAGAGAGTTGTTGGATATTACATATGAGATCATCTGCATGATAGTCATATCTTCACCATCAAATAGAAGGTTTCTTGTTAGATCTATTCCTTATTGCAGTATCGTTTGACTATCTCTTTAACAATATCAAAAGAGCTATGGAATGGACATTTTTTATAATTTTTAAATCTAACAATTTTTGGATGTAGATTGTGTTTTTCAAGTTCTTTTTTTAACGTTTCTTCATCAAATGTCATCTGATCTGGGCCAAGAACTATTATATCGGGTTTTAATTTTAATATTGGCTCTAATTTATTATTTAAGCTACCCAATATTGCTTTATCTACTGGTTTTAATGCCTCTACCATCTCTCTCCTCTGATTTTCTGGGATTATTGGTTTTCTACCTTTTAATCTTTCAACGGTCTTATCTCTTGCTATTATTACTATTAACTCGTCTCCTAAACTTTTAGCAAACTTTAATATCTCATAATGCCCCGGATGAAGAATATCAAACGTTCCTGCCGTTATTACTCTTTTTTTTACATTTCTATCTTTTTCCATAGAGTATACACCACATAATCCACTTGTTATTAATATTTTCTTGCTGTTTTTGTCATATTATTTTGTATTTATTTTTCACTTAATTTATTATTTTGAATTTATTTTAATTTTTATTTTTTAAATCTTCTTATCTCTATATTTAGCCAAATAGAAAGCATTTAACGCTCCAACAACTAAGGGACCTATTGCAAATCCACTTAGACCAAGAGATAAAGGGGCGATTAAAAATGCAACTACAACAAGAACAGGATGTATGTCAACTTCTTTTTTCACGATATATGGCCTTATAACAAAATCAGGAGCAATAGATAAGAATAACTCCCCATATATAAATATAAAAATTGCCTTTGCATAGTTATGTGTTAGGAAGAAGTATATTGCAATTGCAATATAAACCATCCAGCCCCCAAGTATTGGAAGGAGGGCAAAAACACCCGTAATTATTGCAAATAACTCAGCATATTTAACTCCTGCTATTAAGTAGCCAATGTATGAGAGAATTGTAATTATGATCGATAAAGATACGCAACTTATGAATAAATTTTTATAGGAATCGTGAAGATACTGTAAATAGATCCTCATCTTCTCTTTATAGTTTTCTGGAGTGAATGATATAACCACGTCTTTGAACTTATAGCCATCCCTTAAAAAGTAGAATGTTATAAATAATACCAAAATTGTTTTTATAGCCAGATAACCAACATCTATAATTTTTCCAGAAAGCTGGCTTATTGCATATTTTATCAACTCATTAACATATTTTGTTATCATCTCATCGTTGGTTATAATCCTGTCCAGTAGGGGGTTGTTTAGCACACTGAGGAAGTATTGGTTTATGGAATTAGGATCTATCGATAAGACGATATTTAAGAATGTAGAGAATGCATAAATAGTGATTAAGGTTATTGGAATTAAATATATACCTATTGCAAGAGCTGCTGACACTGTTCTATTTAGCTTTTTTACCAGCAAATTATAGATCGGAAGAGCCATATAGGCAAATGCACATGCATAAGCAAACGTATCAATAAATGGAAACACTATATACAACAACACAAGCAACAAACCGATAACAATGGCCTTTCTTATATACTTAAACTCATCAAAATTCATGGTATCACGGGATCTATATGAAAGTTTTAATGCCTACTATATATCACCCTCACATTGGAGGAATTACCTTACATGTAGAGAACTTAGTAAAGAATTTGAGTAATGTCGAGTTCCATATAATTACTTATGATAGATATGAAGAAAACAGATATAAAAATGTAATTGTTCATGAAGTCCCACATTTAAAAAGAATTAGGGGAATAAGTTATCTAATAAACGCATATAAACTTGGAAAAAAAATAATCGAAAAAGAGGAAATCGATCTGATACATTCACACTATGCGTTTCCACAGGGGTGTGTTGGAGCGTTATTAAAAAGAAAATACCACATTCCTCATATATTAACACTTCACGGTAGTGATGCTTTAATCTTAAAGAACTCAATAAAAGGAAAATACTTCTTTGATTATGCAGTATACAACGCAGATACAATAATATGTGTTAGTAAATACATACAATCCCAATTAGCAAAAGAACTTAGAAAAAAATCCGTAGTTGTTTATAATGGAGTAGATGAAAATCTGTTATACAATGAAGGAGATAATGAATTTGGGCTGTTTGTTGGAGCTTTCGTTCCTCAAAAGGGAGTAGATATTTTAATAAACGCAATAAAGGGTATTGATTTCAATTTTAAACTTGTAGGAGATGGAAAATTATTTAAAAAAATCGAACGCTTTGTGTTGGAAAATAAACTAAAAAATGTAGAACTACTTGGAAAAAGGTCATTTAAAGACGTTGCCTCGTTAATGAGAACATGTAGCTTTCTGATAGTTCCTTCTCGAAGTGAGGGCTTTGGAATGGTTGCTGTGGAAGCAATGGCTTGCTCTAAACCAGTAATTGCTTCTAATGTTGGGGGTTTGAGCGAGATTATTGAAGATAGGGTTAATGGACTGTTATTTGAAAAAGAAAATATTAATGATTTAAGAGAAAAAATTACACTTCTTGTTAATAATAGAGAGATGAGAAATAACCTTGGAAAAGAAGGAAAAAAACGTTCTAAAAATTTTTCATGGAAAAAATGTGCTGAGGAGGTTTTAAAACTTTATTACGACAGTGTTGATTAAATACCAAATTAATCATACTCTCTCCACGTATGGCCACACTTTTTACACTTGTAAAATCTTGTTTCCGGTTCATCTGCACATCTTGTTTGTTGCAACCACCAGTATGCCTCCGTATGTCCACACTTTGGACACTCTATCCTCGTTGTTGGTAATGTCTCAAGACCCTCATCTTCTATAACAGTTATTTCCTTTTTCTTAGGTTCTAAATGCTCTTTATATTCATACTCATTACTAACTTCGGCAGTTTCTTCTTCATATCCACAAACAGCACATTTTAATTTTCCATCTTTTGGTAGCATTAGATTTTTACATTTTGGACAAAACTTTACCATCTTTCCACCTCAGATAATCTTTTATTATTCGCTCATGATCAAAAGCCAACTCTGGCAGAGCATTCAGATCAAAAAACTCCGCCTCTTTTGCATCATCTCCTGCTTTCAGCTTTCCTCCAACAACCTTTAAGATATAAGTTATAGATATTACATGTCCTCTTGGATCCCTTGTAGGAGATGAATAAACTCCTAAGAGGTCTATTATCTCTGTAATTAATCCAGTTTCTTCTTTAATTTCTCTAATAACTGCATTTTCAACCGTCTCTCCACACTCGACAAAACCTCCGGGGATTGCAAAATATCCCTTAAAAGGAGGATTTTTTCTTTTTATTAGTAATATTTTATCATCCTGCTCGATTATTCCATCCACAGCCACAGCAGGATGAAGATACAACCCATACTTTTTTAGATCCCTCTTTTTTATAAATTTTTTAGAGAATCTCTTCCCGAAAAGATTTGTGGCAATTATTTTTCCACTTATACAGAAGCACTTTCCTCTCATAAATTCCACGTGATTTTTTGTATTAAAGTTAAAAACGATTTTATATTTTTTGGTAATAAATATTAAAGGAAAATGTTTCACAATATATAAAATTTGTGGTATTCATGAAAAAAGAAATTGAAGTTATAGGATTTGATGATGCTCCATTTAACAGATCAGATAGGGAGTGTATCTTAATAGGAACATACATGAGAGGATCTTGCATAATTGATGGCATTTACTTCCGAAAATTTGAGAAAGATGGAATGGATATAACCAAAAAAATAATTGAGGTAGTTAAAGATCGACACTATCCAAAAATAAAAGCTGTTTTTTTATATGGAATTACCTTTGGTGGGTTTAATATAGCTGATATATATGAAATAAACGAAAAAACAGAAAAGCCAGTTATTGTCGTTATAGATAAAAAGCCAAATATTGAGAAAATGTTTTCCGCGATTGAAAAACACTTTAACGATTCTGAAGAAAGAATATCTCTTATAAAAAGCTTTCCAAAGCCAGAAAAGTTGAATGACATATATGTTCAATACGTTGGAACAGATAAAAATTTTGTTAAAAAAGTTATTGAAATTACAAAACTTAAAAGCAAAATTCCAGAATGTCTGAGAATTTCACACTTGATAGGGAGAGGTTTTTTAGATATTAAAAAGTAGTAGTGTGAGATTTTTCTCATTTTTTATTTAGTTTTTATTCCCTCCTGCTTTACAGGATAAGGCATAAACTCAACGGTTCCTCTCTGTTTTAATGGCTGTTTATACAACTCCATTAACATATAAACCTCTTCTGGAACGTTTGTATCAACATCCAATCCAAGTTCTCGAGCTTCTTCAACAGTTATAGGATAATCATGAGTCCATCTTCCTTCAGTTAAGGTTTTTGATAGTTCTTTTGCCTTTTCTTCTCCATATTTATCCTTTAATAAGCCATATACAAATCTTTGAACTTGATTTATAGCTTTCTGTGCTATATCTGCTAATATAATTGTCTGATCATCAGCTTTTTCTACACCCTTTTCTTTAACTGCTTTGACTATACTTGGAGCAGGATACTGACCAAGTTGTGGATCTACTGGTCCTAAGACAGCATTTTCGTCCATGATTATTTTATCCGCTGCAAGTGCAATTAACGTTCCCCCACTCATTGCATAGTGAGGAACTATAACCCTCGTTTCAGAAGGATGGTTTTTTAATGCCTTTGCAATTTGCGTGGCTGCTAAAACCAATCCTCCTGGCGTGTGTATTATCAAGTCGATCGGTTTGTCTTTTGGAGCAGATCTTATAGCCCTTAAAATTTCCTCGCTGTCTTCAATAGTTATGAATTTATATACTGGAATTCCAAATAAACCAATACTCTCCTGTCTGTGTATCATCGTTATGACTGTTGAATTTCTTTTTCTCGAAAGATCTCTCAAGATTCTTAATCTTGCAAGTTGAAGTTGTCTATACTGTATCTGAGGGGCCATGATCAAATAAAAAAACAACAGCCACCAAATTAATGAGCTTAAAAAACCGCTCAGTGGATCCATACTCTCACACGTTCAATTTTTATTTTTATTTTATTTCGTTTTCGAGATTTTTTGTTTTTAATCATCTCATTAATTAATTTTTGGAGTTCTTATTATAAAATATTTTCCTCGCAAGATCTGGAAACATAACAAAACGATAAAATACTAACTAAAAAATAATAAAAAATAAAAAATAATTAAGACAAAAAAGTGAGGGATAATGAATTAAAATTACTTAAAAGCTTTATTCTTACGTTTTCCTATCAAATTTTCCTAAGTTTTCATTGCTATTATTTTTAATTCTGATTATTTTGTTTTATAATTAATCATTTTTAATTATTTTATTCCCATCGCTTTGTTTGTTTTTTCTATTGATTTAAACTTGTCATCTTCCATTTGAAGCATAGCCCTTATACAATCGATATTTTCTGGAACTACAATACTTTCTTGATGAACGGCCTGCATTAAAAAGATCTCTCTGTCTAATACGTTAACACTCTCCTCCCAAATCACAAGTTCATTTATATCATATCTCAATCTTCCAATATCTCTTCCATATTCGATTATTTTGGCTGTTGAAGTGAATCCGTCCTCTGCTTTAACAGTTATAATCCTTGGAGTTTTTAAAATGGAATCTAAAACATCTTCTCTACTGATATTGTCATCAACCTCCACCATCAATGTGTGTTGATGCATCAATGTTGTTGGAACTATAACCGCAGATGTTAAGATCTTCCCTTCAAGTTCTGGAACAACTGAAACAACATCTGGACCATGATGCGAAGGAACCGTTACTGGATTAGGAGTTATCGCATTTATAGGCCCAGTTTTATCATCGTTTGGATCTGCCGCTCTCCTAACTAACACAACTCTTGCTTTTTTTATGTTGGATACTTCGTTTATTGCATATAAGATCCTACACAACCCGGTTGTGTTGCAAGAAACAACCCTAATATAGTCCTTTCCATAGCATCTATCAAAACTCCACAATGCGTTAAAGCTATCCTCCACATCTTTCGCTTTTTCCCCTCCCTGTAATATGGCTTTAACCTTGTTTGGTTTATATATGTTTTCCAAGTTTTGTTTACCAATTTTTTTGGGGGCTCCATCAACGACAATATCTGCTTCTTCTATAACATCTAAAATAGTTCCCTCTACTGGAATACCTGCCTCTTCAAATAGTTTTATTCTTTCTCTGTCAGGAACTGCTACAAAAAGCTTGTATCCCTTCTCAACAGCCAATCTTGCTTCAAAATCTGGCTTGGTTTTACTGACTCCTATAACTTCCATATCATCCTGAACTGCCACAGCATCAGCTACTCTTTTTCCAATAGATCCATACCCATTTATTAAAACCTTTGCTGACATAACCTCACCACTTTTTTGTTCTTAGGCATACACTAAGATGGTTTTGGTTTTTATACTTTTTATAATTTGCAATTCAAAAAATAGGAAAGTTTATATTATAAAATTAAATAAAATTATAATTATTGAGAACAACAGTTGAGGTGAAAATGTGATAATAGAAGAACTTGTAGAGGTCTCTGGAATCGATAGAAAAAGTTTAAGGAGGATTTTAATTATTTTGGAGTTCTCGCTTAGAAAAAAAGATGGATCACCAACGAGTTTCGCTGAAAAATTCGAAATACAATCATTTGAAGATCTTTATGAATATTTAAAAGAGGTAAAGACAAATCTAAAAAGAGATCATGAAATTGAAGGATTTAATGGTTTAACCGAGATGTGGAAAAGTGTAGCTCCAAGGGCACAGTACTGGATAATGGAGACATTTGGAGAAGAGAACCCAAGAGATGCTTTGTTCTCTGCAAGTGTTTTTACTATGAGGACTTTTGGAATAATGCTTGATAACCTCCGACTATTAAAAAAGATAATTAAAATGTTGGATGAGCGTAGAAAAGAGGTTAGTGAATTTGTTTCTGCTCAAAAGTTTGAAACTGAGGATTTAGAATAACAACGAAAATAGAATCGTCAGTATATCAGAATTAACGAAGTGATTAGAGAAGATTAAAATGTCTTTTTATAACTTCTCTCTCTTTTAGATTTAATTTCTTCATAATTTCGGCAATTAGCAGATCTAAAAATATCATTGCAGTTTGTTCAAATGTCGTTCCCATTGGTAGATAATCCGATTTTTCAACATCCAATCGTATGATCAATTCAGCAAATTCTGCAACACTTCCACATTCACATACTATTGCAACGATATTATTATTTACTTTTTTTGCTTTTTTTGCAACAGTTAGAACACTTTCCGTTTTTCCACTTCCAGATATTAGGATTAAAAGATCATCTTTCTCATATTTTGGAGTTATTGTCTCTCCAACAAAATAGGAATTAAGTCCAAGATGAAACAGTCGCATTGCAAAACATCTTCCAACATAGCCACTTCTCCCTACTCCAAAAATAAATATTTTTTTGGATTTTAGTATTTTTTCAATCAATAGATAAAATTTTTCACTTTCTCTGATTTTTTTCAACATTGATATATTTTTTAATATTATGTCTAATTCATCCAATTTCGACACCTATCGGATTTATTTTCACAAATGTATCCAAATTTATTGATTAAATTTTAAAAACATTGTAAATCTTATAATAATTAAATTAATAAAATTCAAAAAACTAACAACGATTAACTTATGATTATTATAATCTAATAAATAAGTTATATATTAAGTAAACTAAATGGTGGGGGTGCTGGGATTTGAACCCAGGTCCAGGGATTTCTCCTGCCGTGGTCCAGCGCCCTATAGGCAACTGGAGTCCCCGATGATAGACCTGGCTACACCACACCCCCTCTTTAATAAAAATCAACGACACATATAAAAAGTAAAAGGGGTTATATAAATTTTACGGTTCAACAGGAATGTGGAGGGATACGATGATTTTGTTGGATGAGAATACAAGAGCAGTAGTTCAAGGAATCACGGGAAAACAGGGAAGCTTCCATACAAAAAAAATGTTAGAATGCGGAACAAAAATAGTAGGAGGAATCACGCCAGGAAAAGGAGGAAAAGATGTTTATGGAGTTCCAGTATTTGATACAGTTAAAGAAGCAGTTAAAAAAACAGATGCAAACGCTTCAGTTATTTTTGTTCCTGCCCCATTTGCCAAAGATGCTGTTTTTGAAGCAATGGATGCAGGATTAGATCTTATAGTAGTTATTACCGAACATATTCCAGTACACGACACGATGGAATTTGTTAATTATGCAGAAGACCTCGGAATTAAGATAATTGGACCAAACACTCCAGGAATTGCTTCTCCAAAGGTTGGGAAATTGGGGATAATCCCAATGGAAGTTTTAAAGGAAGGAAATATAGGAATGGTCTCAAGAAGCGGAACTCTAACATATGAGATAGCAAATCAAATAAAAAATGCGGGTTTTGGTGTTTCAACATGTGTAGGGATTGGAGGAGACCCAATTGTTGGACTTAGATACGGAGAAATATTAGATCTGTTTGAAAAAGATAAAGAAACAGAAGCAATTGTAATGATCGGAGAGATCGGTGGAGGAGCTGAAGAGGAGGCATCAAAATTTATAAAAAAGATGAAAAAACCAGTAATTGGATATATTGCAGGGCAATCAGCACCCGAAGGGAAAAGAATGGGACATGCAGGAGCAATAGTTGAAAAAGGAAGAGGAACAGCAGAAAGTAAAATGAGAGCATTAGAAGAGGCAGGGGCCTATGTGGCAAAAAATATATCAGATATACCGAAGATCCTAAAAGAGATTTTAAAATAACGAAAATCCAATAATAAATATGAATAAAAATATTGAAACATACTAATGTAATGATAGAAATAAACGACTCAAAACAATTAGATAACCAAAAAGTGGCTAATTAAAATGAAAATGTAATAGTTGGTGAGAAGATGCCAACAATAAATGTAAAAAAAGCTGATTTAGAGAGATTAGTAAACATGCCCTTGGAAGATGAGTTTATTGAAGAAAAATTCCCCATGATGGGTGTTGAAGTTGAAGAGATCTTTGAGGAAGATGGAGAGAAGGTTATTCAATTTTCTATAAATCCAAATAGACCCGATTATTTAAGTGTTGAAGGTTTAGCGAGAGGTTTTAGAGGAATTATGGGAATAGAGATTGGATTAAAGAGATACGATATTGAAAGATCAGATGTAAAATTATATGTTGAAGATGTTAAAACAAGACCTTTTATAGTAATGGCAATGGTTAAAGGAGTTATAATAGATGATTATGTTTTAGAGAGTATAATTAACCTCCAAGAAAAACTTCACTGGGTTATGGGAAGAGACAGGAAAAAAGTAGCGATAGGAATTCACGATGCAGATAAAGTTAAGCCCCCATTCTACTACAAAGAAGTTAGGGGAGATGAGATTAAATTCGTTCCACTAAACTCAGAGGAAGAGATGACTCCAAGAGAGATTTTAGAGAAACATGAAAAAGGAATAAAATACGCTCACTTAATTAGAGATGATAAGTTTCCAATAATATTGGATAGCGAAGGGAATGTTTTATCAATGCCACCAATAATTAACGGAGAACTAACAAGAGTTACAACAGAAACAAGAAATCTAATAATTGATGTCACTGGAACCGATAAATATGCAGTAGAAAAAACACTAAATATAATTATTACAGCATTAGCAGAGAGAAAATATGGAAAAATACACTCTGTTGAAGTAATTAAAAATGAAAATGAAAAAACACTTTACCCAAATTTAAAAGAAGATATTTTAGAAACAACACCTGATTATATAAATAAGGTTTTAGGGACAAATCTAACCCCTGGAGCAATAATAAACTACCTAAGAAGATGTAGATTAGATGCTCAATTTTTAGATAACAAAATAAAGGTTTATGTTCCAGCTTATAGGGTAGATATGTTTGGAGAAGTTGATATTGCAGAAGAAGTGGCTATCGCTTACGGATATAACAAATTCTCTGGGGACTATCCAATCATCGGAACTATTGGAGAACTCAACAAATTAGAAAAGAAATGCGATTTTATAAGAGAAATCATGATTGGATTCGGATTCTATGAAGTTATAAACCTAATGCTCTCAAATGATGATGTTTTATTTAAAAAGATGCGTCTTGAAGACAACAACTACATAGAAGTTTTAAAACCGGCATCAATTGAACACAGAATCGTCAGAAAAAGCATTCTTCCATTATTAATGGAAACCCTACGCTTAAATAAACATAAAGAACTACCACAAAAAATATTTGAGATCGGAGATTGCGTTATAATAGATAAAAACGCTGAAACAAGATCAAGAGTGGTTAAAAAGATAGCGGGGGTTATTATAGACAATGAAACAAACTTTAACGAGATTAAAAGTTATGTTGAAGGTTTATTAAGGGAGATTAAAATTGATTATGAGCTTGACAACTTTGAGCACCATTCATTTATTAATGGAAGATGTGCTAAAATAATAAAAGATGGCAAAATTATTGGCTACTTTGGAGAGATCCATCCAGAAGTTATTATAAACTTTGAATTAGAATTTCCCGTAGTTGGATTTGAATTAGAAATTGAATAACGATAAAAAATAAAGATAAAAGAATTATAATGAAATATTAGTATTAAAATAAGCTTTTATTAATTGATATTTTTATTAACAACCCTCATATAAATTTAATTATTTTTAAGTCATTATCTTAAAGTTTGTGGTGGTATCTGTGGAAAAAATAGAGGAGATTAGAAATATTGCTTTAAATGTGTTTATTATTATCTTGGCTATGTATATAGTTGTATTAATATACACTTATCTTCAAACCTATATTCCATATAACATGTACTATCTTGAGTATCATCTTAAACTTGTTGTGGAGATATTTGGAATAATTGTTGTTCTGTTGTATATTCCAAAATTAAAGGACATAACATACTCTTTCATTAAAGAATTTTACAATATGTTTAAAAAACTATCAACTGGGCAGATTTTTGTAGTGTTGGCAATTTTGTTGCTCATTTATTCGGCAATCTCTTTGGCTTTTAATAGAGAAGATTACGCAAACGCAGTAGCAATTTTAAGTTATTATTTTTTAACATTTGGTGTTTTAAATGAGTTTTTTGATTATATTTTAGAAAAAAGGTTATATTATTTAACGAACACATTAAAAACATTCATTTCTTTGATTCTTATTGCAATAATGATCCATTACACTCCTAATATTAAAGAATATTTCTCACATTTAGATATATTAATTGCTTTTATAGCTGTTTTGTATTTAGCAGTAAAACTTAAAAAATTAATAAAATAGTTAAAAAAAGAAAAAAAAGTTTTTTAATTAGCTATTTTTCTTGTCCATGTAGAAGTATGCTCCAGCAACTATTATTATTAGAATAATTATTCCGACAATTATTAACGTCCATGAACTGCCTCCTGATGTCTCTGTTGCAGTTGTTGTGTTCTCACTGCTTGTGGTTTTTTCACTTGTTGTTGCTGGTTGTTGAGATGTTGCTGCTGTATTTTCATTGCTTGTAGTTGGAGCTGTTGATTCAGTAGTTGTTGTATTTGTTATTATTGTTGTTGTGTTAGTTGTTTCATTTACTGTTGCGTTTTCTTCAGTTGGAACTGCTACTGCAAAGATACTGAATCCTGGAGTGTATGCCTTATAATACACGTTCTCTGAGTCAGATATTGTTTTCTCTGTGTGTAGTTCTTCCCACTTGTAGTGGTATCTCAGCATTACAACCTTATCAGGATCGTATCCATTGCTTTCAAGCCATTTTTTAGATACTACAAATTTGATCCAACCTTTTGGCTCAATAGGTTTTCCTGTAGTTTCGTCTATAACTTTTATTTCAACTATATTGTAGAATTTGAATGAGTTTAGTGGTTCTACATTGCTTGGTAATTTTGAAAGTTTTTCTAATTCTACTTTTACTTTAACTTTTTCGTTGTATTCTAACATTAATCCTAATATTCCTAATTTTTCAGCGTCATCTTCAGGTATTGGTATGTTTGTAACAGCTCCCGGTTGCAGTTGTGTCATTATTGACGATGATGCAACAACTATACTTGATGTTGATTCTGAAGATTTACTACCCCCTCCTGAATAAACGTATGATCCTCCTGAACTTGTTGATGATGATGTTGATGAAACATAAACACTACTTTCCTTTGTGAATGTAACTTTACTTCCATCTGATTTAACAACAACTTATTTGTTTTGTTTCACGGCTAACTCCAATGAAAAGGGTTGAGCATGCAATTAAGGCAATTTATTATGTTAAAAAAGAAATTCCTGATGTAAAGTTATGGATTTTAGGAAGTCCAAAGAAAGAAAGTTATTTAAAGAAGTTAAAAAATTTAGTTAATAAATTAGGATTAAATGATAATGTTAAATTCTTTGGATATGTCTCTTTTGAAAAAAGAAATGAGATAATTAAAAAAAGTCAGGTTTTAGTTATTACTTCTGTTAAAGAAGGATGGGGATTAAATGTTATTGAAGCTAATGCCTTAGGAACCCCAGCTGTGGGTTATAGAGTTTCAGGATTGGTAGATTCCATTAAAGATGGACATAATGGTTTGTTGGTTGAAGAAGGAAATATTGAAGCATTGGCTGAAACTTTGATTGATCTATTAAGAGATGACAACGTAAGGAAGAAGTTAAGTGAAAATGCTATTGAATGGGCTAAGCAGTTTAGTTGGGATAAGAGTGCTGAGGAATTCGAAAGATTTTTAGAGATGGTAGTAAATAATGAATGAAAAAATGTTAAATAAAATCTTAAATGAGTTTTTAGAAAAATGTAGGCAAAAATTTGGAGATGATTTGATCTCAATTATTTTATTTGGTTCTTATGCAAGAGGAACAGCAACAGAATATTCTGATATTGATTTGTTGGTTATTGTTAAAAACCTACCGGAAAGGAGGATTGACAGGCATAAAGTTTTGAGAGATGAGGTATTGTATTTTATTTTTAAATATGGTGTTAATATCTCTCCAATATTGATCAAGCCAACAGATTTATTACCTAAAGAAATAAATCCATCAATATATGGAATTTTAACTGGTTATAAAATAATTTATGATAAAAATGATTTTTGGAAGAATTATATTGAAAAAATAAAGCCAATTGTTAAAAGAATGAGGCCAATATTTGTTGATGGGGAGAAAGAATGGAAAATCGCAGATTTAATATAAAATATGCAAATTTATTTATAAAACGGGCTAAAGAGGATTTAGAAGTGGCAAAAGTTTTATTAGAAACAAATCATTATCCTGATGCTGTTTATCACTCTCAACAATGTGCTGAAAAAGCGATAAAAGCAGAAATTTTTTATCTGAAATGGACATTAGGGGATCATGGAAAAGTAAATTGTTAAATAACAGTAAAAGATCTTTTATTAAAAAATACTAATGGGACAGTAGTTATGTATCCTTCAATTTCTACATATATAATGACTTCATGGGGATACCAAGGGTCTAATGGATTTTATCTGAATTATTTTGAACCTATTAAAGTTGTAGTTCCTGATTATTTTGGAAGTTATTCTCAATATTCTAAAAAATTTAAAATATATACAAACTTAACAATCCCTAAAATTACAATTATCACAAATAACAATAGTAAAATTACAATCTCGGGAAATAATTATAAACATATACAAATTAACTCAATAAATATACAAAATTGCTCGTTTTCCAATGATACAAAAAAATTATATGAAAAATATAATTATAAAATATATTTTATTGGACAAATCTATTATAAATGGTAATCAAACTAAGCTACAATATTATGAAACAATACTAAATCTTTTAGAACAAGAGGGCAAAATAAAAGTAATGTATAATGGAAAATACTTGGAGCTTTATAAAATATTAAAAAATTGATCTTTATATTTTTTTAATTATTTATTGTTATTGATTATAATAAATCATTAAATATGTTATAGTTTAGCAATATCAACAATAACTTTCTTATCATGTATCATTTATCTAATCTATGATTGGAGAAGAGAGAAAGAAGATAAATGGGCAATAAACTTAAACAGGAAACTAAATAATTTATTATCAAAAATAATGAAAGTGAAATTATGAAAACTCTTTCTGAAATAAAAGAAATCCTAAGGAAACATAAAAAAGAATTAAAAGAAAAATATAAAGTTAAGTCAATTGCTATATTTGGTAGTTATGCAAGAAATGAACAGACAGAAAAAAGCGATATTGATATATTAGTAGAATTTTATAAAACTCCTGACTACATCAAATTCTTTGAGTTGGAGGATTATTTATCTGATTTATTGGGAGTTAAAGTTGATTTGGTTATTAAAGGAGCAATAAAAAATCCATACATTAAAAAATCCATTGAGGAGGATTTAATTTATGTCTAAGAAAGATGTTAGGGCATTTTTATATGATATCTTAGAGAATATGAAAGATATTATTGACTTCACCAAAGATATGGATTATGATGAGTTTTTAAAAGATAAAAAGACGCAAAAAGCAGTGATTAGAAGCTTAGAGGTTATTGGAGAGGCAGTTAAAAATCTTCCAGAGGATTTTATAAATAAATATCCGCAAGTTCCATGGAAAGGCATGGCAAGGTTGAGAGATAAGTTAATTCACCATTATTTTGGAATAAATTATGAGATTATTTGGGATATTGTAATTAATAAAGTTCCAAATGATATAAAAGAGTTTGAAAAAATTATAAAAGACATTGAGGGAGAGGATGAAAACACTCTCTGAGATTAAGGAGATATTGAGAAAGCATAAAAAACTTAGAATATATTAAAGTTAAATTATTAAAGAGAGAAAGAAATATGAGAAATTTTCTCAATCATTGAAGGAGAACCAAATTTAATTTATTTCATCTACAGCCCTATAAACTCAGGAAAACTACCCTAAATAATGAATATTTTATAAGAAATAGTTATTAATACATCAAAACTATTTAATTAAAGAAAACTAAGAAATTGAAGATACCATGATAAATAAGATTAGAGAATTTTTAGTTAAGAAAAATATCCTATTCTTAAATCCACAAAAAGGAACTTTAAAGCCACAATCATTTTTGTTTAGAACATTATAAAAAAATAATTTAACAGGGAGAGATATTATGGAGCAAAAATTGGCAAAACATGGCATAATAATGATATTTTTTAGTTTATCAACAGCATTTTTTAACTATCTTTATCAACTTTTCATGGGTAGGTTGTTGATTCCAGAGGAGTATGGAATTTTATTTTCTTTAATAAATATTTTTTATATTTTTAGTGTTTTATCAGCGACAGTTCAAACTACGGTTACAAAATACTCCTCTCAATTAAAGGCAAAAAACCAATTTAGCAAGATCTCTTACTTTTGGAGATACGCTCTAAAGAAATCTTTTATATTTGGATTGATAACAACAATTTTATTTTTTATAATAACCCCTCTCCTGTCAAATTATCTTCACTTTCCTTCACAAATGCCTGCATTGATATTATTCTCCTCTATATTATTTGCATACGCAATGCCCACAAACCAGGGCATACTAAGAGGATTACAAAGATTTATTCCATTGGGAATTACTCAAACACTTTGGTCGTTTTTAAAATTTATATTGGGAGTTTTATTGGTCTATTTTGGTTTTGGTGTTAGTGGAGCGTTAGTTCCATTTTTAATTGCTAATATTATTATTTTTTTGATTTCTTTCTACTTCTTAAAAGATTTAATAAAAATAAACCCAGAACCATTTAGGATCACTAATCTTTACAAATATTCAACTTTAACATTGTTGGCGTTATTAACTTATACTACAAGTTTTTCAATAGATACGATCTTAGCAAAACACTATCTAACTGATTTTTTAGCTGGAATTTATTCATCCGTCTCTGTCTTGGGAAAAATAATTTTGTTTGCCCCTGGTGGCATAGCAGTAGTATTATTCCCAAAAGCATCAGAATTAAAAGAAAAAGGACTTAATCATTTTAATTTATTTATAAAAGCACTAATATTGACTATTGTCTTAACAATACCTGCATTACTATTATTCAAACTATTTCCAGAACTAACTATAAAAATTATATTTGGAGAGAAATACTTAAAAGCAATACCATATTTATTTAGATATAGTTTAGCAATGTTTTTCTTTGCAATTTCTGGGTTAATGATGAATTATCTTTTATCGTTGGGAATAACAAGAGTGGCTTATGCTCTAACTTTTAGTTTAGCAATTGAAATTCTGGGAATTATTATATTTCATCAAAATATAAATCAGATTGTAGATATTGTACTGCTCTCATCAATAATGTCATTAATAGTCCAGGTTCCATTTATTATAGAAGTCAGGGGGAGATTATGCACATAAGTATATTAAAAAAGTATAGAATAGAAGTTATATATCTTATATTATCAATAATAATTCTAATCCCATTTTTTTCAGATAAGTATCTCTTTCTACTAGATACCTTACCAAAGTTAAACGATCAGAGTTTGATTGACCAATTATATGGATTCATATCTCCCTCTTACGGGGGAACCCTGCCACTTAATATAATAAACGTCATAATTCCCGCATATATTTTTCAAAAACTACTGTTGTTATTTATCTTATTTTTCAGTGGGTATTCAGCTTATTCACTGGCAAAAAAATTAACAAACTCAGAAATTGGAAGTTTTTATGCAGGGATTTTATATATGATCAATCCTTACACCTATATAAGAATAATTGTTGGGCATTGGTTTATTTTATTTGCATACAGTTTATTACCATTAGGAGTTAAATATTTCATTGAATTGTTAGAAAACAAAGATAAAAAATCTATTATAAAAGCAACCTTGATAACTTCACTTATAGCTTTTAATGCACATACCTTATTTATGGCATTCATGGTTTATGGGATAATATTGACTTTGAAATTAATAAAGGAAAAATCTATAAGTTTATTAAAGCCAGTTAGTTTATTTGCATTATCATTTTCTATGATAAATGTTTATTGGTTAGTCCCTCTGTTGACTGCAAAGTCATCATCGTTAGTAAATTATATAACAATTCATGATTTATACGTTTTTGCTCCAAAAGTTGATTCTTTCTCAGCATTATTTACATTAGCAAGTATGTATGGGTTTTGGAGACCTGCTTATACTTATGCGAAGGATTATCTTCCATTTTGGGAAGTATTATTTGTTATAATCATATTCCTTTCAGTTCATGGATTTTTATCATACTACAAAAATAGAAAAATTGGAATTTATGTTATATCTTTTGCTTTGATTTGGTTTGTTGGATTATTTTTTGCTACTGGAATAACAGGACCATTTAAAAGTATATTCCAATTTCTCTTTGATCACATATTTATTTTAAAAGGAATGAGAGATACCCAAAAATTCGTTACTTTAATAGTTTTGTCTTACTCGATCTTGGGAGCTTTTGGTCTTAAAGAGATTGTTAAAAGTATAAACTCGAATAAAGCAAAAAAGATTATAGCGATTTTCTTTATTACAATTCCTTTAATCTACTCTTTCACATTCTTTAATGGTTTTGATAATCAAATTAAATCAACTGATTATCCAAAAGATTGGTATCAAGTAAACAACTTTTTAAATAAAGATAAGGATAATTTTAACATCTTGTTTTTCCCATGGCATTTATATATGGATGTTCACTGGGTCCCAAATAAAGATAAAAGAATAGCAAACCCTTCCCAAACATTCTTTGATAAATATGTTATATTTGCTAAAAATTTAGAAGTTCCAGGAATATATACTGAAATTTATACACCTTACCAAAGTTATATCGCATATCTTCTACAAAATCGGGAGAAAATACACAATTTTGGTTCGTTGGTAGCTCCTCTTGGAGTTAAATATATTTTATTAACAAAAGAAGTTGATTATAAAAACTACAACTTTCTATTTAAACAGAAAGACATAAAATTAGTTTTAGAGACAAAACATCTTTATGTATTTAAAAATGAAAGGTATAAAGGAAAGATCTATTCAGTTGAAGGCGTTAAATATGTAAAAAACATTAATGATCTTATAAATTTGAGTAATAAAGAAGATATATCAAAAGAACTAATAATAATTGGAAGTGGAATTAATAAAACCTCAAATAAGTGGAAGCCATTACACTATAAAGAGATAAACCCCACAAAGTATGTTATTGAAGATAAACCTTTAAAATATGTAATATTTACAAATGAATATTCAAAGGATTGGAAATTAGATGGAGAAAGCCCAATGGAAGCTTATGGTGTCGTTAACGCTTATAAAATAAAAGAAAAAAGGGATAAATACGTAATAACCTATGACAGGTTTTATAAGATATGCTTACCTTCTTATATAATTTCCCTAATATCTTTAATAGTATGCATTACCTATTTAATTAAAGAAAAAATTAATTAAAAACTGAAACTTTATTTTCTTTTCCAATCGTCTTCGAATCTTACAATATCGTCCTCTTCTAAATACTCTCCAACTTGGATTTCTATAACTTCCAAAGGAATCTTTCCAGGATTCTCTAATCTATGTTTATAACCACTTCTTACAAAGATACTTTCTCCACTTCTAACAAACTTCTCTTCCCCTTCAATAATAACCCTTGCCATTCCTTTGACAATAACCCAATGCTCACTTCTATGATAATGAAGTTGATAACTCAACTTCTTTCCTGGCAGAACAGTTATTTTTTTGACTTTGTAAAATCTTCCCTCTTCTAAAACCTCATAACATCCCCATGGTCTGTAAACCTTTTTGTGGAATAAAACCCTTTCATCACCTTTTTCTTTTAAGTTTTTAACAACATCTTTAACCTTTTGACTGTCCCCTTTATTGCAGATTAATAGCGTATCTTTCGTATCAACGACAATTAGATCTTTAACTCCAATTAAAGATGCCAATTTTCCACTATGCGTATATATTAGATTATTTTTCGAATTTAATACAACATTTTCTCCATAGATAATATTTCCATTTTCATCCTTGTCAAAAACGTCATATATGGCATCGAAACTTCCCAAATCACTCCATTTTATATTTAGAGGGATAACTGCTACTCTATCTGTCTTTTCCATAATTCCGTAATCGATTGAAATATCTGGAACTTTTTTATAAACTTCATTTATATCCTCTTCTTTAAATGCTTCATAAACCTCTGGGCAGTGTTTTCTAACCTCCTCTTCAAAAATATCTGTTCTGAATAAAAACATCCCGCTATTCCATAAATAACCATTTTTAATATATTTCTTAGCGGTCTCAAAGTCAGGTTTTTCTTTAAATTCCTCAACTTTATAACCAACATCCAACTTTTCTCCCGGCTTAATATAACCATAACCAGTATGGGGCTTATTTGGCTTTATTCCAAAAGTTATTAAATAATTATTGGTTAATTTAACACCTTCTTTAACTGTTTTTGTAAATTTCGCCCCATCTTCGATTAAATGGTCAGAAGGAAAAACAGCGACGGTGTCTTCCCCATCCCTCTCCTTTATAACCTTAACCCCATAATAAATCGCTGGAAGAGTATTTTTTCCTATCGGCTCTATTAATATATTATCCTCATTAAAATTATAACCCAACTCTTCAATCTGTCCCAAAACCAAAAACTTATGCTTTTCATTTGTTATTATGTAAATATCTTTTATATTTGATAACTTTAAAGTTCTTTCAAACGTTAATTGAAACAATGACTTTTCAAATGCTTTAAACTTTATAAACTGTTTTGGATAATACTCCCTACTTAAAGGGAATAACCTACTTCCCACACCACCTGCTAAGATTATGGACTTCACATTGATCACCCTTTTTATGTATTGTATGTTATTTTTATTATTATGATGTTAATTTAAATATGCTTATTCGTTATCTTATATATAATATTTTAATAACAAGAATAAATTAATATTATAAAAAATTATAATAAAATTTAAACCCAAAATAATAAAATTAAATCAGTAATGAAATAAGAATTTCTTTACCCTATATATCTGGATCAATTATGGGGCAGAATAATACGTTATAATATATTGAATTATAATTATAATAGTGAAACTATGCTCAAAAATCTACTGTATAAAATTGAAAAATTAAGAAATGGAGAATTGGAAGGATTTAATGTTTTAAAAGAGCATATTCAAAGTTTGGATGAGTTTCAATATCAACAAATAATAGATAGGTTGAAATTTCAGATTGAGATCGTTGAAAAATACAACCCAAAGGTTAGGCCGGCAATAGATCCTGTTGTATCGACAGAACTCGGAATTTATAGGAGATTGGATGATTTTGAAGTTGGAAAGCTTTTAAATTATCCTGAGTGTTGTATAAAATCGTTTGTTGAGGAGGTTAGAATATCAATAGATAGAGATCATTTAAAAGAAGTCGAAGAAATGAAAGATAATTTAAAAAATAAAGGAATTTATGCAATAGTTCTACCCTCTGGTTTTATTCCTTGCAGTTTAAGATGCGAAGAGGCAATAAAAAGGGGCTATATAGGATATTTAAATAAGGAGGAGTTTGATAAGATATTGAAACTTGAAAAGGAGTTAAAGGAAAAGATCAGGCATTGGCATTTTGGATATGAGGATTACTATGAAAAAATAATATTATAAAATAATTAAAAATAATATTAAATATTATAAGAGAATGTTTTTAACTTCTTTAATTTTTTTACGTTTTTAATTATATATTTTAATCAATTTTCACGACTTTTGTCAAAATCTACACGTTGGTAGAGGTCATATCCATGATATTTCCTAAACTTAATATATAAATTTATTATATATAAATTTATTGTAATTGTGGAATTAGAAAAGACATAAATAACACTGGGAAATAAAGAATGAGCAAAAACTAAAAAGTTGGTTAAGATTTTTGGTGTTGATTATGTATATAATTATAGCAGGAATCGGAAGAGTTGGCTACACTTTGGCCAAATCGCTTTCTGAAAAAGGTCATGACATTGTATTAATAGATTCCGATAGAGAGAAGTGTAAAAAGGCCTCTGCGGATATAGATGCACTTGTGATCAATGGGGACTGCACAAAAATAAAAACATTGGAAGATGCAGGAATAGAGGATGCAGATATGTATATAGCCGTTACTGGAAAGGAAGAGGTTAATTTAATGAGCACACTGTTAGCCAAGAGTTGTGGAGTAAAGAAAACGATAGCAAGGATTTCTGAAATTGATTATAAAGATGTATTTGAACGTTTAGGTGTGGATGTGGTTATCTCTCCTGAACTAATAGCTGCTAATTACATAGAAAAACTAATCGAAAGGCCAGGAATATTGGATCTAACTATTGTAGGAAGAGGAGAAGCAGAGATATTGGAATTTATTATTCCAGAGAAAGCAAAAGTGGTAAATAAAAAAATTAAAGAGCTTGGAAGGCCAAAAGATTATTTGATAATTGCAGTTTATGATGGAGATGAATTAAAAATTCCAAGTGGAGATACAGAACTTAAAGCAGGAGATCGAGTTTTGGTTTTAGTTAAAAAAGATGCTGCTGATGCAATAAGAAAGATGTTTTTAGAGGATTAAGTTAAAAATAATTACAAATTAAGTTTTAGGCAAGATCAAGTTTAGATTAGTTATTGATAAGATGAAACATTGAAGTGAAAAAATAAAATTATAAAATAAATTAAAAAAAGACAAATTTAAGAGAAGAGGGATTTTTATGGAGAGGGTTAGAGTTATTTCACCATGCACATCAGCAAATTTAGGAGTAGGATTTGATGTATTTGGTTTATGTCTAAAAGAGCCGTATGATGTAGTAGATGTTAAAAAGATTGATGAAAAGGAGATAATTATAGAGGTAGATGATAAAAACATTCCAACAGAGCCGAATAAGAATGTTGCTGGAATTGTAGCAAAAAAGATGATGGATGATTTTAACATTGAAGAAGGAATAAAAATAACAATAAAAAAAGGGATTAAGGCAGGAAGTGGATTGGGAAGCTCTGCTGCCTCATCAGCAGGAACGGCTTTTGCGATAAACGAACTGTTTAATCTCAATTTAGATAAATTGAAGTTGGTTGATTATGCTTCTTATGGGGAGTTAGCTTCTTCAGGAGCTAAACATGCAGATAACGTGGCTCCTGCAATATTTGGGGATTTTACAATGATAACCAACTACAATCCATTAGAGGTTTTACATATACCAATTGACTTTAAGATGGATATACTAATAGCAGTTCCAAACATCTCAATAAATACAAAAGAAGCAAGAGAGATTTTACCAAAGAGTGTTAATTTAAAAGATCTTGTGAATAATGTTGGAAAGGCCTGTGGTATGGTTTATGCACTATACAATAGAGATAAAGAATTATTTGGAAAGTATATGATGGAGGATAAAATTATAGAGCCAGTTAGAGGGAAGTTGATTCCAAATTATTTTAAGGTTAAAGAGGAAATTAAGGATAAGGTTTATGGAATTGCTATAAGTGGTTCGGGCCCTTCAATTATCGTATTTCCAAAAGAAGAGTTTATTAAAGAGGTTGAAGATGTTTTAAGAGATTATTATCAAGATGTGATAAAAACAGAGGTTGGTAAAGGAGTAGAAGTAATTTAATTTATAATTTAATTTAAGTAAATTAATGAAATTGAAATAGGAAGATAAAGAGGAGATGATGTATGATCATTACAGAGGGAGAGATAACCTTTGAAATTCCGGATCATTTAACAATAACTAAAAAAGATGAAGTATTTTATAATCCAAAAATGAAAACATGTAGAGATATAAGTTTAGCGGTAATTCAGGCATTTATAAACAAATATTATAAAGATAAAGAGATAAAAATAGCAGATGCCCTTTCTGGAACAGGAATCAGAGGATTAAGGTATGCAAAAGAACTTAACGCAAAAGTTAAAGTTTTTTTAAATGATATAAATCCAAATGCATATAGAAAGATCCTACAAAATGCTAAATTAAATGATATTTCAAATATAGAGGTTTCAAATGAAGATGCAAACACATTTCTCTCTCGACATTTTAGATTTTTTGATATTGTAGATATAGATCCCTTTGGTTCTCCATCTCCATATATAGATCAAGCAATAAGATCTCTAAAAACAAAAAACGCGCTCTTATGTTTAACTGCAACAGACACATCCGCACTGTGTGGTAGGGCTAAAAAATCATGTTTAAGGAAATATCTCGCAGTTCCGTTGAGAAGTAAGGATTGTCATGAGTTTGCTTTGAGAATATTGGCTGGCTATGCTATGAGAATGGCCACAAAGTATGAACTCTTTTTAAAACCAATTTTCTGTCATTCAACGGATCACTATGTTAGAGTTTATCTTATCACAGATAGAGGGGCTAAAAAAGCAGATAAAACATTTAAAATGCTCGGATATGTTAAGGATTATGATGGAATTAAAGAAGTAAGGAATTATGGAGGAGAGGGATTTTCGGGCCCTCTGTATATTGGCAATTTATATGATTCAGATATTGCAAAAGAGGCCTTAGAGATCGCAGAAAAGAGAGGATTTGAGAAAAGGGTCTTAAAGATTCTAAAATTAATATATGATGAATCAAAGTTAGGTCAGATAGGATGTTATGACATTCATCAGATCAGTAAAGTTTTAAAAACGTCTCCTCCACCTATGAATGAGATACTTTCCACATTGGAAAATAACGGATTTTATGCAACTATTGCTCATTACAATCCGAAAGGAATAAAAACTAATGCATCACTAAAAGATGTTATTGAGGTAATTTTGAAATATAATAACAGATTTGAGAGATAGAATATACAGTGATCATAATAATCTGATTTATAAAATTTTTGATATTCACCACAACAGGGGGAGCGGAATGTTTAACGATAAGAGAATAAAAATAAAGGATAAAAATAATAAAAAAGATAATAAAAATAAAAAATATTTAAAGTTGATTTCACTTCTTATTATTCCAATGCTATATGTGGGGATCTGCGGTTGTTTAAATATAGTTCCTAAATCCTTCTATGATGATTTTTCATCCTATCCAATTGGAAAAAAAGCACCATTTGGAGAGTGGAAAGTTAAAGAAGGAGGATTTAAAATTGAAGCTATATTAAGCGAAGATAAGAAAACCCTAAATAAGGTGGCAGTGCCAATAGACAACGGAATAATATATATCGATAAAAATTATACCGACTTTAAATTTTTGGTTGATATAAAAAGAATGGATATTTCTGCATCTCCAAAGATATATTTTAGATTAACAGATCACGCAAATGCAGGATACTTTATCGAGATAGAAGGATATGATAGAGGATATATTCTTTACAAGTTTAATGGAACCCGTGTGATAAAGTTGGCTGAATCATACGACTCAGCCCCAGCAGGAACAGATTTTTATAGATACGAGGTAGTGGCAAAGGGGAATAGAATAGTGTTTCTTGCGGGAGGGGTGGAGTATATCGACTATACAGATAATAACTCCCCTATCCTTAAAGGAGGAATAGGGATCGGTGGAGGAAGAGCTTACTTTGATAATGTGAAAGTTATTCCAATAGATTAGCCAAGTTATCACAATAAATATAAATTATTCGATTACCAAAAACTATATATATGAGCTATTATTATTTAATTTTTGCTTTCGTTCGATAGGTTGAAGGGCGGTGGCTCAGCCTGGTTAGAGTGCTCGGCTGATAACCGAGTGGTCCGGGGTTCGAATCCCCGCCGCCCTATCATAGTTTTCTGTTTTCATATAGAAAATAGTTGGCTGTCAAGTAAAGTGGGACAAGGTATCCTGTTTTGATGAACCTTTTACTAAAAGGTTCGTTTGAATCCCCGCCGCCCTATCATAGTTTTCTAATGTCTATAATCTTTTCTCTATTTTCAAAAACTATATATCGAAGAATTTAAAATTTTAGATTATGTATTTTCAGCAATATCCACATGCACATAAGCCCTCTCAACATTGTTCAATCTTTCTAATCTTTTCTTCACTTCCACTTCCGTATCGTGCATTTCCCTTGCAGATATGTTTGGAGGAACTTCGACATGTAATTCAACATATATTCTCGGCCCAACATACTGAGCCCTTATGTCATGAACTCCAACTACTTTATCAACTTTTAACGCTTCCTCTTTTATAAGATCGAAAAACTCCTTTGGAGGGGACTTTCCAGTTAAGTAATCAATACTTAACTTACATATATCAAAAGCTACTTTTGCAATCATTAACGCCACTATAAGCCCAGCAACCGCATCTCCATAATAAATTCCAAATTTTTGAAGGATCAATCCAATCAATACAACTATACTACTTAAAACATCACTTCTATGATGATAAGCATCTGCAATTAACACTTGATTATTTAATTTTTTCCCGATTAATAGGGAATATCTTGTCATTAACTCCTTAACTATTATGGAAAAAATTGCCACCCCTACCATTATGGCATTTACCTCAATTGTTCCTCCGTTAACTATCCTATCCACTGCGAATTTTCCGATTTCAAACGCTGTAAGAAACAATGCCAATCCGATGAAAAATGAGAATAACGGTTCAAATCTTGAATGTCCGAATGGATGGGACTCATCTGGCGGTTTTGAGGCAATTCTCACACCGATAATTCCTATAACACTTGTTATGACATCAGATAATGAATGAATACCGTCAGAAATTAAAGATATACTTGAATACATATACCCAATTACAATTTTTATAACTCCAAGGAGAATGTTTCCAACAATACTAACAACCATCGGTTTTTCGGCCTCGTTCATGATCTACCTCTTTTCTGTTAGATCCAACTATTAAATGTTTAGAATGCACAAATCATCTAAAAATTAATGACCTTTCCAACATGTCCGTAAACAAAATTTTTCAGTTGAGATAATTTTACACTTGCTTTGAATCCTGTGCAGTGCATTGGCATGATCCAAAACGGTTGGGATTTGAAGTAATTAACTACTTCGTTTAAATATGGTTCAGAAACCCCTCCTAAGTGAAAACCTCCTAAAACACCTTCAATTTCACTTAATTTTTTTCCGTATTCAACTACATTGATAATTCCACTATGTGAACATCCAGTAATTAAAATTCCATTGGCAATTAAGAACATATCATCTTTTAATTCGTCTTCTACTAATTTTCCATTTTTAATGCACATAAATCTTTCCATTTCATATGGAAAAGTCCTCGGAACTTCTCCAGAGACGATTATATTTTTATCGATCTTATATGGTTTAGTTATCATCTCTAAATCAGCTTTTTTTAGAAGATAATTTCTTACTTCATCACTCATTCCAATATACCTTTTCCCAGCATATTTTTCTAAAAACGCATCCTTGTGAACTATAACCTTTCCATTGATCAGTTCGTTATCAATTATGTATTTTAATCCATCACAGTGATCATAATGTCCATGAGATAATACCACATAGTCGAATCCTTCTTTTTCATCAAATAGTTTTAGATTTTCTTCAATAATTTTCGGATGTTGTCCTGCGTCAAATAGTATTCTCTTTCCTTTACTTTCAATAAGTGCTGAGAATCCATGCTGAGCAAAGAATTTCTTATAGGCAGTGTTATCTACCAGTATTTTAATCAAGTTATCACCAAAAAGGTTTTTGAATGTGATAAACATTTTTCCACATATGTGGTAAATTATCTATTGAGGATAAATACTTTTCGCTCCACTTGTATTTGGGTTTTGAGTAGTTTTATTTGTTAATATTTTATTATATTTTTTTCCTGTTTTTTGGTTATCGTTTAGTTGTTTGTTTAAGAAACAATAAAAACACAAAAATAAAGGGTTTATTTCACTATCATATCTGATATAATTAAATTAATCAATTATAGAAAAGTTTTTATAGAACTTTATAAACATAGAAAAAATGAGAACTTTAATTTAATAAATAAGAACAAATATATACTATTTAAGAATTGCATTAAAACATTAGAATAGAAAATAGAAAAAATAGATCAAAAATAAATCCTGTTAAAAAACTGGAGGGATAAAATGGACTTTGCAACGGTTCTTGCAATACTATCTGCCATTGGATTTTTGGTATTTTTTGCAATAGGAGGGCATATCCTTATGGGATATGAATTAATTAGAAAAATAAGTAAAAGTTATGAGAAGGGAGAAGATACAAAGAAATTTGAAGATAAGATCGTTAACAAGAGCTATCTTACAAACGTTTTAGAAAAAATAACAACCTTTACATTAACTTCAATGTTTTTATTTGAGATAGAAAAGCAGAGATACGTCTTAGATGTTGGCTATATGGTTTTGTTTCTTATTACTTTAACGCTATACTTGGTTCCAAACTTAACCTTGCTTGTGTGGTCTACATTTTTCGGAGCAACGGTATTTATGATTATATTGTGGATATTTAGATTTTTAGCTTTAAAATCATTTAAAAAGGCATTTATTAACAATTTGTAATGAAACCAATTAGAATGAATAATACAATATATGGCCCATAATTATATGAAAAAGAGATACGAAAACACAAAAAATTATTCAAAAATTATTTATATGCCTCATACATCAGATATATAGACCAAAGATAAAATAAAAAAAGATAAAAGGTGATACCGTGTTTTTGAAAAAGAGGCATTTGGAAATTTTAAAAAAGATGAAAGAGACAGAAATGCAGAACGAAATTGAGAAATCATATCCAGAAGAGTTTAAAACAAGAGCATTAGAGTTGTTTATTTTAGGGTTTGTAGAGTTAGAAGGCAATTCAATAAAATTCACAGAAGCAGGGAAAAAGCTGATCAATATCATAGATGAATTAGATCTTGAAAAAATACCTGAGGTCTTTGTAGATTCTGAGATAATAAAAATTATGGAATTGTTAGATGAAACTGGGAAGATTCCTGATGAATGGATGGAATTATTAAAGGAAAGATTTTTAGCAGATGAGAACGGGTTAACATCTCTTGGTAAAAATATATTAAGCATATATAAAGAAACACATCCTGTTGTTTATCTAACTCCTGAAATATTGGCTTTCATAAGAGACATGCCGAAGATCGGATTGTATGATGAGTTAATTACCTACAAAAATACCAAACCATATGGGGAAAATATAGTAAATGCCCTTCAAGCCATGAGGTTGTTATTAATTTCTCCAAAAACAGAAAGTAAGGCATTTTCAACCACTAAGGCAGTATCTCATGTCTTAAAAATAAGTTCAATGGTTCCAAAAATAAGTAGGGCGTTAATATTAAGAAAAGAGGACTTTGAAATGCTGAAAAGAGGAGAAACTACCGAAGAAATGACAGAAAGCGGTTTTTATGAAGAGGGAAAGGTTAGTGAATTAGGAAAAGCCATGATTGATACTTATGAAGATATGGGTAAGATAGAGGATAAAACGCTACCTATATATGTATTAGAAGATGAAATAAAAGTTTTGAAGGCAATAGAAGACATTAAAGAGAAGTATGAGACGAATCCAGAGATCATTCCAACGTACGATGAGATAAAAAAGAGAGTTGATATTGAAGATCTTGGGGCAGTTTTACACACCTTGGAATCAAAAGAGCTTATAAAAAGAGAAGTAGTAAAAAATAAAGATACCTACTGGATGACTGAGTTCGGAGAGAAGGTTAAGGACTTGGGAGAGGTTTCAACAGATGGGATGAAGGCAATAACCTATCCAGAAAGCGGGGATGTTCCAATAGCTGAGTGGGTAGTTAGTGGTAAGAACGAAGGAACTGTAAAGAGAGGAATAACTGAAAAAGGTAAATATTTAATAAAGATGTCAAAAACAATTAAAAGAAAGCCATATTTAACAAAATATGACGTTTCTGCGCTGGTAAAGATTCCAAGGAAGGAGTATATACACAGGGACGAACTTGTAGGTTTAATTAAGGATCACGTTGGTGGAGAAGAAAAAGAGATAATTAAAGCACTTGGAGAGGCAGAATCAAAAGGATTTATTAAAGAACTCCAAAATAAAATGGTAAAATTAACAAAATTAGGAGAAGATGTAAAAGAATCCATAGAAATGGCAAAAGTTCAAGAATTACTGTCTACGAAGTTTGCTATAACACCAACAACATTCAATATTTTAAAAGCAATATATGATAATAGAGAAGAGTTCGATAAGGTCTGGAAAGAGAAGAGTGAAGGAAAAGAACATAAGGAGAATGAGATAATACTCCTTGCCAAACTTCTTCCGTTAACTCCTGAGGAGATAAAGAAAAACTTAGTTATACTTAAAAATGTTGGATTTATAGGTAAGAAGGGCCTTACTGATTCAGGAGTTAAATTAGTAGAGGCATATATAAGATTCCATAATGAGAATTAAGTTTAAATACCACTTCTAAATCATTTTTAAGTAGGGAATTTGATTTTATTTTTTAAACCCCTATTCATACTAAATCTATAAATAATAATAAAAAATAATATTCAAATGTAATATTTGGAAATATTATCATATTCAATATTGGCAATATAGTTAATAGAATGGGAGGTGATAATGTATGAATGTGTCATTCGATAGCATATATAACGAGATTATTGAAAATATGCATCATCTCGCATCAGAAGAGAAGGATTTTTCAAAATTGGCAAAATATAAGGATGTTATTAGTAAGACGATAGATGAAGTTGTAGAGGAAGTATTTAATGATATTTTTTCATATGAAAAAACAAAAGACATATTCGATGAAAGTAAAAGGAAAGAGATTGAAGAGGACTTCAAAAACTGGATAAAAGGTTTATTTGAAATATCAAATAATAGTCAATTGGAGGAATTTTATAAAGATACAGTGAAGAGAGGAATTAAGTATGTTGAAAAAGATTTCTTACCCGAGTATTTAACTGCAATAATTATAAAAATTGAGGATAGGTTGAAAAACAAATTAAAAGAGGAATTAAAAGAGGACTCTCAGGAGATAATAAATATTCTCGACGATCTGTTAAAGAGAGTAATCTTGCTTAATGTGGCATCATATATGAACTTTGAAAATAAGGTTTTGGATTACATAGGAATTAATCAAAATCTAAAAAGAAATGCAGTAAAACTTGGAATAAAAAAGATGGGGTTGTAATTACTTTTTATTATTTTTATTATATACTCACTTTTTTATTTATTTTTTCTTTTTCTTCTTTTTTACGAGATTTTCTAAATATTTGAGGTTTTCTTCAGTTCCAAAGGCATAGATTATATCCCCAGGTTTTAATATATATTCAGGATATGGGTTTATGCAGAACTCTTTTCCTCTTCTTATTCCCAAGATTGTAGCTCCTGTTTTTCCTCTTATGTCTGCATCTTTTAAACTTTTATAAGCCAGCTCAGAGTCGTTTTCTATTACAAATTTTTTTAACTCGATATCCTCTTCATATTCGTTCTTTGCTATCTTCATAAACGTGCTTAAAAAGTCCAATATTCCCGGCCTAACAGAAACCTCAGCCATTCTTAAACCGCCAATTAAGTAGGGAGAGACAATTCTATCTGCCCCAGCAATTTTTAATTTTTTTATCGCATCTTTTTCATCTGCCTTTGCAGTTATCAGTATGTTGGGATTTAACTCCCTTGCTGTAAGTGTTAAAAATACATTATCTGCGTCAGTTGGAAGTGTTGCTATAAGACCCTTTGCTTTTTCAATCTTTGCCTTTTTTAAAACCTCATCCTTTTTTGCATCTCCAACTACATATAAAAATTTATCAGGATATTTTTCATACTCCTCTTTAAGAACATCCTCGTTTGTATCGATTGCTACAAATGGAACATTTTCTTCTATAAATTTTTCCCCCACAACCCTTCCTAATCGTCCATAACCACAAATTATATAATGGTCTTTTATTGTTTTTATCTTGTTTTTCATCCTTTTCGACCTCACTAACTCTTCAAACTTACCCTCCACTATAAACTCTGTTATCAAACTAAAAAGATACATTACAATTCCAACACCAACGCATAGATATATTATTGTAAGCAACTTTCCTAAAAATGTTTTTGGAGTAAAGTCCCCATAGCCGGTGGTTGTTATTGTAACAACGCTAAAATATAGTGCTGTAAAATAACTAACACCTTCAATTACGCTTATTAGATAGGCGTAGGTTAGTATTAAAGTGATGGAAAGAACTGCAACCATTATAAGCTTTTTAGATGTTTCCATGCTCCCCCACATTAAAGCGTTTTTATCGTCCCTTAAAATTTGGATTTTCTATCTTTTCTTTCAAAGTTTTAACTTTTTCAGCATATTTTTTGTTAAATATGCTTGATATTCTTTCGATAGCATCTAATAAATTTAATAACTGCTCTAAATAGTAGTAAATATCTCCTGAATATGTCTGTATATTGAGATCTTCATGGAGTATTTTCGAAATCTGTCCTGGTGTTCTTCCCGCAGTTCTTAGATTTATTATCATCTCTAATATTTTTTCTTCGACTTCTACTCCTTCAAACTCCATAATTATAACTGTTAGATCCTCTTTCAATTTTTTGTCCTTTATTTTTTCCATACTCTCTTTTATAATCTCTAATGCATCAAAAAATCTTGAGGGAATGTTTATATTTAGTATTTTTGATAGTTTCGTTTTCAAATTGTTTGATAGATAAACGTTTTCAAAGGGCATGATCTCTGCTATTAACTTTATAATATTTTTATTTTCTATTATTCCTTTTTTAATCTTTTCTGCTATCTTAGGATATAGAAATGAAATCGCCACTGCTTTTCCATAACTTGTTAGTTTTACTTTATTACACTCTCTTTTATAGATCATTCCATACTTCTCCAAGTTTTTTAATATAGTTTGAAGTGAAAACGTTCTTCCAAGATAGGGCACTTTATCAATATCTTTAATATTATCAATTCCAGATGATACTGTTGCTAATATTTGTTCTTCTTCTTCATCTTCGCTGAATTCCACTAAAACATCCTCAGGAACTGCATTCAAGAGTTTAAATGCAATCTCATCTTCCGTGTTTTCCATTTTAGCATGATATTTTCTCCCTATTTCAACCAAGAGGTAAACCTTTCCAATCTCATGCATGCCTTTTCTTCCTGCCCTACCACACATCTGTTGAAACTCTGCAGGATTTAGCCAATCTGCACCCATCGCTAAACTCTCCAAGATAACGGTTGAAGCAGGAAAATCAACACCTGCTGAAAGTGCAGCGGTTGTAACTACGCACTGGATTTTCTGCTTTGCAAAGTCCTCCTCAACTTTTCTTCTTTTTAAATATTCCATTCCTCCATGATAGAACTCAGCTTTAATTCCTTTCGATCTTAATGCTCTTGCCAATCTTTCAGCTCTTTTTCTTGAATATGTAAAGATTAAGCACTGTCCTCGATACCCAAATTTCGAAATGTTCTGCCATTCTCTTCTAACAATGTCTTTTATAATGTTTATTTTAGAAAATTCGTTTTTACAGAAGATAATATGCCTTTCTAACGGAACTGGTCTTCCACTATATAGAACTAACCTTGAATTCAACTCCTTAGCTAAAAATTTCGGATTTCCGATAGTTGCCGATAGATAGATCTTTTGAGCATTTTTATGTAAAAATCGCAATCTTCCAATTAATCCGTCTAATCTTGCTCCTCTTTCTTCCAAGTTTAGAGAGTGGATCTCATCAATAACAACAGTCCCAACATCCTTCAACTTTCCAGTCCTTATTAGGTAATCTATCCCCTCATAGGTTCCAACTATAATATCTGCATCTATTGAAGTGTTTATATCTGGTTTTTTTCCTATTCTTCCTAATCCAACTCTTAAACTAACTTTAAAACCTAATTTTTCATATCTTTCTTTAAATTCGGCATACTTTTGATTTGCTAATGCGACTAATGGAACTAAGAAAATAAATTTTCCTTTACCCTCAATTAGATTTTTGATCCCTGCCAACTCTCCTATAAGGGTTTTCCCTGAGGATGTTGCAGAAACGACAAGTAGATCTCTGTTTTCGAGGAGACCTGCTTTAACAGATAGTGTTTGAACCGGTAGAAGTTCCTTAATTCCTCTGCTTTTTATTATATTTTTTAACTCTTCAGGGATGTTGAGATCATCGACTTTGTAGTTTTCAATGTTATCTTCTTCACTTCCCATAATTATATCGTATCTTGTTAATTCCGGATTATCAAGTGGGTTTTTAATCCTTAACAGCGAAAGGACTTTATCAACATCTTTAAATCTTTTTAAAAATTTTTTTATAAACTCATCATCGATTTTTACTTCCTGTTTTATTTCTTCAATACCGCACTCTAAGCAGATCGTTAGATTTCCATAACGGCATTTGTTATTTTTTGTTAACCTTTTGTATACGCTTTTCAATAAACAGAAAGGACATAGCTCAATATATTTGAATTTAAGGTTATTAGATTTTAAAACATCTTCTATATCTTTACTATCCTTTAATAAGAACAGATCCTCAGATCTTAGAAGATCTAATACCTTTGATGGTTGTATGAGTTTATCTCCTATCCTACATCGATATAATTTGTATTTATCTCCTATTTTCTTGTAGTTTGCATATATCTTTTGATTACTTTTTATAGGAATTCCTTCCTCAATCTCATCACTGATTTTAACAATTTCGATTTCATCCTTTTTCTTTTTTGGTTTTCTAAGTATTAGCACATCGATCACCGGATTTCAAATATTTTTATTAGATTTAATTTATTTTTCTTTTTTGATTTTTAATTTCTTTTAATTCCTTATTTGTGTTTACTCGCTTTTTTCAAGCGTTAAAATTAGATAAGCATAAATATATATAGTTTAAACGATATATAGAAGGTATTATATGTTAAAAAATGTAGAATCAGTGTGAGGGATACTATGAAGAAAGATATTGTTTATAAAGCCATATTAAAATTATCAAAATCTATAAAGTCAGATAAAGGTCAGATCTCTTTAGAATTTTCTTTATTGGCAATGGTTGTAATTGTATCAGCAATTATTGTATCATATTATTTAATAAAGAGTGCAATCTACACTAAGGACACAAATATGGAAGTTATCAACCAGAGCTCTAATGTTGCTGAAAGTGTATTAACTAATGTATCATAACACTCAAAAATTAAAAAAGTAATAAAACTATAAAAACAATTAGGTGCTAAAATATGCTGTTAATTGGGATAACAGGAATGCCCGGAGCGGGAAAGAGTTCTATATATGAGGTCGCTAAAAAATTTAACTTGCCCATAATCTCTATGGGGGATATTGTTAGATATGAAACAAAAAAGAGAGGTTTGGAGCTAACTCCTGAAAATGTAGGAGATACTGCAATAAAATTGAGAGAAAAATTTGGGAATGAGGCAGTTGCAGTCCCCTGTTTAAAATATATTGAAGAAAATTTAAAGGATGAAGATGTTGTTATAATCGAAGGAATAAGAAGTTTATATGAAGTTAACTATTTTAGAAAGCATAAACCCCTTGTTTTGATTGCCATACATTCTTCTCCTTTAACAAGATTCCAGCGACTTAAAAAAAGAGGAAGGGAGGATGATTCAGAAAGTTGGGATATTTTCGTCGAGAGGGACTTGAGAGAGTTAGGTTTTAGTATAGGGCATGCTATCGCCTTGGCTGATTTTGTGGTAGTAAATGAAGGGGAGTTTAACAACTGTTTAAATCAGTTAGAAAATATTTTAAATAGGATTTTAAATAATTTAGATGAATTTAAAAAGTATAATTTTATTTATCAGTTGAAGAAGTAGATTTATCAAAAAAAGATCTTGATATGTAGTATATTATTTTATTTCCTTCCTCTCTTGTTTCTACAATTCCAACGTTCTCCATCTTTTTTAAGTTGTATCTTACTGTCTCAACATTTAAGTTCAAATCTTTGGCGATCTTCCTAAGATGGGCAGGGTTTTTTAAAAGATAATTGAATATCTTTTTTTGTGTCTCATTTCTTAAATAGAGTTTGGGAAGATCTTTTATATCCATCTCTACTGGGAGGTATATTATTTTATTTCCTAATCTCTCGCTTTTTATTAAATTTGCTTTCTCCAATATCCTTAAATGCCAAGTTATCGTTGATGTTGGCTTATTCAGATTTTTAGAAATTTCTCTTAGATGAGACCCTGGGTTTTCTAAGATATAGTTGTAAATCTCCTGTCGTGTTTTGTTAGAAAGAACTTTCTCTTCATCAAAAATATTTACTCTCGCTAAAATTGCAACCTTTAAAGATGCTAAGAAGGATATAACATCTAAAAATTTCTTTTTTAGAGCTTCTTGGAACGTCATCAAAAGTGATATTGTGGCAATTAAAATGACTAATAGAAGATAGTAGAAAGGAACACCCGATCTTCTAATTATTATTAAATAAATTAAATTGGCTAAAACATCTTCATTCGGCTTACATCCGACGTATATTTTGTTATCCACTCTTATGATAGCTGGCTTTCCATCGTCATATACTGCAATAACCTCTCCTGTCTTTGGAAAAGAATAAAAAGCATAAACATTGGACTGTTTAATTTTCAATGGATCAACGACCCAAAAAATAGTAGCAGATCTATTTTCAACATTAGAACCGTTTATTGGCGAAAATATTATCGCTACTTTATTAGAGGGAGGGGTTATATCCTTATAAGTAATTATTATGTTGTAAGTTGAGTTGTTCAATTTAAATCCCAACTTTTTGATCATTGGAGCGATGGTATCATCTGCTTTTATATATGGAGGGATTAGATAATATTCCTGCCGTTCTCCAATGTAAAAATGGGGAGTGTCATTTTTATAGGTTAAATATATTTTTTCATTGCCATAAAGATATTGATCAATGGTATCTAAGCTAAGATCAATTCCATAACTGTGGATCATAAAGATCAAGGTAAAAACAACCAAGATCGACTTAACCACCCACATGTTCTCACTCAATCCACGACTACTGGGGGGAGGTGTATTAACAGATACAACCCAACTGATAAGAAAATCAACGATATAAACAATAAAAGTAAGCCGATAATCTCGTTAATCTCAAAAATACCAACAAATATAAAAACTGCCAACTCAGAAAGAACAATAGATGTAGAAACTAAAAATGATCCGATTATTATTCTCTTTCTTCTTGCCTTTCTAATCTTATCTAATTTCATTAAAAGGTCGTCATTTTCACTCATTATCATTCACCTCACTATAATAAGCTTCAAGACCCACTTTAACCGCGATCTCGCAAGCTTTTTTATTGCTTAGATATAGTTTTCCTCCATATTTAACTCCTATAACAATTGCCTTAGCAGAATTTAGTGGAATTTCATAGATCTCATGTAAATCTCTTGCGATTTCTTTTTCAGATTCAGAAAGTTGGACAATAGTGAGCCCTCCGGGGAGGATGTTTCCTAATTCACAACCTTCTGGAACATAAACAACGCCACATAAAAATTCAAGCTCATCAATGGAAAAAACTCCTTTATCTGCAATAAATGACCTCCTCCTGAATATAGGGGGGATCAACATCAAAGTTATAGATGTGGTTGTGATAGTAGCAACAGTTATAGCAGTTATTTTTGCTTTATCTTTTTTTATATTTTTTACAATTGCAGGATATTTCTTAAGATTGTGGGGAGGGGTTATTTCATTTGGATTTTCGGTTTTTTTATTTTCATTCTCTTTTTTTGGGACATTTTGATTATTTGAATTTTTTATTTCCTTATTTTTATTTTTATTATTTTCGATGATGTTATTGTTTTCCTCTTTATGGACTACAACTTCACTTTCTCCTCCATGATGTTGAGTATAGGGAATATTAAAACTTGCCTCTCCAACTTCTCCAATTCCTACAACATAAGCGTTTCCGACTTTAATTGCTGGCTTTATTTTTATTCTTTCTAAGACATCTCTCCACGCATAAAATTTTAAGTAAAAGGCAGGAACTGTCCCATTGTTTATAATAACAAAAGATTTTGAAATATTTTTTCCCGGTTCAAGAACAAACGAATAATTTCCAAAATTTATTTTTTTATTATCCAAAACAGCCCAATAACTTGCATTTATGTTTAAAGATACATTTTTTGTGTTTCTTATGGTGTAAACAGCAATCCACTCAACAGAACCATTATTTAACACTCTATTTGATTTTGTTATAGAAAATGGTATTGAAACAGAATATCGAAGTAATAACGTTGATGGAACTTCGAAACTGATATTGCTTTTTCCAAAATATAAAAAGTCGGAGTTCTGAATCTTAGAAAGCGTTATTATTTTATACGATCTTGCAGGAACTTCGACAGTGGAATTTTTTATGTTAAATCCGGAAGGGAAGGATATGTTAAATGAAATATTATAGGGATAGTTGTTAACGATCTTGTAGTATATAATATACTTATCAATACTTGCCCTATCTGCTGATATAATAATAGATATATTAAATTTTTCAGGAGGTAGGTTAAATGTGCAATTTTCAGCATAGGGGAGATAAAATGTCTGATTTCTATAAAAGATATAGAGGTTAAACATATCCGAATTTTCATAGTTAAAGGATAATTTAGATATGCTAATATTTTGAGATCCATTGGGATAAAAAACTACTCCTCTATACTCATAGATCTCTCCAAAATTTAAAGATAAGAGCAAAATACACAATACCAAAGACCCAATTAACACACTGATTTTCATCATAACATATCCACATTGTTAGGTTTTACTACTACTTAACGGATCTACACCAACATTCAACCCTTCAATAGTTGTTATATTCGTGTCAATAATTATAACCTTCGTGTCATTTGGATAGAGAATATTAAATTTAAACCAGTAAGTATTTCCATTACTTCCATTTTGATCAAAATCTCCAGATATATTTAAGATCCCAACGTCGTTCGGTTTGATCCAATACACATAAACGTCTTTTGTAGTATTTTGTGAATGAACTGTTATTACATACTTATCTGATAACATTGAAGTTGTTGCAGTTATATTGTAAAACGTTCTGATCAGCAAATAATCTCTTCCAAATTCTGACGTTCCAATTCCAGGCATTGTCGCAGTTGCAGTTAGTAAACAGTTGTTTCCAACACCCTTTCCAGAGACATTTATTGTTCCACTGAAAAATCCATTAGTATTGGCAATTAAACTTCCTAAATAGATCCACCCCTCTCCATAACTGTTATTCAAAACAACACCATTAGAGGAAATATTATTTCCAACTAAATTATCTCCACCGCTTGAATTCTTAACTAAATAAATCTCAACAACCGCGTTTGCAAAGTTTCCACTACCGGTTCCATTTCCAATATATCCACTTACCGTTAAACTATCTCCCAATAAATTCGCTGATGTTATGATAGGATAATCAATACCATAATTTGCTTCATTGTAGTTCAACACTCCATCATTTGGAGTTATATTATCATCATCTAAGTCAATTCCTAACAGAGAGTTGTTATAAATTGAATTTTTGGATATTATTATATTATAAGGAACAAAATCCCAGTTAGGGATAGTTATTCCTTTTTCATTGTTAAAGATCGTGTTGTTAATTATACTGATGTCTTTACTTGCTCCAACTGAGATACCATAAGCGGAATTATTTGCTATAATGTTCTTTGAGATAGTAAAGTTAAGGTTGATCCAACTCTCATTTAACCCATAAATCTCAATTCCTCCAACCTTTCCACCATAATTTTGATTTGGACAGATATTATTATCAACGATCTTGTTTTCCTCAATTAATATTGATCCATTGTCTTGATTATAACCTCCATATGCTCCAACGGTTATTCCCGCTGTTATACTCCCAGTAGGAACAGTTAATCCGTTATATTGGATAGTGTTATTTATAACACTTATATTTGTTCCAATCCAATCCCAAGCGTTCCAGCCATTTGCCTCCTGAATCAAAATTCCCTGAGCATTGCTGTATTGTATTGTGTTATTTACTATGGATAAATTCTCAACCCTTCCTCCAATGTATATTCCATTTCCACTATTATTTTGGATACCATTATTTGAAATGAAGTTGTTATTAACTAATATGTCTTTTAAGATTTTGCTCCAAAGCCCCTCTAACGATATTCCATTTCCTAAATTGTATGAAATATTATTTTGTGAGATTAAAATCCCTCTTGTATAGTTTCCACTTATTTTTATACCACTTCCAGCTGGATCTCCTCCAATCAAACCGTTGTTAATTATTGAGTTGTTTATAATGTTTATTGAATTTACTCCATAGATGAAGATACCATCTCTATAAGAAGAATTTATCAATGAATTGTATATGAATATATTTGAAGCATTTCCTAATGAGTTAATAAACAATCCATAACTTCCACTGTTTAAAATACTAACATTATAGAGTTTTAAATTATCTAAAAATCCACCAGATGGAATATCTATCCTTATACTGCTGTTTATCGAACTGTTTAGTACTGAATTCACTATAACAAGATCTGACAAATTGCCATAAGATAAAACTGAATAATTGTTATTCCACAGCATTGAGTTTTCAACACTTACGTTGTCTCCATTAAATACTGCAATTCCATCCACACTCGAATTAAATATCTTTGATCTGTTTATATTTACATTTGAAGAATTAACAATCTCAATTCCGTAGTTATTATATGAAATGCTGGATTTTTGGATTGATGAGATATTGTTTTCTTTTAAATAGATCCCTATACTATTTTTTGTGAGATTTGCATTAAATATTAAAGATGATGAATTTAACAGAGATAATCCTTCATATCTGTTTTTGAATATGAGAGAATTATTTATCAATAAACTTGAAATATTTGCATAAACCCCCACAGAGTTGTTTATTAGTGATGAATTAATTATTCCAAAGGTTGAGTTTTCAGCATAAATCCCTTCATAAATTGAGTTTTCAACTGTGGAATTCAACAACTTCATACCATTTCCATTCTTATATAGAACTAACCCCTGATCACATGAGGTTATTGTAGAATTATACACAGTTATATTTCCAAAACCACCTGCCCAGTTTGCCCAATAAACTCCAACTCCATTTTTTAAAGATATTTTTGAGGAAGAAATATTTGCCCAAATTTTATTTAGCATTAAAATTCCATAATCTCCAGAGGCGTTTATGGTTAAGTTATGTATCAATGATGGGAATGACTGCAAACTCCAATCATAATCAACTAACTTAATTCCTGCATTTAATATCCTTCCATAAATTCCACAATTCTTTACTGTTAAATTATTTAATCCCGTTTCATTCGCTAATATTCCAACACTTAAATTTTCAAATTCAATATTTCCAATGTATGTATTAGCCCCTAAATTGTCAATAATTGTATTTGGAGATATTTCCTCAAGGTTTAAGAGATCATCTCCACTCTCTACATATATTGGTTTTACATACTGTAAGTTTTTCGCTCCTCCAGTTCCTCCTGTGAATCCGAAGTATGTTATGTTTCCTATAATTTGTGTTATGTCTTTATTCCATGTTAGTGTTAGATTCCCATCGAAATACACTTGGAGTGTTTTTGTTGTTGCATTCCATACGATTTTTACTAAGTGTTCTCTTCCATCTTCGATATTGCCCAAATCGTATGGTAGGGGTGTTAAATAGGTTATGTTGTTGTAGGTGTGATTTACTTCTCCATTAACGTCTATTGCAGTGTGATCGGTTGTTGCTGGATCGTCAAAATCGTTATGCCACGTATCGAACTCAACAGCAACACTTGGAGAGATTCCTTCATAGCCCAAAGCTCCCCCACTTCCTCCCAATTCATTAGTTCCCAATGGCTGTAAGGTAAAGGTTATCCCATCCGCTCCATTTGGATTATCACCCAAATAAGCATAAAACTCAACAACAAAGTCATTTGATAGATTAATTGGTTTGTAATACCAGACACTTCCATGCTGATCATCAAGATCAGGAGTTAATACAAGTGTCAAATTGCTATTTGAGTTATTTATATATGCGTTTCCATTAGTTATCCACTGCAATCCAGACAATACAACAGATCCATTTTCTTGAGTAGAGCCATTTATAACTGTTAAATTATCCAATATTTTGTTTTCATTTGTGTAGATGAAATACCTCTCATCCTTTGCTTCAATACTTGGTATCTTGAAATAACTCTCATCCTCTCCAGAAATTGCATTTGCATTTTTTATAAATTGGGAAAAACTTCCCTGTCCAGTAGATTTTGTATTTGTTATTACATCAAAACTAAATCCAAAAGTTATGTTTTCTCCATGATAGGAGTTTAAATCAACCATACAATAATGCTCATAATCTCCATTATTCCAGTTATCATCTTTGTCAGGATCTCTTCCTCCAAACATCTCAACTACTCCATATGTTGGGGCAATTACATAGTTGTTTCCATTTTTCACATATATTGGTTTTACATACTGTAAGTTTTTCGCTCCTCCAGTTCCTCCTGTGAATCCGAAGTATGTTATGTTTCCTATAATTTGTGTTATGTCTTTATTCCATGTTAGTGTTAGATTCCCATCGAAATACACTTGGAGTGTTTTTGTTGTTGCATTCCATACGATTTTTACTAAGTGTTCTCTTCCATCTTCGATATTGCCCAAATCGTATGGTAGGGGTGTTAAATAGGTTATGTTGTTGTAGGTGTGATTTACTTCTCCATTAACGTCTATTGCAGTGTGATCGGTTGTTGCTGGATCGTCAAAATCGTTATGCCACGTATCGAACTCAACAGCAACACTTGGAGAGATTCCTTCATAGCCCAAAGCTCCCCCACTTCCTCCCAATTCATTAGTTCCCAATGGCTGTAAGGTAAAGGTTATCCCATCCGCTCCATTTGGATTATCACCCAAATAAGCATAAAACTCAACAACAAAGTCATTTGATAGATTAATTGGTTTGTAATACCAGACACTTCCCGCTTCGCTATAATCATCTGTTGTCAGTAGAAGTTTATCTGGGAATATTGAAGCGTTTCCGTTGGCAATCCATTGAGAGGAGTTTATTGGGCTATATTCTGTTTGATACGTTTCCTCAGCCCAAATATCGTTTTTAGTATATCCAGGATTTAACGGTCTTGTAGTCCCCACAGTTTTTGAATTTACCACTACAAAGTAGGTTTTTGAAGTGTTATAAACTAAGAAGGAATATCTTCCAAACACATCTGTTGTTGTTGAATTTATTATTTTATCTCCAATATCTGGAATACCATCATTGTTGCTGTCTTCAAGTAGGGATACATTGACATCATATATTCCTTTATCCTCGCTATCTTCTTTCCCAAGAGTTCCAAAGTCCTCTTTTACATAGCCCTGAATCTCATATCCGCAGTATACTGTGTAATTTTTTTGTGAAATTACGCCATTGGATTCGATTCCTGTTATTGTAATGAGGTATTTTCCTGACTCTGGAAGTGTGAATGAGTAATTATATAGTTTCCAAAGTGATGGGGAGTTGTTATCTATCTCTTGCAATAGCATTGATGAATTTATATATAAGCTACCATTTGGATAATATATGCTTATATTTGCCCCTTTTATATCATAGGAGCCAATAGGATCTGTGATATTTGCAAATATCGTTGCATTTTCATTTGGAAGATAAACGCTCTTATCTGAAAATATATTATGGACTTTGACATAAGTTGTTGTATTTAGCGTTATGTTAGATGGATATGTTATATTATGGTAGATGTTTATCGAGTCGAGAGATATTTGGTTCTCTATTCTTAAAACTAAATAGTAGTTTTTAGGTATTGTAATTATTGAATCTAAGGTTATGTTGAAGGTGTATGGAGTTATTGCATTACTTAACTGCAAATCTTCGGTATCACTTCCCAATGTAAATGAATTAACCCCATCTGTGGCTATTAATGAGACAACAATTCTATGTGTCTCAGTTCCAGATGTAATATCTGGATCGTTCATATAAAGTGAAATTGGGATTTGTCCTAAAACTGTAAAATCATCTGCAAATCTTGGGGATTGTACCCAAGAAGCCAAGGAATTGCTATTAATTGTGGTATAGTTGTTAAGAGTTGTAGGTATTGAGGTGTTTAGTGTTTTTAAAGTATCTCCATGCAGATAAAAGGTTTTTTGAACTGATGGAGGATATGGAGTTGATGTTTTGAATGTTGCCTCTCCGAATATTGAGGGATTATTTGTATTTACAAATTTTAAAGTGGTTGTATCAATCTCTCCTAATGGGGCTGTTGAAGGAATCGTCTTTGAGACGGTTAAGTTTATCTCACCAGTTGGCACATAAATATCTGGAAGATCGTTTGCATTTGTATCATAGTTTGGATTTATATAATCCCAAATTCCATCTCCATTGGTATCTTCAGCTATTAAAATGGAGTTGTTATATATCTTTGTCATCCATCCCTTTGTTGAGTTGGTTATGTTAATATCAAACCTTCCCCCATTTCCAAAGTTATATAAGGTTATGTTGTAAAATATCTCTTCTCCAGCATTTCCTGTTTTTTCCTGATATTTTGGCTGGATTGAGAATGATGTTATATAGATTATAATGCTTTTTTCATCGTTTGATGTATTTTGATCCTTTGGAAGATTTGTCTTTACTGTTATGTTGTATGCCCCATAAGGCATATTTGAAATGTTTATTGGAAATACAACATCTTTCTCTTCATTATAAGGAACTGAGAGATTTATTAACGTTGAGTTTGTATATTTATAGGTTCCATTAATTTGAGTTATGTTGATGGATACATTTAGGTTGTATGCATCTACCAAACCATACAAAGCAATTGTTGAATTTACATATATAATTTGAGTGATATTTGGATTAAAACTATCTCCATTATTTGGACTATTGATACTTTTAACTCCAGCATCGTATAACTGACTTAACCCCATGTTTATTTCATTCATCATGTCTGTGTAGTTATAACCCAATCCCCAAATTATTGGCACTACCCAAATATCATCCTGTTTTATATTAGATGTTCTCCATTCTAAAGCAGTTGCGGCATCTCCTGAGTAGTTTGATAAGTTGTTTAAACTACTTCTGTAAATATCTCCCCACATTCCAGAGGTTATGATACTACCACTTCCTGTTAATCTATCTGTAAAGTAATTAACATCATGGGCAGAACTGTTTAAAATGGACTTAAATCCTCCATATCTTATATTGGTGGTTGTGATCGATGAGTTATCGTGTCCATACACTATGTCATCAGTTTGATTATAGTAACATTCATCATCTGAATAATTTCCATTGAAATTCCAATCACATCCCTGAAAAAATCTTACATTTGAGATATTTCCAGCAACTGGTTTTATATAATAGATTGTAGCAAACCATTTATTATTTCCTCTAATGATTATTTTTTGAGTTATATTTACTTCTCCCCCTTCAGTTTTCATTTTTGTTAATATTGCACTTTCCAAAACACCATCTGGGACCGTATTTAAATAGATGTAGGTTGAATTTATCTGAGTTATGTTTCCATCAGCTCCAAGAGTTGAATATGTTGGTGCATAATTATTTTTTCCTTTATAATAGAAATATTCATTTCCATATTGATAACTAACTCCATTTAAAGTAAAGTTTATAGCAAACTTTGTTCCAGCATCAATATCTATATTATTTCCAAAACCGTTATCTTCTGTCCTCCCCAAATGATCGTTACTTGCGTTATCTGTTCCGTTGTATGGAAATTCAATTGCTGAGATCTGTCCTCCACCTGCATAGGGACCATTATAGGCCACTTCAACAGCAATTGAGTTATTTGGGGCTGGAGGGATCAATGATATATCATATCCATAAATGGGGTCGTCATAGAAGTATAGTGTGTTATTTTCAATATACCATCTTACTTCTCCAATAACCTCTCCTGTTAGTCGATTTATTGAAATATTATTATTTATTACTCTTCCGTCATCCCCAATAATTTCTTTAACCCTGTATCCTTTTGGAATCTTACAACTGAATCTATACCAAACTCCATCTATTTTATTATTAACCTCAACTCTAATCTTGTTGTTGCTTATTTTTTTCACTATCTCTGTCGTATTTAAAATATTTTCAGAGAGGTTGTATTTTTTTAAAGTTTTTTCATCTGCTTTAAGTTTAATTTCTACAACACTAAAATTATGCAGACCCATTATTTTTGAGATTTTATATTTCTTTTTATTTTTATATTTTCTCAGTAGTTTTTTTATCTCCTTCTCATTGCCTTCAAGTTTTATAATTATCTCTTTATTCACTGGATCGTAAGCGATTAACTTTCTGATCTCTTCCGTATTTTTGAGTTTAACTTTTATCTTCTCTTTTGCATTTCCACAAACTAAAATTATTTTTTTAACTTTTTCTGGTTTTGAGATGTTTAATTTTGCTATTAAGTAGTTCAATGGAATCTCAAAGGTTGCATTTATCAGAGAGATGTTTATTTCCTTTTTCTCTACAATGCAGGTTATAAACTTTGGCTCTTTAACATAATATGAAACATTCCCAACGATAACTCTATTGTCTATCACTTCTGCGTTGATCTTATAGTAATCCACTGCAAATTTTTTCTTAATTCCATCAATAACTGCGGTATAATTACCTAAAATTACATCTTTATTTAATTTTTTGTATAATATGTAATATTGTCCTTTTTTCTTGATTTTCAATGTTATTATATTGTTATTTGGGGTCATGATATATGCAGTGTTTGGCTTAAAGTTTGTTTTTATAACTATTTTTTCTGAGGGGAAGTAAATATCGTTCATAATAATGGTTTTATTTGTTTTATTTTCTTTTGTTGTGTAATTTAAAAAGATTGTTTTATTTAGAGTTTCGTTTTTGAATTTTGCATAAATAATGATAGTTTGATTTAAAATTATTGGATATGCAATATATTCTTCTTTTTTTATCTTTTTTATCTTAACTTTAATATTGAGATTTAAGTATTTGGCGTAGGGTTTTCCATTCGTTTTAATGATTAGTTTAAAATCGTTGAATGATATGTTTAGATAATGTTTTTTAGCATTATTATGCTTTGATAATGTTTTATTTCTGTTTTTACTTATATTTAGGGATGTGTTTGAGGAATAGTTTAAAATTATTGTTTTGTTTAACGTTTTATTTTCAAATTTTGCATATATGCTTATCGGAACATTTAGGGGGATGGGGGAGAGGATGTATGTGTCATTCTTAATTTTTATAGGTGCTAATTTGGAATTATTTGCAAAGGCATATACCTTTCCATTACTTTTTATAAAAACTTTATATCCTTTAATAGACACATTTAAATATACAGATTCAGAATGATTTTTGGATTTAGATGAGTTTTCTAAGTTAGAAGAGTTTATAATGGAAGTATTGCTTATATTTACTCCAATTGCAACGTTTGAAAACAATAAAATAACCAAAGTAAATACTGCAAACTTTTTAAAAATGCTCGTCATAGTATCCCACGCAAAAACTTTTAACAATTGAAGATATTACTATCAAAAAGTAAAGTAATATAAAGTAGTATATAAAATTTATAGAACAAATTTTGGACAACTATTTCCGTCATTCTTTGGTGTTATATTTATCGTCCCTATTTTTTCGTCTTAATTCTGTATATACGAATATTAATATGACGATACACAGGAGTGTTAACCAGAATACCATATATCCATGAACTGGGAGTTTTGGTAAAGGTAGTGGGGAAAACTCAGCATTTATAATTAATAGAGTATTTTTTGGAATTTGAAAGTCATTCCCATCTGGATTTTGATACGTTAAATGATAGGGGGAGATGAACTCAATATGAAAGTGTCTTATGGTGAGATCTCCACCTACAGGAATCGATACGGTTTTAAATAGGATTCCATCGTCAACAATATCAGCATCGTATTCAATTATTAAGGTTATATTTTTACCTCCTTCAATAGGATCCCAAATCTGATAAGTTATAACAGAATAGTTTTCCTTATAAGAGACATTTATATCAAGTGGATATTTTTTTCCATTTAATATATAATATCCCTTTAAATTTTCAATTTTTATTGGCTTTTTTTCTTTTGTAAATGGAATCGGGATAAAAAATATTCTTTTTGATTCTTCTTTTTGTAATCTCAATTCTGCAAATCCTGGGATTAAAGGATACTTCACAAGGTTTTTTATTGTAATAACCTCAGTAATGTGGGCAGGATTTTTTGTTAGGTCAACTGTCATATTGTAATTTGAAATTTCTTCAACATCTGCAAAGATTGGGCTTATTAGAGAAAAAAATATAAGAAAAATTGCAATTTTTTTCATCATATCCCCCTAATGGTTTTTTATCACTAACGTTGGTGTCGTTTTTGATCGTAGGATGTTTTATTTTGATCATTTAAATTGGTTTGTCTATAATGCTTTAATTAGTTTTGATTTAATAATTTAATAATATAATTTAAGTTAATCTTCTTATTATTAGTGTTAGTGTTGTTAGTAGGGTTGTTAGTGCGAGTAGTGGTTCTGTGTTGTTGTTTATGTCTCCTGTGACTGTTGTAATTTTTGGGGAGGTTGTTGGTAGGAGTGAGTTTGTAGGGTCGATTCCTACGATGAATGCGTCGCTTGGGTAGAATTCTCCGGTTCCGTTTAGTTTGTAGTGTATTACTACTGTTTGGTTGTTTTGTATTTCGTTCCAGTCAGTGTAGCTTCCATCTCCGTCAGCGCCTGGGTATATGGATTTTAAAGCCCACCACATGCTTAAATTGTATCTTGGATTTGACGTTAAAACTTTGGATCCATTAGCAATCAACATGGTTGATCGATTAACCCACTCATCCGAGACAGTAAAGTTCTTTGGAATCAAATCATAAACATACACATAATTCGGCGTCTTCTCACTACCAATATTCTCCACCACAATATACACATCATAACTTCCATCAGCATTCGGAACAATATGCTTAGTCACCTTAACCAAATAACTACCTACTACGTAGATTTCTTCTACAATAATATAAGAACTACCCATTTGAGAAGTTTCTTGGGTTATCGAGTATCCGTCTTTTGTTATTGAAAATGAGAAATTAGCCCAAACAATTGGAACACCGTTAAATGTGAAGTTGAATGTTGGGGAGTTCCAAACATCTCCTGCTGAGATAATCACATTAGGTTGTAGGGAATAGTTGCTTCCATTTATTAATATCGATGTGTTGAATGGATCATAACATAGATCATAGGCAGATTTGTTAACTGCCCAAATTTTGAAACCTGTTATATTAAAGGAATACGATTTTGCAGTATTTTTAAATGAGGCGTTTTCAGTCCATACGTTGATCTCTCCAGTAATTCCGTGAGACGTTGAAATCATACAATTACCTGATGCATAAACCCCTTCTATTGAAGTGTTTGTATGAGTTCCATTATAATTAAAAATTATTTTTGCAAATCCAAAATCTACTTTTGTTGTGCTTCTGTTGGCATAAGTAAAGTTTCCAGAGATATTGAATATCAAATTTGCAGAGCTTTTGCTCCAATTTAAACTTATGTTGCTCCAATTTAGAGCGGTTGGAATTGAAGTGTTATAATCTTTTTTGAAGTAGTCACCATCAAAGGTGTAAACACTCCCCACACTTGGTTTTGTGGATGTTATTTTAAGATAACTCCAATTTTTATTCCCATAAAAGTTAAAGTTTTTTGAATCAACTTCTAAATCATCAACGTAGTAGATATACCCTCCATGAACAACTACTCTATCAAATTTGTTATAGGTTGTATCAACTGTCGAGACAGTAGCAGCTAATGTGCCGTTTTGGTAGTATGTTGAAAACGTTATCGTTCCGTTTGAATATATCTTTAATTCAAAGTAATACCACTGATCTTCTGGAGGATTCCAAAGGACTTCTTGACTTATTTCAGTAGGGTTTCCATTGGTTCTTCTGTCAATTGATATATAGTTTGAATAGTGGTTAACTTCAAAGGAATAACCATTAAAATTACTATCTTCTAAACCAATTCTATCTATTGGTCCTCCACCCCAATTGCTTGGTCTATAAATCCACCCTTTAACAATAACATCTCTCCCAATAACAGCAGGAAGCTTTTTATATCCTCCATTAGGGTCGTAATTTAAATATTTCTCTAATGAATAGTTTCCAGAATGGGAAACAGTAGATGACTGTTTAACTGCCCCTTTGGAATAGTTCATCCAACCTGTCCAATTTTCAAAGTTATCATAAAACTGTCCATTGCTTAAATACTTTACAATATTGATATTAACGTTTGTTCCGTTCGGAATGATATTTTTGTTCAAGTAAACAGTCAAATTTACACTCCAATTTGATAATCTATTTGCGGGAATCTTGTTTTGATATGTTTCATTTATTAGAACTGGAATAACATCAGAAGCAGATATATCATATGCTAACTCTACATAACTGTTGTTTGGAAGAACTGGAATAAACACATAGGTGTTTGCTTGTGGTAAGTTTGTATATGCAGGGGCTGAACTCTTGATAAAAACTCCTTTTGGAGTTCCGTTGTAAATAACTCTTAAACCACTTGCATTATTTGTTAAGTTAATAGCAATCCAGACATTGTTTAACGTATCCTCAATATATGGGGCAGTGTTTTTAATTATAAAATGCCCAGTTAAGCTTGGATTATAGTTAGTTTTTCCAGATCCGTCAACTGTGGCGTTTATATTATACTCTTCTAAATATTCAACTTTCAAAGGATGTAAATATTCAACTTCTAAATCATCAACATAGTAGATATACCCTCCATGAATAACTACTCTATCAAATTTGTTATAGGTTGTATCAACTGTCGAGACGGTAGCTTCCAGGGCACCGCTTGCATTGTAAACTTCTAATCTTAATGTTCCATTTGACAATACATAGAATTTGAAATAATACCACTGATTTTCAGGAGGATCCCAATTTGCAAGTGCTAAGGTAGAAACTGTTATTCCCCCAACTCTCTTTTCTATTGCAATTTTATTGTAATCGTGCTCAATCCTTATTGAATAACCATCAAAATTGCTGTCTTCGATTCCAATTCGGTCCCATCGTCCACCAGTGTAGGGATAAACTCTATAAATCCATCCGCTGACAACGATGTCTCTACCTACGGGGTTGGAGAGATTTTTATATCCACCACTTGGATCGTTGTTTGATGTGGAATTTCCATATTTTTCTAAGGAATAGTTTCCGGAGTGAGAAACAGTGGATGATTGTTCAACAATACCATACGAATAATTTGCCCAACCTGTCCAATTCTCAAAATTGTCATAAAATACTGTTATATTATCAGCAGAAACATTACTTATCATTAAGAGAAACATTATTAAAACTAAACATAAAGCAATACTCAAATTTACAGATTTAAAATTTACCTCTGCCATCTATGAATCACCTTCTATGAAGAAATATTATCAAAAACAAATATAAAGTGAGAATTTTGAAAAATAAAAAAATAAGAAATTACAAAGGACTCTCTAACTGTTTAGATTTAGTTGTTCATGGCCCTTCTTATTATTAGTGTTAGTGTTGTTAGTAGGGTTGTTAGTGCGAGTAGTGGTTCTGTGTTGTTGTTTATGTCTCCTGTGACTGTTGTGATTTTTGGGGAGGTTGTTGGTAGGAGTGAGTTTGTAGGGTCGATTCCTACGATGAATGCGTCGCTTGGGTAGAATTCTCCGGTTCCGTTTAGTTTGTAGTGTATTACTACTGTTTGGTTGTTTTGTATTTCGTTCCAGTCAGTGTAGCTTCCATCTCCGTCAGCGCCTGGGTATATGGATTTTAAAGCCCACCACATGCTTAAATTATATCTTGGATTTGACGTTAAAACTTTGGATCCATTAGCAATCAACATGGTTGATCGATTAACCCACTCATCCGAGACAGTAAAGTTCTTTGGAATCAAATCATAAACATACACATAATTCGGCGTCTTCTCACTACCAATATTCTCCACCACAATATACACATCATAACTTCCATCAGCATTCGGAACAATATGCTTAGTCACCTTAACCAAATAACTACCCACAACATAAATCTCCTCCACAATAATATAAGAACTACCCATTTGAGAAGTTTCTTGGACACTTCTATTTATTAAGGTTATGTTTTGATCTGCAACTTTGAAGATACCTCCTGCCCAGATAACTGGGACTCCATCAAATGTGAAGTTAAGTTTTGGGGACTGCCAACTTTCTCCTGGAGCTATAATCTGGTTTAAAGTGGTTGAGTAGTTATATATTGGACTAAGTGAGCTTGGATCTAATACTTGTATGTATTGAGTTCCGTTGTATGCTTTTATAGAGACGTTTGTTAAGTTGAAGTAGTATTCTGATGCAGTATTTGAAACATTTGCACTTGTTTGCCATATTTCATACTTACCGCTTGATGCGTTTAAGAATGGCCCTTCTTTGGTTGCACTTGCTCCGCAGTATCCGGTTGCATAAACTCCTTCAACTTTTGTTCCAGATCTTGTTCCATTAAATTCAAAGAAGATTACTGCAAAACCATATTTTTCTAATGTTGCGGTTCTATTTGCATAAGTGTTATTTCCAGTTATGTTAATTGAAATACTTGCGTTTTGAGTTGAGTTTAATATATTGCCTGTCCAAAGTAATGAATCGTTTGCATTTCCAGTAAAGTATGGGCCGTTATATGTTATAACGTTTCCTTGGTTTACTGTAAAGCCAGTTATGTTCAAAAGATTCCACGTATTGCTTCCGTAGTTGTTTGAGTCATTACTTAGATACTTTGCCATGCTAACTAAAACAGGCGTATTTGTTGAAGGTAGAGCTGAAATATTTCTACTTATATTTATATAAACAACCCAGTTAGACGGTTTTCTTGAAGGTATTTTATTTGTGCTGTATGCTTCGCTAACTATTATTGGAATTCCTGTTATTGATTTGTTTATGCTAAAATTGATTATTACATAACTGTTGTTTGGAAGAACTGGAATGTGTATGTAGGTGTTTGCTTGTGGTAAGTTTGTATATGTAGGAGCTGAACTCTCAATAAAGACAGGTTTTGGTGTGTTGTTTACTTGAACTGCTGGGGCGGTTGTGTTGTTAGAGATGTTAACTGCCACCCAAACATCTGAGAGTGTATCATTTATTGTTTTTCCAGTGTTGTTGATAATAATATATCCGGTTATTGAGTTTATTGTTGAATTTACAGTTCCATCTCCAAGAGTCTTTCCAGTTATGTTATATTTTTCATAGTATGATACATATAGGGGGCCGTTTTCTCCGTAAGCAGAAATTGCCCCGAGAAATAGAAACATAGATAAAATTGAAATTAATAGTATGCTTTTTTTCATATCTTCACCTCTAAGCTGGTTGTGTATTTGTGGGGGAGGGGTGGTCTTTACATTAGTTTATTATACGATTGATAATATATATAGATTATAGAACATTTTTTAGACATGGGTTTTTAAATTGGTTTAATAAAATAGGTAATTTACCTATATGGTTATCAAATACTAACAACCAATATATAAACTTTTCGATATTAAGGTTATCAATACCCAATAAGATAAGTTAGTAATCGGATAATAGGGTGTAATATTACTTGATTATTAAAAAAAGAGAAAATATTTTAAAAAGTAGTAAAAATTTTATAAATTGTTATAAAGATTGACCTAAAGATGCTCTTACAAGACCGTCAAACAAGGGGTGGGGCTTGTTAGGTCTTGATTTGAACTCTGGATGTGCTTGTGTAGCTATAAAGTATTTATGATTACTTATTTCAATAAACTCTGCCAATCTTCCATCTGGGGATTTTCCAGAGATTGTTAGCCCACATTTCTCCAATATTTCGTGATACTCAGGATTGACTTCATATCTATGTCTATGTCTCTCAGACACCTCTTTTTTTCCATATAGTTTATAAGTTAAGGTTCCCTCTTTTAATATTGCTGGATAAGCTCCTAATCGCATAGTTCCTCCTTTTGCATCAATCTCCTTCTGCTCTGGCAATAAATCAACAACTGGGTATTTGGTGTTTTCATCAAACTCTGTTGAATTAGCCCCTTCCAAACCACAAACGTTTCTTGCAAACTCTATAACCGCACACTGCATACCCATACAGATTCCTAAAAAAGGAATATTTTTCTCTCTTGCATATTTTATGGCATTTATTTTTCCTTCAACTCCCCTATCTCCAAATCCTCCAGGAATTAAAATTCCATCAAGTTGATTATCTTCTCTATATCTATCCAGTATTTCTTCAAAATCCTCTCCTTCCAATATCTCTGAGTGTATCCAATTTATATTAATTTTTGTATCATTCTTAGCTCCTGCGTGTATTAACGCTTCAATTATACTTAAATAAGCGTCTTTTAACTCCACATACTTCCCAACAATGCCTATGGTTATCTCGTTTAGTGGGTTTATTATTCGATCTACAAACGCCCTCCATTTTGATAGATCTGGTTTTCTATTTGGGAGATTGAGCTTTTTTAGAACTAAATCACCTAATCCTTCTTTTTCTAAGTTTAAAGGAACTTCATATATTGTCCTTGCATCTCTCGCTTCTATAACTGCCTCTTTGTCCACATCACAGAATAGAGATAGTTTCTCTTTTATTTTATCTCCCATTGGCATTTCAGTTCTACAAATTAAAATATCTGGCTGTATTCCTATACTTCTAAGTTCTTTAACGCTATGTTGTGTTGGTTTTGTCTTTAACTCTCCTGCAACTTTTATATATGGAAGAAGTGAAACATGAATGTATAATACGTTTTCTTTACCAATATCTTTTTTAAATTGTCTTATTGCTTCTAAAAATGGTAAACTTTCTATATCTCCAACAGTTCCTCCGATTTCAACAATTGTTATATCGTAATCTTTTCCGAGATCTTTTATCCAGTCCTTTATTTCGTTTGTTATGTGAGGAATAACCTGCACTGTCTTTCCTAAATAGACACCTTTTCTTTCCTTAGTTAATACGCTCCAATAGATCTTTCCTGTTGTTATGTTGTTATGTTTGGTTAAATTTTCATCAATAAATCTCTCATAATGTCCTAAATCTAAATCTGTCTCTCCTCCATCTTCTGTAACAAAAACCTCTCCATGCTCGTAAGGAGACATTGTTCCAGCATCAATTTGAAGATACGGATCTATTTTGATCATATTCACTTTAAAGTTTCTTGACTTTAATAACCTCCCTAAGGAGGCAGCAGTAATTCCTTTACCTAAAGATGATATAACTCCTCCTGTTATGAATATAAACTTCATACTCCCACCGCTAAGTTGTTTTATAAGCTACACGGATGTATAAAGCCCCCTTTAATCATTAAATCGGCTAAGGTTATAGCAACCATTGCCTCAGCTACTGGAATAACTCTTGGAACAATAACTGGATCATGACGGCCTTTGATCTCTATCTCCACATTTTCGAGGGTCTTTAAATTAACTGTTTTTTGCCTCTTTCCAATGGATGGGGTTGGTTTCACAGCAATTCTTAAGACGATTGGGGTTCCACAACTAATTCCTCCTAATATTCCTCCGCAATTGTTTGTCTTAAATCTTATATTTTTATCCTCATCGAAGTATATTTCATCGTTCATTTCACTTCCAAACATCTCAGCTGCTTTAAAACCAACTCCTATTTCAACCCCTTTAACTGCATTTATACTCATTAAAGCCCGTGCTAATTCCCCATTTAATTTATTAAATATTGGATTTCCTACGCCAACAGGAACGTTTAAAGCTACGATTTCAACAACTCCTCCAACACTATCTTTGTTTTTTATTGCCTCTAATACGTATTCTTCCATCTCTTTTTCATTCATGGATGGACATCTTAACGAATTACTTTCAATAATCTCAATTAACCTTTCCAAGGATTTTTCATTTTCAAAAACCTCAGAATTTTTATAATAACTAAAATCTCCACATATTTTTCCGATCTTTATGGTATATCCTATTATTTTTATGTTATAAGTATAAGATAAGAGTTTTTTTGCAACTGCTCCTCCGATGACATGTCCTATTGTTATTCTACCACTTGCTCTTCCCCCTCCTCTATAATCGTAGTTTTTATATTTTAATCGATAGGTTAGATCTGCATGTCCCGGTCGTGGGGTATCTTTTAGATGTGAATAATCCCTCGGCCGCATGTTTTTGTTATATACCATGCCACAAATAGGAGCTCCTGTGGTTTTTCCATCAAAGATCCCAGATAGGAGCTCTACTTTATCTTCCTCTTTCCGAGGAGTTGAAAAAATACTCTGTCCTGGTCTTCTTCTGTTGAGTTCTTTTTGAATATCTTCTTCTGACAGAGGGAGGTTGGCTGGACACCCATCAACAACAGCTCCAACGGCCTTTCCATGGCTTTCTCCAAAGACAGTAACTCTAAACATATCTCCATAGGTGTTCATTAAATCACCAAAAAATTGTTAGTTTGGGATGTTATTTTAATGCTCAAACTATTTAATGTCTGACAGTTTAATAAAATTGTGGACATGTATTTAAATAATCGACTAATTGATAATATGAAATTGATAATATGAATATGAATAAGCAATACACCTAACTAATAAAACCATTAATATTTAATAATATTTATCAAATAAAAATGATCAATCAAAAGAATATCCTAATAAAAATTAATAATTAAAACAAAAATATAAAATATAAAACAAGCATTATTTTTTAATCTCCATTAAAACATTATAAAACCTATTAAGTGTCTTTCTTAAAACTCTTAATCCTTCTTCATCCTCCTCAACTCCTCTCTGTCCCTTATCCTTGGACCAAAATGTAGCTCCTAAATTAGCTCCAAAAGAACCTCCTCCCACAGGAATCATTTCATTTATAATATAAAAATCATGAATCGTTCTTAAAGCAATTTCTTGCCCTCCATTTCTATCTCCTCCAATAGCAATGGCCATTCCAACTTTTCCTTGCAATATTTTTGGATCTTTTGCCAGTATAGCCCTACATCTATCCATCAATGTCTTTAACTGCCCTGTTATATTTCCCTGATAGACGGGAGTGCCAATTATAACTCCATCAGCCCAGATAAGATTTTCATAAACCTCTTCCATATCGTCCTTATGTATGCATCCTTCTTTCTTCTTTACGCAGTAATCACAGTGTAAGCAGAAGTTTATCTTCTTTTTGCTAACTGAAAAGTATCTTACCTCTACCCCTTTCTCTTTCAAATAATTTAAAGCATAATTTACTGCAAAATGAGTCCCTTGCAATCTTGGACTTCCGCTAATCCCAAAAATTTTCATAATTTCACCATTATAAATTTAAACTGTTTATCTTATCTCCCTATAAAAAATAAAAATAAATTTAAAAAGAAATATTTCATTAAATTTCATTTTTTCTATCTTTTTTATATATCTCTTTATATAAACACAATTAAGCAAAATTAAAAATAAAATAAATAATGAAAATTATTAAAAGTCAATATCTGCTAATCTTTTACCAAATTCGCAACACTTTTTAAGATCTTCCTCTTTTGGAGCAAATCTTACTGTTAAACATTCATCCTCAACTACCTTAAAGCCCAAATTTTCAAATATATTTTTAATTTTTTCAGTTGCACACTCCATCCAACCGTAAGAGCCAAAAGCAACGCCGATCTTGTCGAGTGGTCTAATACAATCCATATATGCAAGGAATTTACCAACTTCTGGGTAGATATTTCTATTTACAGTAGGTGAGCCAATTAAAACATACTTTGCATCTAAAATTTCAGTCATTATTCTACTTAGAGAGGTTTCAGAAATTCTATAAATTTTTACTTCAACCCCTTTCTCCATCAATCCCTCAGCAATTGCATGAGCCATCTTTTTGGTTGAGTTATACATTGTGTCATAAACGATAACTGCCTTGTTTTTTGTTTTATTCGTTGCCCAGTTGTTGTATTTTTCAATAATCTCGTTTATATATTCTTTCCAAATTACACCATGAGAAGGGCATATAAGATCAATATCTAAGCTTTTAACGGCTTTTATTGCATCAGGAATAAGCATTTTGTAAGGCATTAGTATGTTAGCAAAGTAATCCTTTGCATGTTCAAAAATTTCCTCTCCTATCTCGTAATCAAATCTCTCAGAACTTGCAAGATGTTGTCCAAATGCATCGTTTGAGAATAGTATCTTGTCCTCTTCACAGTAAGTTAGCATATTATCTGGCCAGTGGAGCATTGGAGTTCTTATGAACTTTAAAGTTCTGTCTCCTATGCTTATCTCATCTCCAGTATCTACAATAACAAAATCCCAATCTTTCGTATCATAGTAGAGAGATAAATGTTCTTTTCCCTTTTCGTTAGTTATTATGGTGGCACTACTGATCTCAACCAATTTATCAACACAACCGCTGTGATCTTTTTCTACGTGATTAACTACAATATAATCGAGGTCTTTGGGATCTATGAGTTTTGATATGCCATAAATAAGTTCATTGAACATGTAATCCTTTGCAGTATCTATTAAAACATTCTTCTTATCTTTTATCAAATAAGAATTATAGGTTGATCCGTAAGGAGTTCCATAACCATGAAAATCCCTAATTTCCCAATCAATCACTCCAACCCAGTATATTCCATTTTTTATTTCTAATACCATTAAGATCACCTTAGTAGTGGTAAATAATGTAAAAATAAATATAGATGGGATAAATATAAAAACAAATTAGTAATTAAAGCTCAATTATCCTATATCCACCATCTAAATATTTCTTTAAGCTTATATGTCCAAATAAATCATTTTCTAATTTTAATTTGTCTTTAATTTCTTCTTTAACATTAAACATACTCGCACAGGCCTCACATACGACAAAATCATCTTTTACTTTTTCAAAGTGGCTTTTTAATGGATGGTTTTCACTTAACAGATCTTTTGCCCACAAAACTGCTTCTCCTTCCAATATAATTTTTACTTCATCTCCCTTTTCTTTTAATTCATTTGCGAATAGCAATGTATGCATCATAACGGGCATATTTGGCTGATTTTTGTGAAAGTAAGAAAATATTAAGAAGGCAACTTTCATAAACCCCCACCTCATTTATAATTTGTATAATTTGTTTAATTGATTAAATTAATTAAATTTAATATTTTTCACATTTAACTTCAAAGTATTTCTTTGGATGACTGCATGAAGGGCATTCTTCTGGTGGTTCTTCTCCTAAATAAACAAAGCCGCATTTTCTACAAACCCATTCCACTGGCGTATCTTTCTTAAATACAGTTCCTTCCTCAACTTCCTTTAACAGTTTTTTAAATCTCTCTTCATGATGTTTTTCAGCAACTGCTATCGCTTTCAGTCGATCTGCTATCTCTTTAAGGCCCTCTTTCTCTGCAATCTCTGCAAATTTTGGATACATCTCTTTATGTTCGAAATGCTCTCCTTCAATCGATGCTTTTAAGTTTTCAGCAGTAGTTCCTAAAACTATTGGAACTTCTATCTCATTAACTTTTATTGAGCTATCATTGATGTTATATTTCTTTTTTAGTTCAGTTATTAAGTAATAAAGCCACTTGGCATGCTCTCTCTCATTTTCAGCAGTTAATAAAAATATCTCAGCTATCTGCTCGTATCCTTCTTGCTTTGCAATTTTTGCATAGCAAGTATATCGATTTCGTGCTAAACTCTCTCCTATATATGCCTTAATTAAATTTTTTAGGGTCTCTTTCATATTTATCACAAAAAGAGTTGTTAATTAAATTAAAATTAAAATATTAGACATGTTAAATATTGAATAGCGTATTTTTATCATTTTTTATTCGTCAAACTCTACCCATTCGTCTAATGGCTCGAATGATTCTTTTCCTACTTTACCTCTACAAACTGGACATATCCATGTATCTGGAAGTTCCTCAAAAGGCGTTTTTGGAGGTATGTTTTGACTTGGATCTCCTTTTAGAGGATCATAAACCCATCCGCATACTTTGCACTTGTATTTTCTATATCTTGGTTTTTCACAACTTCCATCTAATTTGCAGGCGATCTTTAACTCTACCATAGTTCCACCTCAAAGAATTATGATTAATTAAAAGTATTTAAGTATTTATTGAAATATATTAATTCACTAAAAACTTTTACTCTAATTTTTTATAGCAGAACCACCAATCTAAACACTCGATTTCTCCCTTTTCACAGGCCTCTTTTCTTTGCTTTATCTCCTCCACTGATGATGCAGGAGGGATGATAACTTTATCTCCAATTAAATCATTTTCAGGCCAATTCGCTGGCATAGCTACTCCTTTTTCATCTGAAACTTGGAGGGCTTTAACTAATCTAACGATCTCATCCAAGTTTCTACCAACTTCTTGTGGATAGTAGATAATAGCTCTAATTATTCCTTTATTATCCACAACAAAAACTGCTCTAACTGTATTGTCTCCTTTATATGGACTTATCATTCCCAATTTTTCTGCTAACTCTCCTCTATCATCTGCTATAATTGGAAACTCAATCTCCACACCCAATTTTTCTTTTATCCACTCAGTCCATTTTAAGTGGCTGAAAACTTGATCTATACTTAACCCAATTAACTCAGTATTTAGCTTTCTAAACTCATCGTATCTCTTTTGGAATCCAACAAACTCTGTTGTGCAGACAGGTGTGAAATCAGCAGGATGGCTGAATAAAACAAACCACTTTCCTTTCTCTACATAATAATCTGGCAACTTTATAACTCCATGGGTTGTTTTAACCTCTACTTCTGGAAATTTTTCTCCAATAACTGGCATTTTTCCTTCGCACATTTTTATCCCCTTTTTTTATATTTTTTCATTTAATTTTATTTGTTCTTACTCAATAAAATTGTTATATTTAAATATTCACATTTTGCTTTCTTGATTTGGAGTTCTCGCAACTAATTTTGGATCGTATCCTTTAAATCCACATTCTGGGGTGTAGCAAGAAACATCATAGAATGTGCATTTTTCCCCACAATTTGGACATCTTTCTGGAGGTTTCTCTGCTTCAAAAACATAACCGCAATTTGAACATTTCCACCATGGCATATTTCCACCAAAAGTTCAATTGAATCATCAAAATTTATTTAATTTTTAAGTTATTATTGCTTTATTGGACATTTGTTTGCCAATTTCATTGCCAAGTCCTCTGGGTCTTTTATCGGAAAATCATTGTCAGTTAATAATTTAACCAATTCTGCTGCTTCAATTTCCCCACATGGAAGTGAAATTCCACAGGGAAGGGCTTCTGCTAATTCAACTTTATTTTTTATTGGAAAAACATTCTTATCTTTGAAATATTCTACTAATCTTAGTTTAAACTCCTGGATGTCTCTTAATGCTTCATATAATGGATGGTTTGTTGTTATCATAGATAATCACCTTTAATAAATTGATTTTTTAGTTATGGAGAGGTTTAGCAATAAATACGCAGGCATCATAACCCTGTGCTTGGCAATACATCTCTTTAACGAAATATTTTTTATTTTTTATTGATTCTAAGAACCCAGCAATCAATCCTGCTTCAAAATCACACATTGGTTCTTCTGACTTTTGAGTTCTACAAAATATACAGTCCTTTACTTTTATTTCTACTTCCTCATTATCTTTTTCTTTAATCTCAATATAACCGATATTATTGGCCTCAAAAAACTTCTTCACATCCTCATAACTTTTTGGAGACACTAATCTTCCAACTTCATAGCCAATTTCATATAGGGTTGTGTCTGATCCAAGGTCTTTAACCTTCTGCATATACGCGTATATTAAAATCGCAAGTAAATCTGATGGAATTTCTCTACTTTTAAATTTATATTCTTCTGGATTGTAATTTATAACGTCTTTAACTGAGATCATTAATTACACCTTTACATGAACTTATTTGCACATTTACATATAAGTATATATTTTACATTCGCATTTATTTAATTAATCGATTTTTCTGAAAGCGTTTTTTCCTAATCCGCACTGAGGACATCTGAATGTATCTGGAAGATCTTCAAATTTTGTTCCTGGTGGGATGTTTTGTGATGGTTCTCCTTTATCTTCATCATACACCCATCCACACATGCATTGATACCTTGCCATCTCTATCACCTTTGTGCTATTTTTGTCATTATTTATCTTAGTTAGTTAGAAGTATATATCATTAATCACTTAAATTTCGCATAATATTATGATGTTAAAGACGATTATCGCATTTATGTTTTTTATGTATAATTTATTAGTTTTTTGTTAATTTTTAGTTTATTATTTTTTATTTATAAAAATAAGATTTTATTCAAGCAGAATCTCTTTTTCGTATTCCCAGACCCCGTGAAGATTGCATCTCATTAATGCTCTTAATGTAAATTTCTCATGTTCCTTTGACGGGGCTTTTACCATCATCTTAACCTCTGGTTTCATAAATTGGGTAAAATCAACTCTTGCTAAATAAAGATCTCCCATATACAACTCGATCCAATGAATAAAATGGGCATCTTCCATAGGATGTGGAATTCCAGTTGAAATTTTTACTTCAAAATAAGCATTTGCTTTAACTCTGTCTTTACACTCAATAAATGGAGTATGTTTCTTTTCAAAATCAGTTCCTTCTTTCATTCGGTTTATTCCGCAGTAGTGTGTCATATTATCCCCACAATTTCTCTTATAAATAAATAATCAAACTAAAAATGTAATTTAAATAAATAAATTAATAAATAAAAGATTATCTATAAGTTTAGAGTTTTTCTAATATTTTCATTGCTTTTGTGAAAGCAGGCATTCCACTTGTTAATAAAACAACTCTCAAAACATCTGCTATTTCTTCTTTTGTGATTCCAAGTTCTTTCATTGCACTTTTCATCTGTTTTTCTATCGCTACTTCATCACACTTTGAGGCAACGATTCCTATTGCAATCAATTTCTGAGTTTTATAATCCAATGTTTTTCCAGTAAAGACAGTATCATTCAACTTAACTATAACATCATAGAGATCTGGATATTTCTCTTTAACCACCTTCATTCCCTCCCCAAAAAATACTTCGTTCTTCATTTTCTCACCTTTTTATTTTTTAAGTTATTTTTAAAGGACTTTTTGATTATTTTGTCTAATTTCCTTATATTATATTTTTGATATTAGACAGTATATATAACTTTCTAAATTTTTTGAATAGAAATTTTAATGCCCATCTATTTTCTTGATAAACTCATCTGTTGGAATAAAGTGTAAGTCCAAAGCAACATCTTTCGGAGACATTCCCATTGCAAGCCCAAGTAATTGAGAGTAGTGTATCACAGGAATGTTGTATTCTTCTCCAAACCTCTCCTTTATCTCTACCTGCCCCCTATCAAACTGTAAGTGGCAGAATGGACAAACCTCTGTTATACAATCGGCTTTTGCTTCTTTTATATTTTCCAACTTTGTTTTAGTCATTTTTAAGGCAACATCTAAATTTCTTGCTCTAACTCCTCCTCCAGCTCCACAACACATATTTTTATCTTTATAATTGACTGACACTGCTCCAAGTGCTTCTACAAGCTCATCAAAAGATCTCGGCCTTTCTGAACTCTCTAATTTTTTAATATCCGTTGGTTTTAAATAATGACAACCATAATGAACTGCTACATTTACATTTAATGGATTTGTTATCTCTTCTCTGATTCTATCAACTCCTAAATCGTAGTATAAGACCTCTGGCAAGTGTCTAACTCTAACTTTCCCTTTATACTCTAATCCATACTTGGAGAGTATTTCATTCACCATTTTTCTTGCTTTTTCGTTTTCTTTTAGTAAGTGATTTGCTTCATATAGCGAGCCATAGCATCCATTACATATGGTTAAGATGTCCATTTCAACTTCCTCTGCCATGCATAGATTTCTTGCTGCCAAGGTTAGCCAAGTTTTCAGATCAAAAGAACCGAAAACTCCTGGAGCTGGACAACAAGATGCCTTTTCAAAGGGATGTAATTTTATTCCAAGTTTCTCCATTGTTATGTATGTGGCTTTTTCAATGCCTGGGTATCTGTTTGGAGCAATACACCCCAAAAAGAACACAAATTCCATATTAAAACACCTTTCTTTACTTTTTATTTTTATTTTGGTTTATTTTTATTCTGACATGTCTTTCCATTCCATTGGTTTTAATTGCATTGTTTCCGTGCAGATTCCGACCATATCACAAAATTTTAGATCTTTCATAATCCCTCTAACTACCTCTAAGGCATCAGGATACTTGTGAGTCGTTGGAGGAATTTCAGTTAAACCAATTTCTTTTCTTGCTTTTTTTATTTGGTCATTAATTGGGACAGCATGTCCTGTCTTAAAAACATATAAAGCAGTTTTTTTATGTGCCTCAGCCATTTTCCCTTCTCTTGCAGCAATATTTCTTAAAACTTTTATTATATCCGTTATCTTAACTGTTCTTGGGCATCTTTCATAACATTCATAGCAGGTTGTGCACATCCATAGGTCTTCACTGTCTATTATTGCAGATTTCATTCCAAATTGGGCATATCTTATTAATTTTCTTGTTCTAAAAGCAGTTATTCTCCCACTTGGACAGCTTCCTGTGCATGTTCCGCATTGATAACATGCTTTAAAAGAGGAAACATGCCCTTCCCCAAGGATTTCCCCTGCCTTTATAATTTCTTCAATAAAATCATTGCTAATATCTTTTTGAGCATAGATCACCATTTTATTTCACCTGATTGATTATCCAGTTAGGACTATTTTTGTCATTTTTATGTTTTTATTTGAAACTATATATCGTTTTCCATTATACTTTATTACAATATTTTAAATGTAAAGTTCGATAATCGTATTATAGTATTTAAGTAAAATAATAAAATGGAGAGTGAAAAAGAAATAATGAGAAAGAGATATTTTCTCCGAAAATAGAAAGAAAATTTTGTTTATTTTACTACTTCAACTTTAAAATAGCAAGCATCATCTCCTCTTGCCATACATTTTATTTCATCAACAACAACAGGTTTTTTTAAGATACATTCATAAGCTCCTGCTATTAAACCGGCATCAAAATAACATATTGGTTCTTCAAAACTTAGATCTTCACAAAAAGAACAGTTTTCAACTTTTAAAATCAATGGTTTTCTGCTATCCACTTTTAGAGTTCCTAAGTTATTTTCTTTAAAAAATTTTTTTAAATCGCTGTATTTTTTTGGATTTAGGTGTTTTCCAAATTCATAACCAATGTCGTATAAGGTTATCTCGCTGTCTAATTCTTTGATCTTTTTCATCATTATCAGGACAATAGCTTTAAATAAATCTAATGGAATTAATTTTTTCTTTTTTGTATTGTTTTCATATTTTTTCTTTAAATAATTTACTGTTTCATTTATTAATTTACTGTCATCAGTTATTATAAATTCACTTTCGCTGAATATTTTATAAAATTCCTTCATATCTTTTGTTTTAAGCTCAACTCGCATATTTTTCACCTTTTTTCGGCAAATAACAGTTTAAACATAAAATCAACATCCTAAATATGCTGAGTAATAAATAAAACAAATTAAAAAATTAATAGATGCAAAACAATAAAAGTGAGTAATATTTTATATTCAAAATCATCATTTAGTTATAATCTTCAATACAAAATTAAAAAATAAAAACTAAATAAAAAATTTTTTAAGATTTATTTGAAGTATCTGTCTAAAATTCCTTTTAACATTCTTGCATGTCTTGCTTCATCTCTACTTGATTCATCAAAGAAGTCATGAGCGGGGTCTATATCTAACTCTTTTGCTTTTTTAGCAGCTGCTTTTTTCTCTTTGTTTGCCATGCATTCTCCTTTTAACATCATTTCTATATTTTCTTTTAGATTTTCAGAAATTACTCCATTCATTTCAGCAAAGTGTGCAGCGTGTTCTGCTTCTTCCATTGCAATTCTTCTTAAGACCTCTGCAACTTCTGGAAGACCTTCTCTCTGTGCTTGTCTTGCCATTGCTAAGTAGATCCCCACTTCTTTACACTCCCCCTCAAAGTTTGCTTGAACTTCTTTCTCTAAATCTGTTCCTTTTGTAACTCCTATTTTGTGTTCATTTATTAACTCCAATTCCATGATCTCACCTTATTTATTTTTATTGTCTTTCAGTTTGGTTGATGTATTAATGTTTTTGTATTATTTTTTTATATATTGGTTTAGTTATATATACGTTTTGACAGTATTTTTACAAGTATTTGATTTATTTTTATAATTTTAATTCTGTTTTTTTATTGACAGTTAATATAATAACAATTACGGTTATATATTGTTAATGGTTCGAAATTCGATAAATTTAAGATTAATTAATTCAAAATTTAGTCAATTTCAACGGCCTCATCCTCGATACTTATCCCTTTTTCTTTAAACCATTCTCCATACTTTTTGTCTGGCTTTGCTATGTGCATGGTAAGCCATCCGACTAAGAATGATAAAGCACTTCTAAAATCCTCCTCTGAACCTTCTTCTATCTTTGGAAGCAGTTTTTCAATAACTGTTTTTACAAAGATCTCATGAATTTTTTTATGTCTCTCTAAATCAGGATAGCCGTATTTTTCCATTATTTCTTCTTCATGCTTAAAATGTTTTGCAGCATAATTAACAACTCTTCTTTTTAAAAGTTCTTTTGCCTCGTCTCTTTTTCCTTCGTTTAGTAGGTTGTAAATATCGTTGAGTGTTTTAACAAGAAATTTATGTTCATCATCAAATGCTTTAATCCCCGTCTCAAAATCTTTACTCCATTTTATTATCTCCTTCCTCTCCATTTTTATCCCTCTGACGTTTTTATATTTCATGTTTTATTTTTTAATCTTCTGTATGTTTTCATTATATTTTTATTGGAGTATTAGTAATTACTCCTGCGAATATCGCAGTAGGTTATTTAATACCTTCAAAGATTTACTATAAATTATATATATTATTTCGCATCTTTTAATCTTATTAATTGGGCAATAAGAAAAATTATAACTACATATTTACATAATATAATGGATAGTAATGTGATATACATCCAGCAAAAATAGCATATTAAAAATTAAAAATAAGAATTTATAATAGTTCCAAATAAAAAATAAAAATAAATTAAAAAATTTGAAAAATAAATAAAATAATAGGAATGATCTGCCTCCAAAATTATTCTATTTTCATTTCTTTAATTTTTTTGGCTAATTCTTTACCCATGTTGTAGCAGTTTGTTAATTCATCCTCTGTTGGAACGTAGTAGAGTTCATACTGGTTTATAACTTCAAATCCGCAGTTTGCTAAGTCCTCAGCAATTTTAGCCACAGCTCCTCCTTCTCCTCCCATTGAACCAAATGTAACTGCTAATCTCTTAAATCCAGTTCTGTTAAACTTTAATCCTCTTAGGTAGTAGATAATATCTCCAATGGATGGATATGGCTCATCGTAGATCGTTGGAATTCCGAAGAGAACTGCCTTAGCATCTAAAATGTCTTTAACAATCTCACTTCTCTCATCGTAGTGTAAGAAATACATCACAACATCGATTCCCTCACTCATTAAACCCTCTGCAAATGCATGAGCCATCTTTTGTGTTGAGTAGTGCATTGTATCGTAAACGATAACTGCTTTATCCTTAGCTGCTTTACCAGTAGCAAAGTCCTGATAGGATGTTATTGCTTTCATTGGGTCTGTCCATATTTGCCCGTGAGATGGAGCGATCATTTTGATCTTTTCCAATAATCCAAGTTCTATAACTTCTTTGAATTTTTTCAAGACGAGTTTTGAGAGTGGAGTTATTAAGTTTGCGTAGAATTTTTTGTTAGCGTCCATTAAAACATACTCTGGAATATCTGTATCAAATCTCTTGTGTGCTGGGAAGCAGAGATGTTGCCCAAATGCATCGTTTGAGAATAAAATTCCTCCTTCGTTGTAGAAGGTGAACATACTGTCTGGCCAGTGCAATAGAGGAGCTTCTAAGAATGTAAAGGTTTTACCTCCTAAGTCAACGGTATCTCCAGTGTGAACAACTTTAAACGGAGCGTCTTTTAATGATGGGTAGTGCTTTTTAAGTCCTTCAACTGCTACCTCAGTGCAGTATATTGGTGCTTCTGGGAATTTTTTGTGTATTTCAGGTAAAGCTCCAGAGTGATCTTTTTCAACGTGGTTTTGAACGATTACATCAATTTTAAAGTCCCTTCCTTCTTTTTCAAAAGCGTCTTTTATTCTTCCCCACATTTGAGCGGATGTTCCTGGATATGTGTTGTCTATTAAAGCAACTTTTTCATCTCCAAAGACCAAGTAAGCGTTGTATGTAGTTCCTTTTAATGTATATCCGTGATACATTCTTATATCCCAATCTAAGACCCCCACCCAATATACACCATCGGCTATTTTTACTGCATCTGCTTTCATCTTCTCACCTTTTTATCTTTATTTTTACAGATTTATTTAGGATTTTAAGTTTAATTTTTTATCAGTTTTTATTTATTCAAGTAGGATGTTATTAGTTTGACAAATTCGATATTTATCTTATTTTATACCTTGTATAATAACTTAACCATTCGAATTTCAACGTTGTGTATATAAACACCCCTCCCAAATTTGACATCCCCACTACAACATACACCACATTAATTACACTTTGTTTTAACAATATATATAAATTACTTTAATCTGTCAATTTACATATTTATCAATCCATCAATTTGTTTATACTTATTTTTTGAAGATTGGGGTATAAGTTATTGCATTTTTTCTACAAGCACTTTTACATTCGAAGCATCTTATGCATTCTTTTTGGTCGATTTTTTCAGTTATTTTTATTTGCATTGGGCACTTAAACTCACACAACCTACACTTAACACATTTCTCTTCATCAAGTTTTAATCTAAATATGGAAAAGTAAGAGAATATACTTAAAAGTGCCCCCACTGGACAGAAGTATCTACAAAAGAATCTTGGGTATATGAAGCTTAAAATTATAAATATAGTTAAAACTATAACTGCAATAGTTAATGTATGATTTACTTTTATTCCAAGTGAGAATATTAAGATAACCACTAATAGAGAGATATATTTGAGATATATAAGTTTAGAATGTATCTTTTCATCTAATGTTGGAAGTTTTTTTAATTTGGAATATCTGACTCTTAAGCGATAAGAAAGTTCAAATAAATATCCGAATGGACAGATCCATCCACAAAAGACCCTTCCAAATAAAATGGCCAAGATCACCCCTATATATCTTAGCATGTAGTAAGCTCCTTTGCCAACTACAAAATTTAACACGAATGCAAGTATATTCAAATTGCCCAATATTAACGCTCTTATAAAAAAGATTGTTTGAGATATTTTTCTAAATGTTTGCAGTTTGTCCATAAAATCACCGCTGATTTTTTGTTTCAATTTTTTACATACTATAATTTTTTCTGAGAGCGGATGTATAAATATATTTTTAACCAGATATTTAAGAAAGAGAAATATAAAAATTAAATTTCAATATAAGAGAAGTTTACATAATTTTTAATAAAAATTTCATATTTTTTAAGAATTTTTGTTCAAGAATAAATAAAGTAAAAAAGTAAGGATTATTTTAAAGGAATCTTGAAAGAAATTGCATTTTTTCTACAAGCACTTTTACATTCGAAGCATCTTATGCATTCTTTTTGGTCGATTTTTTCAGTTATTTTTATTTGCATTGGGCACTTAAACTCACACAACCTACACTTAACACATTTTTCGTTAGTTTTTAATTGAAATAGAGGTTTTATTGAAAATATGCTCAAAAAAGCTCCTAAAGGGCAAAAATATCTACAAAATGCCATAGGATCAAAGAAAGATATTATTAAAAAAGTTATTAATATCATTAAAGATATTACTGTCCCATAGAGATTGGTTAAAAATCCTATTGGACAAATTTGACAGAATGCATAGGTGGAAAGGTAATAGGTTAAAATTAGAGAAAGCACTAAAACAACGTACTTAAAATAGAGTAATTTATTATGGATCTTTTCATTTATAGTTGGAAGTTTACGTTTTTTAGATATTTTCAGGCGTAATTTGTAAGATAATTCAAATAAAAATCCGAGAGGACACATCCATCCACAAAAGACCCTTCCAAATAGAAGTGTGAGAATTATAAATATTGCCAATTTAATGGCAAGGTCTCCTAAGCTTCCTTTTAATATAAATTTTTCTATTAACCCAAAGAAACATAAGCAAAAACTTGTCAGAAATATAAAATATATAAAAAAGAAGATTTGTGATATTTTTCTTAGTACCTGTATTTTATCCATTACAACCACCCAAACAGCAGATCTCTAACATTTACTGTGGAGAATAGAAATGATATTATTTTATCCAACAACGTTTCAGGTTTTTTTTCATCGTCTATTTTAGAGGAGTTAATATTTTCAGATTTATCAATTTTTATTTTCCCTTCTTCTATCATACACTCCAATATTGCTTCTTTTGCTACTCCCGGTGTGATTCCGTATTTCTCTTTAAGTTCTTCGAATGTGGTATCATCTGGGACATCTACATGAAGTTTTTCCTTTAAACACTCAGGATCTATATTATATTTCTTACAAACTTGTTCTATTGTCAGCGATTTTAGCTCTTTTCCAGATATGTCTATGTATTTGTCTACATCTTCCTCTTCAGTGTTATTTGTTGATGGGATTTCCGTTTCGGTTGTAGGAGGTGGCTCGCTGTGATCACAGATTCCATCGTGATTGGTATCTATGTATCTTCCACATTCTCCAGGGTATGTGCAGTTAACTCTTCCATATGGGCAATCATTCCAAGCGAAAGATGTTGTAATAAGGAAAATAAAAATTAAAGAGAGAAAAAAGCCAGATAAAAATCTATCTCTATTCATATTACCACTTTAATATATTTTATTATTTTGATTTTGTATATCATTTTTTGAGTTATTGTTGATTCATTCCTCTTTCTGTATTGCTGTTTATTATTTGTTCGAATTCTTCTTTACTTATATATTTTGGCGTGTAGTTTGCTCCGTATCTATTTAACATTCTTACGAATGCTCTCATATGGTTTCTTGAACCTTTCATAAGATTTTCATAGACAAATTTTATATCTTCATTGTCAGTTTCGTTTATCCATTTTTGAAGATCGGCAATATCTAAGTCCTCTATTGTAGCCCCCACAATTAGAGCATCAACTACTGATTTGTTTCCTTCTTCAACGAGTTTTTTATAAAGTTCTTCGAATTTTGGATTTGAAAACGCTCCTACACTATCATTTTTTACAGGATCTGGGATGTTATATTTTTCTAAGAGATATTTTATAGCGGTTGTGTGAGTTTCTTCACTTTCAGCAATATTTTTAAAGATAGGAAGTTTCCACTTTTCATATAAAGTTAAGTAAACATCTCTTGCTAATTTTTCTTCTTCTCTCATTTCTATTAATCCTTCTTTTTCTTGTTCGCTTAATGGCTGTTTTGGCATTGATTTTATATATTCAAGCATTAGTGTGTCATTTATATTCCCATTGGAGTTGACTAAGGTTCCTTTAAAATTTCCTTTTCCTGTTTCAGTTGTTATTGTATTTGTATTTGATGTAGTATTTTGACTTGTGCATCCGGATAATAGGACAGATGTTAGGATCAACGTTGCCAATGTTATTGCAATTAGTTTTTTCATTCTAATCACCTTATATGATGGTTGAGACATCTATATGCATAACCCCTCGCATTAAAAAATAATTAAAAATAAAAAGTAAAAAAAAAGTAGAAAGTAAAAAATTTTGCTTTATTGGTTTATTCTTGCCGTAGTTGTATTTATTCTTTGATGATGGCCATTTTCTCCCATCTTACCAACTGGGTTTTCTGAGGAGTTGAGATTTTGGTGAGGACTTCCTCTTCTCATTTCTCCCCAGTTTGGATGCAAGTGTGTTTTAACTTTTACCATCTGTTCTTCTTGGAGCTGGATCATTATTCTATATGCTTCTTGAAGTTTGTTCTGCTCCATTAATTGTTCTGCTTCTTTTAGTTTTTCTTCTAATTCTGTCGTATTAACACCCATTTTCTTTAACATCTCAATTTTTCTTTCCATTAATCTTATCCTATTTTGGAGCATTAATTTGACTCTTTCTTCTGAGATCTGTTCAACTGATATGTTTATTCCATGTCTCTTTAACTGCATCATAACTTTTGAATAATTACAGAATGGACAGATTGGATTTTCTATGATCTCAACTTTGTTTATTCTCAGTTGTAGTTTTTGCGGTTCTACACTTAAATTGGTTCCATTTGTAAGTAGGAGTAAACAACTTCTATTTCTGACTTTTTGCATTGTCTCGTTTAATGCGATATCATCGAATCCATAACATACGCATGCTGTTGCGTTATCTCCAAACATGTGTTTGAACTGATTTTGGAAGGTTAGTGTTGCATTAGCGTTTGTTTCATACCTGTTGGTTCCTCCTATTCTCTCCACTGTTATTCCTGCGTTTTCTAATGCAATTGTGTAGTTTTCAACCACCGCTAATGGCCCTCCAATTATTATAACCTTCTCTGGATTTAGGTTTTCGATCTCACTTACTAAACTTTCGTTATATATTCCCCAGGTTGTTGTGAAAACTGTTGCATTTAGAGCATCTGCCACTTCCAACGCTGTGCATTGATCTGCTGCATTATCACTTACTAAAACCACGTCTGTTGCAGATACAGATCCCACTAAAAATGCAACTGCCATTAGAAATAATAATAGCAGTTTTCTCATCCTATCACCCCATATTTTATTTTTTATCAGTTGGGATATATACTTTTTCCTCTTTCTTAGTATTACCTTTTAATATTAATTTTATAACTGATAATACAATAATGATCGCAGTAAATACTATGATCATCCAGAATATTATCCAAAACATCCAAAAGAAAAATGGTATTGGAAAGAATGTGTAATTACAGCACCACATTGGCATATAGATCACCGAAACGTTAATTTGTTTGATTTGTTTTTTATTGTTGATATTGCCAGCACATTCCACATCCGCAGTAGTGTGGTGTTGGGTGGTTTGTGAATATAAACCCTACTAATTCTCCGTCATAGTATAGAGGATATTTCTCTCCAAATGGGGTTTCGAAGGGTTTTCCAACCTCTACTTTATTTATATCGACATCCTCCCACACTACCCCTACAATTTTTCCATCAACTTCTAACTGTTTAATCTCATATCCCCATGGGGTCGTGTGTTCTATTATTTCTGCATTTTTTAGAATTTCTTCTGGGTTTATTGGTTCATAATTTTGAGTTTGTTGTTCCATCCATGGTGGAAATGCAAATACTGCTCCAATTATTGCCAAGCCCAGTATTGCGATCAAGAGTTTTCTCATTTTTTCACCTGAAGGTAAGTTGTATTATGTGTATCATTTTTACTACATATAATTGTGTTAAAAAACACCTATATAAATTTTGCGGTTTATATTTCCAAACCTATTCAAATATAGGATGTTATGAATATATGAAGTATTTATTAAACCAAAACTAAAAAAACTAAAAAATTAATTAAAAATATAACCTAAAAATAAAATAAAAATAGAAATAAACAAAAAGCAAAAATTAGGTCTTTTTTATCCCGTCTTCAACTGATTTAATGGCAATATATCCTGCTTTATGTAGTATTGTATCTCCCAACTCTTTATCCATTTCCATACTTGCTAAGCATGGATAATTATGATGAGCATTTGCAATCTCTTCTTTAATATCTTTTAAGTTCTTTCCTATTAATCTTTTAGCAATATAAAATGTTTCTCCACATGGGGAGGATATTTTAACCTTAACATCTTCAACTTTGTTATCCCTTACAATTACTTCGAGTTCTGGTTTTCCTATCTTAAAATATTCAATAAACTGTTTTATAAATGGTTTTTCATCTTTTTTCTCAAGGGAGCAGAATGGTTTTGGATTTTCAAATTCTATATTAAATTTTTCACAGAACTTGTTTAGATCTCTTCTTAGTGCTAATGATAAGTCGTGTGGCGTTTCTGAGGGGACAATAAGTGCCTTATAATTTTTTTCTTTTAAAATAAGAGGTAGTTCATATAAAAGATCTTCATGAAGTTGGGCAATGCATACATCTCCTTCAGGCAGATCTGGTAGATACTGATAAGGGTCATCAACGAACTCCTCATAGACGTTATCTATAACGATATTTTTTACTTTATCCTTAAAACTCCAATTTCCCCTACAATTATTACAGTCCTCACAGATCCTACAGAAACTTGGCTCATTAATTAAATGTTTATAGAATTTTTCCATCCTTTGATTGTCTTTATGGTAGATAAACACTGCTTTCATAACTATCCCATGTTTTAAATATGTTAAAATATGCTTTTATGTTTCACATAGGTGTATATTTTCAATGTAGTAATGAAACCGAGGACTTTGTTAAATTTATCTTTATTTAAATTTTTTTAAATACAAGTTTTACCATCTCCTCGCTCTCGGGAATTACATCCGAAAGCATTAGTCGACATCCATTGCTATAACCATATATCTCGGATAGCAAATACATGAACGGACATACGTAGGGTTTTAGGTTCTCTTCCATCAATCTTTTTAAAAACAGGTCTAATGTTGGCTTTATAACATCAAACACTACCATTTTATCGTCTTCATGTATCCCTAATCCCTCAGAAAGACCAAAAACATTAACGAACAAGTCCTCTATTTCTTCATTACTCATGTTTTCTTTTAAGTATCCAAGGTCTTTAAGCATTTTTATCATTTCATAAGAAGACCTCCTTCCTAAAACCTTTCCTCCTTCTCCAATAACATCATAAATTGCCTTGTTAATACTATAATAAAGTGCTGAGACAAAAGTGCTATCAATTCCTTTTTTACATGATTGTTTTTCCATTTCGATCACTCCTCCTTTAAATTTTTTAAATGTAGTGATTTTAATCGCTTTATAGTTATTTTTAAGCCATGGAATATTTTATGCGTTAGATATTTCCGTCTTTTTTATTTTTTATATTTTGCTATTTTGTTTGATTCATTGTTGGTGTAATAATATTCAATGATAAGTTAATAAGTTAGAAGTTAAAAAATTTAAAACAAGGAGAAGTTTTAATGTGTGTGAGCAATTGAAAACTTTCTTTTTGTTATCTTTCTGTAAATCGCTTCAAATACTATAACAAACGCAAAGGTAAGTATTATTCCATAAAACACTATTCTGTGAACTTCCCACTGATAATAAAGAAGGAGCATGAAGACCCCTAAAACTACTAAAAAGCTAAAAATGATTATTTCTTTTCTACCGCCAACTTCATCAACGAGGATGTAATGAGAGAGAATAACAAAAAGATAGATCACCATAAAAACTGCACTGGTTATTGAAGCAACACCCTCCATATTAAAAAGTAGGGCAAACAAAACACCAAGGGCTGAGGTTATATATAACCCCTCAGTAGATTTAAACCACACCTTTCTTTCGAAAAATTTTGGAAGCTCTCCATCTTTTGCCAATGAGTAAGCAACATTAGCTCCTCCATATATTGTGGCATTCATGGCTGATGAAATTGAAAATAACGCTCCGATAGAGATTAATAAAAATCCAAGATCTCCTAAAAATGGTTTTGCCGCAACTGCTAAGGCATTTTCGCTTGCTTTAATTAATTCATCTATTGGAAGGTTTCCAATTGCAGATATTGCTACACCAACGTAAACAAACATAACTAAAAATATGCTTAAATATATTGCTCTCGGAACGTTCTTGTTAGGATCTTTTATATGTTCAGAAGCGTTTGTTATAACTCCAAAACCCATATAGGAGAGAAAGAATATTGCAGAAGCAAATAACATTCCCTCAATTCCTGATATGGATGTGTCTGGAACTAAATATGAGATGTGAAGAGTCAATAATCCAGCGAATATAAACAGTCCAAGGATTGTAAGTTTTGTTAAAACAATAAAGAACTCTGCCTTTCCCACTGCCTTAGAACCAAAGAAATTTAACGCAGTAAAAAATGCAACTATACCAATTTCTGCTAATGCATAGTTAAAAGAGTTGATCTGTGCTCCTATTAACGGTAAAAAGTAGCCAGCAAATCCTTTTGCAAATAACGATATTGAGATAACATAACTAACCCACAGTAAAATACTCAACGCTCCGGTTATTATGTTATCTCCAATTGCTTTATGAATGAACGCAATAGGACCAGCATCAGAGATGATCTTTGATCCGAGTTTTGTATATGAATAAGCGACTAAAAGAGCATACATTCCAGATAATACAAAAGTTTCAGGTAAATCTTTACCAGCAATCTGTGCTCCAACACCAAAAATAGAAAATATACTCGCTCCAATCATTACACCGACAGCCATTGATACAGCTTCCCATAATGTTAATTTTTTATTATCTTCTTCCAGTTCCATAGTATCACATTGAAGGTATTTTTAAGTTTGATATTCTTTTATTATTATAAAACACTACTTAGTTTTTCAACGACCATGTATATATCTTCCTTCTTAACTCCTATTGCTGAATTCACTACAATATAATTATAAGGATACTCTTTCAAGTAGCAAGTTCCAAAATGATCGTTTTTTCTAACTCCACGAGGTCCTGTAATTCTAAGATTGTATAATTTCCCTGCCACATCTAAAGGATCTTTTTTAGTTGTTATACACGAGGATATTGGATTTTCAACTTGTAAAAGTATTTCTCCTTTTTTACCTGCCAGATCTTCAAGAAGGTCGTCTAAAAGTTTTTTACACGTTTTCTGTTCTTTCATTAGGGAGATGTAGTTTCTGCTTCCTATTGCTAACAGAGATATTAATATATTAACTACTGGATTCGAAGAGGCCCTACCAGGGTAGGTTAGAGAAATCTCCTTTAAAAAACTCTCATCTTTTGTGTAAATTATCCCCCCACCGATCGGTGTAAAGAGGTTTTTATCCGATGAGCTAACAATTGCATCTACCCTATATTTTAACGCTTTTTTTAGTTTATCTATATAATAAAAGTTTTGAATTGCATAGGCACCATTTATTATATGGGGAATGTTGTAATCTTCACAAATTTTTGAGATCTCTACAACATCATCACTTTTTCTTGGTGGAAAGAAAGTTAACGTGCTTAAAACGACAGGATTGTTTTTATCTTTTATTTCTCTTTTTATTGCATCTTCAATCTCTCCAACATCGACTTTAACAATATGACCCTCTAATACAGTTTCTACTAACCTCATTCTCATTCCAATAAATGACGTGGCTTTTATTGGACTTTTATGTGATGCGTAGGGGTAGATGACTACGTTAGATCCATATTTTTTCCGAGAGGCAGAGAGGCAGAGGGCCAAACTCATTCCCGTTGCTACAGGAGTTGCTATTGCATTTACCTTCAAACCTAAAAATTTTAAAAAACTTTCTAATATTTTATTGGTTAATTTATACATTGCACTTGCTCCTGGAGCTTTTGGTTGAGGATCTGTCAAGTTTCCACTTCTTCCAACACCATGACAAAAATCGAATACACTATCTCTTTGAAGTTTCGTATAAACTCTCGCTTCTCTTTCTCCTATCTGAATTACATTTGGATCCTTATCAGTATCCATAAAAGATAACAATCTTAAAAGAAGTTTTATATGCTCTTCATCTATCCCAACTTCTGGGATTTTCCTCTGTTCTAAAATATTTTCAACTATTTTTAAATTTTCTTTTAACGTTAACTTTCCTCTGTGCTCCATATGTTCAGGCAACAATCCTTTGGTATTTAAATTCATAAACTTTACACCTTTTATTTAGTTTCTATTGATTTTTATTGATACTTATTAATTGTTTAATTTAATTTTTATACAAAATTATTTAGTAAATGTTTTATAAAAGTTGAGTTCAATAAAACAATAATTCATAAAAGTTAATGTGAAAGTATAAATGGAAAAATAGAAAAACAAATAATAGAAAATCTAATGTCTATAATAAAAATGAATCTCAACGTTTGTGGGGGAGGAAAAGTGATAAATTTTGTTATAATTGGAATATGTGTGGTTATGTTCATATTAAGCAAGATATTTCCACAAATGTATCTTTATTTTGCGCTGTATCCAAATATGGCTTTTTCCATGCCTTGGCAGTTGATAACAAGCATTTTTATGCATGCCACTATAACTCATCTTTTGCTGAATATGTTTGTCCTTTTCTTTTTTGGGACATACTTGGAGAGATTAATTGGAGCGAAAAAATATATACTTGTATTTTTAATATCAGGCATAGTCGGAAATTTAGCATATATACTTTACTGCCATATAACTGGAAGCTATCTTCCATCAGTTGGATCCTCAGGAGCGATCTTTGGAGTTATGGGGGCATTAGCTATTTTACATCCTCGATTAAAAGTTGTGATCTTTCCCATACCAGTGCCTATAAGTATAAGAGTGGCTGTTGGATTGTTTGCATTGATAGATTTGATACTTCTTCCATATACGTTTAAAACTGGAATTGCACACATCTCACACTTAGCTGGTCTTTTAACTGGATTAATATTCGGAGAAGTTCTTAAAAAAGATGTAAGGAACTTGAATAATAAGAGAAGAGGAAAACTTCGTCTCAAAAAATTTAAGTTTAAGAAAAATAGATAAAAAGATAGCTAAGCTTAATCATAAACAACAAAATATTTTGTGGTGAAATAGTATGGGATCGTATAAATTTTCAGAAAAGGAAATCATAGATCTTACTGTGTCTGTGTTAGCGATCGCGTTTATATTCTCTTATCCTAATTTATCTCCTACCATCTTTTTGATTTCCTTAATAGCTGTGGGTAGTGGATTTATATTTCATGAACTGATGCATAGAACAGTAGCAAGAAGATACGGGGCGTGGAGTGAATTTAGAGCATGGTATGAAGGTTTACTTATTGCATTAATATTAAAAATATTTCTTGGATTTACATTCATAGCTCCAGGAGCAGTTTATATCTATAAAGATTACTTAACGGCTGAGGAAAATGGAAAAATTGCCTTAGCAGGACCATTGACAAATGTTGCTCTTGCGTTTATATTTTTTATTCTTATGTTAATATCACCTCCAATCTCGCTTCTGTATTCAATAGGTAGTTATGGATTTTATATAAATTTATTTTTAGCAGGTTTTAATATGCTACCGATTCCTCCCTTTGATGGGGAAAAAGTTTTAAGATGGAATCCGCTAATCTGGGCAATATTTGGAATTCCCTTGATTTGTTATCTAATATATATGATGTTTTGGTAGATGGATGAGAGTATGGGTTTAAAGTATCAAAAAATTGGAGATATTGTAATAGTTAAAAAAGATCTAACATCTGATGAAATTGAAGAAATACTTAAAAAAACTAAATGTAAAGCAATTTTGAGATACACCGCTCAGATAACTGGGGATTTGAGAATTCCGCATGTAAAATTATTGTATGGTAATGAAACAGAAACCATTCACAAAGAACATGGATGTTTATTTAAAATCGATGTATCTAAGATAATGTGGAGTCAAGGTAACATTGGAGAAAGAAAACGAATCGCTATGATAGGAAAACAAGGGGAGGTCGTTGTAGATATGTTTGCAGGCATCGGTTATTTTTCAATTCCCCTTGCTAAATACTCCAAACCAAAAACTATTTACGCTATTGAGAAAAACCCCATATCTTATAAATACTTATGTGAAAATGTCGAAATTAACAATCTTAATAACATAATTCCAATATGCTCTGACAATAGAAATGTAAAACTTGAAAATATTGCAGATAGGGTAATAATGGGTTATGTGCACAAAACGCATAAATTTTTAGATAAGGCATTTGAATTTTTGAAAGAGAAAGGAGTTATTCACTACCATGAAACTGTTGCAGAAAAGATAATGACAAAAAGACCAATTGAGCGATTAAAATACTACGCTGAGAAAAATAACTATTTCTTAACTAAATACTCTATCTATAAAGTAAAAAAATACGCTCCCGGAGTTTGGCACATAGTTGTTGATGCAGAATTTGAAAAGAGAAAATAAATTGGATTTTTATAATTATATGACTCTTTTTTGCTTAGAAATTTTTCAAAATTTAAAATTTGAAAATTTCACTATTTTAAAAGGAACGTTTCTCTCCTAAGGGGTCTTATTTTAATCATAACCACTTTGAAAAAGTCATCAAAACTTGAAATGTTTCTATTTCATTAGTGGATATAATTTTAATTATATAATGTTAGAGTTTATTTTAATTCTACAGAACTTTCCATCACAAGACGTGCTGATTTTAATTGTAGTAGAAATACCAAATTCGGATTTTGTTTTGAGAGTTAAGTTTCCATCACGATCCGTGCTGATTTTAACAGAAAATGACATAGTAATAGTGTCATTATTAGCGTTTCCATCACGACTCGTGCTGATTTTAATTTTTTAGCTTATATTGATTTTTGTAGATAGTAAATTTTATAAGTTTCCATCACGACTCGTGCTGATTTTAATCAACATTTAGAATTGGACGACTACGAATTAAAAATTTCCATCACGACCCGTGCTGATTTTAATATTAAAATATTTGAAAGATTTTTTTAAGACATATGGTTTCCATCACGATCCGTGCTGATTTTAATAAAATCAACTTTTTTCCATAAATCCTACCCAAATTATTGTTTCCATCACGATCCGTGCTGATTTTAATTCGTTAAATCTATCATATTCTCACATTACCTATTTTAGTTTCCATCACGATCCGTGCTGATTTTAATTCTTAATTTGTAAAATCCTTGTGCGGTTATGAAGTAGTTTCCATCACGATCCGTGCTGATTTTAATTATAATTTGCATACATAATCTAATTAATATCTTATTGTTTCCATCACGATCCGTGCTGATTTTAATTCCCTAAATGGACAAGATATTGCTTTTGTATTATGTGTTTCCATCACGATCCGTGCTGATTTTAATCGATCCCCGACTAAATGAATTACGTATTAGAGTAAAGTTTCCATCACGATCCGTGCTGATTTTAATAATAATATATGAATATAGGTTCGATTATTACAACCCCGAGAGGTTTCCATCACGATCCGTGCTGATTTTAATCGAGCCCCGAATGAACGAAATAAATATTAGAGCAAGGTTTCCATCACGATCCGTGCTGATTTTAATGGGAGGTAAATATCTTGAAGAACTTATCAGAAAATAGTTTCCATCACGATCCGTGCTGATTTTAATAGAAAAAATACCCTGTTGATCCAACTGAGTATGTAAGTTTCCATCACGATCCGTGCTGATTTTAATAGGGTAATTTTTCTTATTTCATTATAATATTTTTACTTATATTTATAGTTTTCCACACCATAATTATCCTACCCCCAAATAACCCCTTTTCTTTATAAACCCTATAACAAAATAATTCGAACTTTTATTTAAAAAACAACAATAAATAATTAATAAAAATAAGTAAATCAAGTAATTAATCGTGGATTTCTAAAAACAACTACAAACAATTAAAAACTCTAAAAAAACTCCATAATTAAATACATCCAAATATACAAAATAATAAAACAAACCACTCCTTCAAAATCAACAAAAACCAAATAAAAAACACAAAATATAAACTAAAAACTCAAAAATCAAAAAATAGGAAGAATTTTTAAGTAAGAGGATTTTAATGCTCTACTTCCCAGAGCCATGGGAATTGATCTATACCATTAAAGTTTTTGTTTTTCATTTCTTCGTAGAGTGTTTCAGTATCTTTTCTGAAGTATTTGTTATATCCTATTAGTTGTTCGTTGTTTGCTAATTCATCTAAGGCCATCTTCAAGTATTTTTGAGCGTTATCATAATCGCCTAATTTTGCGTAGGTGCATCCAGTCATAACTGTTCCAAGGAAGTAGTAGTTTTCGTGTGCAATACTTCTGTTTGAAACATTTGGATTATCAACTAAGTATTTGAAGTCCTTTAAAGCGAGTTCGTAGTATGATTTGTTTCCAGTGTATTTTCCAAGGAAGTAGTATGCTAAGCCCCTCTCATAGTGTCCTACTGGAATATCTGCTGGATAGTCATCAGCAGGAGGAACCATCATACTTGAGAATCTTATGTTCTCTTTTAAGTGCTTTATGGCATCGTCTAAATCTCCTTTCTTCATATCTACCATTGCAATGTATCTGTTTGCCTCTCCGTAGTATGGTGAGTAGTCATCTAAATCATCAGATGTTGGGTCTGAATATTTGTTTATGATTAAATTACAGCATTTCATAACTTCATCGTATTTTCCTAATTGGTAAGCAGAAACAGCTGTTGGCATGTATCCTAAATCCATTGTCCAACCTAATTTTGGACCGTAGTTGTCAACGAACATGTGGCATTCTTTGTTTGCAGTTTCATATGTTATTTTTGGATCGTGTAGTTCAGCCAATATAATTGCTGACCAGACAAGGTGCTCAAATGCTGGCCCTTCTGGAATTGCATATTTTGCCATTGGGTTAACTTTTGGATCTGTTAATTGTGAGTAAGCATAGTATTTGTATGAGTCGTTAAATTCTCCCATTGATAAGTAGGTTCTTGCAATGTTTGCTAATAATGAAGCAGTTCCTCCTTTTCCTGAAACTCTGTATATATCATCTATTCCTTCCAATGCTTTGAAGTCAGGAGGTAAGACATACTTAACTTTGTCGTTGTAGGTGTCGTAGTAGAGGTAGTTTGCTGCTCCTATCAATTCATATCCAAGTGCAGCGTCTTGTGGATCTAAATCCATAAACCTGTGAACGCATTTCATTGCTATATCGTAGTATTTCTGTTCATCTGGAAGTCCTGCTTGTATGTATGTTTCGTTTGGATATTTGTCGTAGTGGTAGAAGTGATCTGTATTTGCATAAACGTTTGCTTTGTTGTACCATGCCCATGGGTAGTATGGATCTGCCTGTATTGCTAAGTCGAAGTAGTGGTCTGCTAATTTGTAAGCGGACATGTTTCCATCAGCTATTGCCTCTCTTAATATTGGAATTCCTTCGTTTGTGTATTTTGCTGCTAAATATTCTGCTTTATATGTAGTGTATCCATAAACTGCTAATCCGATCGCTCCGATTATACAGAGTATTCCGATAACGATCTTCGCCGTCTTATTCATTATATCCACCTTTATTAATTTTTATAATAATTAATTTTTATTAGTTGTATTGTTGGTTTTGATGAAGTTAATTAAATATAGGAATACTTATATTTACTGTTTCTGCTCGGTAGCAACAGGAACTGTTTTTTCTAAGTTTATCATGTTCTTTAAATATCTTCCAACGATTCTTCCGATATAGTCCCCAATAAATCCCGAAACTATCGATAGGATGAATGTTATAACTAACGCTGAAACGCTGTATCTTGCAGCGAATACATCTGGGTTAAATGCCCAGAATACTGCCCAGTTTATTATAACTGCAACGGGCAATCCAACTGCTCCATTGTATCTTTCAGTTAGATAACCCATTATGATAAAGGATGTTAACCCAACGATACCGAACCATGGTGGATTTGAGACACCAAACCAAGGACTTGCAATTAAAGCAAAGCAAGCGATTAGTGTTGCAGTTAAAACACCGTAGTATTTTCCACAGACCTCTTTTGCTATAACGATCCAAAGTATGTAATAGAACCCTCCGAATAGAACCATCCCCAAGAATGGGGCTCTTATATGGAACAGATTGTACCATAAACTTTCAATTGAGAATAAACTGCTGAAATACCCTATTAATGCTAAGAAATAAACTATTGCGAATTTTGTTAAGTCAGTATAAAGCTTACCATATACATTGTTTGCAGATGACATTGTTTTTCACCCCTTTTATGAAGAGTATGTGTCTTTTTAACATCTCTTTGTATGTTGAGTTTCTTGCATCTCCAAGTGTGTCATCACTTAAATAGACACATGGAGATTGTAATCCATCGTATCTAACGAACATACATTTTAATAAAACCCTACAGGGTGTTGTATGTTTTAATGGGAAATACAATGGAATTTGTTTTCCATATTTTTCTTTTATTTGGTTGAAGAAGGTTTTTTCTTCTTTTGGGGTTAACCCATATTTTACATCATTATCAACATTGTAAATGTCGAATAACCTGTGGAAGACGATTCCATCGACGCCTAATTCAATAGCTTTTTCTACAATATCCTTTATTTCTTCTAAATTTTCTTTGAATACGGTTATATCAAAAAATGTGGTTATCGGAACTCCTCTCTTTTTCCTCTCTTCAAGTAGGGCCTCAATATTTTTTAAAATCTCTTCCTTTCCATCTAATGTAAATATTCCAAATGCGATTTCATCTAATCCACTTTCCAAGACCTCGTCTAATCTCTCTCCAAGTAGTTTTCCGTTAGTGCATAAACTCGCTTTGACGTTTTGCTGTTTTATGTATTTTACCATTTTAAACAGGTCTGGATGTAAAAAACACTCTCCCCATCCGTGTAAAGCAACTTCGTCGAATTCGCTTATTGGGAGTTTGGTAAAGTCCTCATAACTCATATATCCAACTCCCCTTTTCCAGTGTGTCCTCATACATATCTTGCAGTTGCTATTACAATCATTGGTTGTTTCAACTTGCAGGATCTTTGGTTTTATCATTGATGTTAAAATCGAAAGCACGTCATCCACCGTTATGTCGCTCTATTTTCGATATTACTATTTTCCAAACAATCTTACATATTAATTTTATTTCCATTTCAATTATTAAACACCTGTTAATAAAAAATGAAGATAATAACAGATCCTAATTTAGGATCTGTTTAATACTGCACTTAAAGTGTCTTTGAATGCGAATAAGACAACTCCGATTATTCCTGCAAACCCTATGATCTCAGCGATCATTAAGGCCTGGGAGATCATTGTGGCTCCAACGCTTGTAGTTGCTGAAACTGGTGCACACATCGATTATCACCTCCAAAAAATTGTAATTTTGGATTTTTATCGTCCCAGAAAGAAAAAATTGTAGATTTATTCAGACATTGGGACTTTTGAGATGTTTTCGACTTTTGAGCTAACAAAGCTCCATGCTGAGACCAACATTAATGCAGCTGCTCCTAAGATGTATGGAAGCATCATTCCGACACTTGGTAATGCTCCCATTGCAGTAACTGATATTGGGGTGCACATAGTTTTCACCTCCACAAAGTTTTACAATTTGTAAAGTTGACTTTATGATATATAAAAGTTTTTGTTAACATTTTTGTAGTTTTTTTGGGTTAGTATTACTTTTTGAATACGATTTTTAAAAATAATAATTATATTTATGATATTTTAGTGTATTAGTATGATTAATTAGGTAAAGTTTAAAACATTTGTTGTTTTATGATAAAATTGTTGATTGATGGAAAATCATCTCTAAATAAATTCGAGAGATATTTAAAAAGTAGTAAATAATTGATAATTTAACTTGAAATAATTGCTTACTGTCCAATTAAATTGTGATTTATTTAAGTTTTATTCGTCTTAATGTTATGAACCTAATTGGTTAATAATGTGGTTATGTAGATCACATCTTTATATTTAAAATAATAAAAGTATACGAAAAATTTTTAAACTAAAATTCTACTAAAATAAATATTTAAAACATACAAAAATATAGTAGTTAACTTGAATTAAGCAATAGTTAAATAATAAGAAATAACAAAAATACAATAACTATTGAGAATAATGAGGACGATGATTATAGGTTGAGTAGATATGGAGTATGGGGTATTTATTGTATTATTTTTTATTTCTGGATTGATCGTTTGTAGTTATGTGGTATATTGTGTTGTTGTGGAAGGTAAAGGAGTAAATGAAACATTTAAAGAGATAAGATCTGATATTAAAAACTTGATAATATTAATAGCGGTTTTATATATTGTTATCTTATTAAATATAAAGGGAGTAATATTGGATATATTATGGGGCATTGTGGTATTATTTTACTTTATTTATCTTTGGATTTATAAAAAATATCCTAAATCTGACGTAATAAATTTTTTAAGTATGATGTTTCTCTTATTTTTGTTATTAGTTCTGTATGGAATTATATTTAGGGTCTTGTTATTTTTTAATGTTTCAGAAATGGTTTCCACTTTTTTATCGTCTATTATTTCACTATCTATACTTTTTCTTATATTTCTGATTTTAGATCGAAGGTCTGGGAACAAAAATTTATTTAATAGTTAATTTCTAAGTTTTTTGTATATGCTATATTATTACACTCATTAGAACATTTGGAGGGATGTTTAATGTATGTATGCGATTTTATAAGGTTTATTGAAGAATTTGCTCCGAAGGAATTGGCTATTGAGGGGGATAATGTAGGTCTTCAAGTTGGAGATAATTTAGAAAAGGAATTAAATAGGATTGGAATAGCTCTCGATCCTTCTCTACATGTAATTAAAAAAGCGAAAGATTTTGAAGTGGATGTTCTATTTACGCATCATCCTTTGTTAAAAGACCCAATAAGGAATTTTACTGGTGTAATTTACAAAAAACTTAAAATTTTAATGGAAGATGATATTATACTTTATTCTGCACACACTAACTTAGATGTATGTAAAAATGGATTAAATGATGCGTTATCTTCTTTATATGGGTTGAAAGATGTTGAATATTTATATGATAACGGTCTTGGAAGAGTTGGACTCTTTGAAGGTAGTTTTGAGGATTTTTTGAAAATAACAAAAACCTTTCTGCATAAAAATCCTGTAGTAGTTAAGAGTAGGGATGTTGATGAAAATTTCAAGTTGGCTGTGCTTTCCGGCTATGGATTATCTCAATCCGCAGTGAAGTATGTTTCAGAAAAAGCAGATGTTTATCTCTCTGGAGATCTCACTCATCATTCCAAAATATTGGCTGAGGAACTTGGTTTAGTGGTTATAGATGCTACTCATTACTCAACGGAAGTTTACGGCCTTAAAAAAATTAAAGATATGTTAATCGATAAATTGGGTGTTGAAGTTATAAGTTTAGATTTCTAATATTTGATTTTGGAAAAATAAAATAATATATATACAATTCTTTTAGAACTTCTGCCTCTTTTTAATATAGGAGTATAAATTCAATAGAAAATCAGATTGCTGTTTTTATCCCTTAGAGGGCTGATTTTAATTCTAAAAATTGATTTTAATATCTTTTTATCACGACCCGTGCTGATTTTAATAGAAATAAAAAGTTTATTAAGGGATAATGGATATAAACTAGTTTCCATCACGACCCGTGCTGATTTTAATAAACGTCATCTAACCATAAAGATGCGTTTCTAATCTTGTTTCCATCACGACCCGTGCTGATTTTAATTATTGTCTTTTTTGTATAATTGTATTTTACGAGATCATCTATATCGAGATCTTTGTTTCCATCACGACCCGTGCTGATTTTAATCTCTTTTAGGAACTTCTTTATATGCTCATTTTGATAAGTTTCCATCACGACCCGTGCTGATTTTAATTTAATCATTTTGTTTAACTCTCTCTGTCCATATTTTCAGTGTTTCCATCACGACCCGTGCTGATTTTAATATTTTCACAAAAAAACAAGATGGATACATAACGATGTTTCCATCACGACCCGTGCTGATTTTAATTAATCCAGCAAACCCTAACACTTTGAAGCAACAAGCCAACGTTTCCATCACGACCCGTGCTGATTTTAATATTTATTAATATTTCGCATAATATCCCTCCTACTGTGTTATTAGTTTCCATCACGACCCGTGCTGATTTTAATTACTGACCCCCTCTATGCAGATATGGTAATGGATGAAATAGTTTCCATCACGACCCGTGCTGATTTTAATTTGTTCATCCGTTATATATGTATCCTTTATTACTAGTTTCCATCACGACCCGTGCTGATTTTAATAACAACAACTTGAACAGTTAATTGATGCAGTTAATAATGTTTCCATCACGACCCGTGCTGATTTTAATTAATCCAGCAAACCCTAACACTTTGAAGCAACAAGCCAACGTTTCCATCACGACCCGTGCTGATTTTAATATTTATTAATATTTCGCATAATATCCCTCCTACTGTGTTATTAGTTTCCATCACGACCCGTGCTGATTTTAATTACTGACCCCCTCTATGCAGATATGGTAATGGATGAAATAGTTTCCATCACGACCCGTGCTGATTTTAATTTGTTCATCCGTTATATATGTATCCTTTATTACTAGTTTCCATCACGACCCGTGCTGATTTTAATAACAACAACTTGAACAGTTAATTGATGCAGTTAATAATGTTTCCATCACGACCCGTGCTGATTTTAATTAATCCAGCAAACCCTAACACTTTGAAGCAACAAGCCAACGTTTCCATCACGACCCGTGCTGATTTTAATAGGGCAATCTTTCTTATTTCATTATAATATTTTTACTGGTATTTATATTTTTCTACACTATAAGATTTCTACCCATAGATAACCCCTCTTCTTTATAAACCTTTTAACAAAACAATTCAAACTTTTATTTAAAAAACAACAATAAATAATTAACAAAAACAAAAAACACACTTAATTAACCGTGGATTTCTAAAAACAACTACAAATAATTAAAAACTCTAAAAAATCTCCATAATTAAATACATCCAAATATATAAAATAATAAAACAAACCAACCCTCAGAAACCAACTAAAAAACAAATAAAAAACAAAAATCTAAATTAAAAACCTAAAAATCAAAAAAATAAAAACAAACAACAAGATAAATATCATGCATTATTAAATATATAATATAAAAATAGACGTCAATATTAAATATTTGTAAAATGCTAAATTGTCTGTTGACGATAACAATATATATGAACTGCCACTATATTTCAGAATATTAAGCATTATTGAGGGAAAAATTATGGTAAAAGTCAACTATAAGAGATGTGGTTATTGTGGAGCTTGTGTTGGTGTATGTGAAAATTTGGCAATAAACTTAATAGAGCATATAGTTGTGATAGATGAGAAGAAGTGTAGTAATTGTAATCTTTGTATAATAGTATGTCCATTAAACGCGTTAGAGGGAGAATAATGAGAGAGTTAAAGGATAGTTATGATGTTGTGGTTGTTGGAGCAGGGCCTGGAGGAAGTATGGCGAGTTATGCTACTGCAAAAAATGGAGTAAAAACTCTTTTAATTGAAAAATCTCAGGAAATTGGAGAACCAGTAAGATGTGCCGAGGCAATTCCATCAATTGAGGAATTTGGAATAAAACCAAGTCCTGAGTTTGTTAGAAACATTATTAAAGGAGGGATTCTTTTTTCTCCGTCTGGAAAGAAGGTTGTTGTTACACAGGGTAAAGCACAGGGGTTTGTTGTTGAAAGAAAGATCTTTGATAAGTATTTGGCAGTTAGAGCTGGTAGGGCAGGAGCAAAGATTGCTGTGAAGTCAACTGTTGTAGGTTTGGAGAGAGATGGAGATTATTGGAATGTTATAGTTGAGTTTTTAGGAGAGGAGTATGTTATTAAAACAAAGATTGTGATCGCTGCCGATGGTGTTGAAAGTAATGTGGCAGAATATGCCGGATTAAAAGCAAAAAAGAAACCATTGGATATATGTTCTTGTGCTGAGTATGAGATGACAAATGTTGAGTTGTTTGATAAAAATATGATGGAGTTTTACTTTGGAAATGATGTAGCGAAAGGGGGTTATGCTTGGATATTCCCTAAGGGAGAAACAGCAAATGTTGGATTAGGTGTTAGGGATAAAAAAAAGAAGGCAATTGATTACTTGGAGGAATTTATAGAGAATAGTTTAGCAAGTGATAAACTAAAAAACGCTACTCCTGTGGAATTTAAAGTTGGTGGAGCCCCTGTTTCTGGGCCAATAGAAAAAACCTATGCTGATGGGATTTTGGTTGTTGGAGATGCTGCAGGACAGATAAGCCCTTTAACTGGTGGTGGTATTTATTTAGCGATGGATTGCGGATTGATGGCTGGAGAAGTGGCAAGTAAATCTATAAAGTCAAATAATTGGAGTGAGGATGTTTTAAAAGAATATGAGAGGTTATGGAAAGAGAAGCATTATGAGTATTTGCTTAATCATTTAAAGTATAGGAAAATCTTGGAAAAACTTTCTGATGATGAATTAGATGCTCTTGCGGAAGCGTTAGGGGATAATTTAGATGGTATTGATTTAAAAAAGTTCGTAAAGAGGATAATAACAAAAAAGCCATCTCTTTTAAAGTATTTCAAGGATCTTATTTAAATTTTCTAAAATTCAAATTTTTAATTGAAATAGTAAATATATTTTTGGCATTGTATTTTATGAAAAAGAGATATTTAATATTATGATTTTATAAGTTATTCTTCTTTTTTGGGTTTTTTAACTACTAAAACTGGACAGTGTGCATTTTTAATAACTCTTTCTGCAACACTTCCAAGGAGTATTCTTTCGAGACCTGTTTTTCCAGTAGTTCCCATAACGATCAAATCTGCTTTTTTCTTTTCTGCGAATTCTACAATTTCTGTTGCAGGAACGCCTTCTAACATTTCTGTGTGTATTGTTAACCCTTCTTCTTCTGCAAGTTTTTTTACTTTTTTTAGGGCTTCTTTACCTTCTTCTTTTAAAAGTTCACTTATTAATTCCCAACTTCCCTCTGCAGGAAGTCCCACAAATGGAGAGACATCTACTACATATATGGCATATAACTCAGAATCAAATTCTTTGGCAATTGCAATAGCATGCTTTGCAGCTTCGAGTGAAACGTCTGAGCCATCCGTTGGGACGACTATTTTTTTATACAAGATTTCACCTTTTTTGGATCGATTAAGATCTGGAAACATAAATAGTTGGATCTCAACATCTATATAAACCTTAACCGTAAAATTAAAAGTGGCGATGATGAAAAGAGGGTTAGCTGATATTGTGATGATACTTACCCGATCTGAGCCATTTTTTATTTTTTATTTTATTTTTATTATTTACTTTTTTATTTATCCACGTCTTTTTTGTTATTATCGATTATTACAATCCCTCCCTTTAACTTTTCCACTTCTTCTTCACTCAACTCTTCCTCCTCTACACCCTCTCCAATTATTGCACTATGCCCAAGAGGATCTATAAGAATTAAAGTTGCAGATTCTTTTCCTTCTTTTATATTTTTTATTTTCTCTCTAAGTTCTTCTGCTTTTTTCTTCTGTTCTTCTGTTTCAGCCCATCTTATAAGTGTCTGGAGGATATTATCCACTCTATTTAATACCCCCTCTACGTTGCTAACGAATCCTTCTGCCAGTGGCCCAGGAGTTATCTCAACTCCAAGTTCTGGTATTTCGATATAAGCGGAGGAGCTTCTTACTACTCTTTTATTTAGGTCTTTTTCACTTTTAATTTTTAGTTTATATTTTTTTGGTTCCCTAACCTCTAATGGAAACACATCACTTCTTCTAAAATTACATTTTTCGCATATCATAGTTGTTTCTAACACCGGACCAAAGTATGGGATGTCTATTTGATGAGAGGTTATAACAAATGTTCCTTTTCCTCCACAAACAGGACAATCTAATCTTTGCACGTTTTCCATTGTATCACCCATGGGAACTTTTAATCAATCTAATATATAAAATTTTCGTCTTGGGTTTTGTAGTTAATTTTATATATTTGCCAGAGGATAATGTTATTCCATAGCGATAATGTAATGATTGATTATGAACAATAGCGGAAATTAATTTCCTATAAAGTTAAAGTGGGAACATGTATAAGAAATTAGAAATCATCGAACGAGCAATTCTCTTAAATCCACAATATATTCAAGCATTTAGGGAAAAATTAAAAATAACTCAGTCAAAATTAGCAAAAGAAAGCGGGATAAGTCAGTCCCATCTTAGTATGCTGGAGAAGGGAAAGAGACCTGCAACCAAACTTATCGCAACAGCATTAACGCTTGGATTATTAAAGTGTTTCTCATCAAATAATGTTGAAAATCCAATTATTGAACTTTTAGATGCACTTTCCATGCTAAAATTTGAAGATACATTTGCAGAGTTAGTTTCTGAAATAATAGAAAAGGGTGATAAAAAGTATTTGAGATATATAGAGGCGTATCCGGTGTTAATAATTAGCAAAGAAAATCTCTTAAACGAAATGAGAACAAGATTGGAAGTTATAGATATTGAGAAGATCGAGATGTCAAGGGGAAGGATAAAGGTTATAGGAAGGCATAGGGACAATAAGTGTGTGGAAATATTTTTAGATTGCTCAGATATAAGGAGATTAGAAAAAAAATTTATGAAAAAAACAGGAAAAAAAGTTATTGTCCAGGTCTTCCCAAAGGATGAGGTTCCTCCTATTTATTCAACAAATAAGGACTGTGTGATAATACACTGTTGGTGATCATAATGCAAATACTGGTTCTCTATGCTATATCACTGATAACTTCAATAGTTGTAGCTGCACTGCTAAAAATGCCATTAATTCAAAAAAGTAGGCCAATTAGATTCAGTTTTGAGACATCCATATTGTTTCCAACACCAATTTTAGCGTTGGGAATTGAGGCAATATTTCGAAATTTGTTTGGGGATTATATTACGTTGGCATTTTTTGCTGGATTGTTTGGAGCTTTGTTCTCTAAGTACTCTGATAAGATCTTTGGTGAGCCATAATGGATGAGATAGTTGTGAGTATACTAAAAATGCTTGTCGCCGGGGCAATATGTTGGGTTAATTTTGTTATTATTGACACATACTTTGGACTTCCTGAACAACCCGGCGTTTTAGGAGCTAAAACAATAGGTGAAAAAGTTAGAGATATTGGTGGAAACATCCACGGTGGGTATTTTATGGGAAATATTGTTTGTTCCCCTGATGCATCTGCTGGAACTTTGCTTGCTTCAATAATGAACTACCTTATGGGTGTCGAAGGAGGGTTAATAACGGCCCTTCTTGTTTGGATCGGAAATCGACTCTGTGCAGATCCGGGGTATGCGGGAACCATTGGAGCTTTAGCAATAACTGCAATTATATTCCTTTTAAAGCCAATAATTGAGCCAAAATATTTTGTTGCAGGAATGGTTTTGGCTATATTCACTATTCAGGGTTTAGATCATAAGCATGCATCTTTATTACTTGGAAAAATAGCTAAAAAAATGAATAGAGGGGAATAATGGATATATTAGAAATAGTTATTGGAGCAGTAGCCCTTTTAATGACTTTAAGGATATTTTTAGAGAGAAGTAGGGCAAGGAAGCTATTATATTTGTGCTGTTTAAGTTTTTGTATTTCTGCTCTGATTGCTTTGTATGTAAAGAGTCCAATGGGTGGAATTACAGCGATTGTATACTTTATAACTTCCACTCTATCATCTAACGCGATCGCTTACACAATAGAACAAACAAAACACATTGAATAAAAAATTTAAAATTAAAAATAAAAATTAAAAATGGGTGAAAAATTTGGAAGTTCTTCCACTTATCTCTGGTATTTGTTGTATACTTGGAGGATTAGGGGTTGTTCTTCACACCAATCCTATAAACAAAATAATAATGCTGGCTTTGCTTGAAATTGGGATGATCGGTTTAATTGTCTCATCTTACTATCTTGATATTGCAATAATTTCCTCTATCTGTGAGCCGATATGCACGATAATTTTGCTTTTGGGATATATGAAATATTTAACCACGATTAAGAAGAAGAAAAAGTTTGGAAGGGATCTTCCAGTTTTATCAAAGTAGTTGGAGGGAGTTTTATGGATTTAGTTCAATACATCCTCTACTTGGGTTATGCACTATTGATAATTGGCACTCTTGGTGCAATTCTTGGACCAAAAGTTGAAGATCCATTAATACGATTTCTGAATGTGGAGGTTCCGAGTATAGGTGTGGCGTTGATATTCCTTACGTATGATGAGGATTTAGCATTGATGACGTTTATAGCGGTTAATGCGATATTATCTTTGATATTGATTAGAGCCCTAATTTTAAAGGAGAAATATGAAAGCGAGTGAAACTTGATAATATTAAAGAAATATGAAATAATAAAGATTAGATAAGCTGGATTTAGGTAATTAAGCGATAATAAAATTTTTGGTGGAAAAATGAAGAAGTTGGGAAAAATCTGGAACTATCTTTCCAAACCTGAGGTCGTTCCGAGGATATTCTCCATATTTATAGCTCTGATCTTTGTGTTTGGATTGTTGATGCCTCACTATCTAAACCCAGATCAACTCTATCCAAAACCGGTTCCTCACTCTCAGACATTAAAGACACCCTTAGCCCCTTATGATAGAGGAGGAGTCCCGTTAAAAGTTCCTGCAAAATTAAAATCCCAGTATCCACAATATGAGCCAGATCTTGGAATGATAACTGCTTATTTAACCCCTGTGGCTAATTGGATTAAAGATAAAACCTATTACTTTGGAACAACTATCGTTTCTACACCTGGAGGAATACTTGATGAGATACTCTACTACACGAGGGGGATGGATACAGTGTTGGAAAGTTCTATCCTGCTCATATCCTTTATAATATTCAGCTGGATGTTCTTTAATAAGGATTAGGTGATAAAATGGAAAATATTATCTACTCTATTTACCATCCCACAATGATAATCGGATTTTCAGTTGGAATACTATCTTTACTTGCTATTGGGTTTCAGAAGGATGATTTACACGCTTTAATACTTGCAGATGTTGTGGAATGTGCAATGCTTGTTATAATTGCAGGAGTGGGCACTGATTTAGCTGAGGCGTTGATTCTGCCGGGATTGGTTGTTAGCTTGGCTGAACTTTTAGCCGTTTCAGAGGTTTTAATAACAAGAAAGCATATTCAGACAAAAAACCATGACTCTAAGAAATTTAAACTTTTTGAAGAATTTAAACTACCCTTACATACTGGAGAGTTGAAGTATGATATCGAGATGGAGGTGTTAAAAACCTCTCCAAAATTTTTCGCAATTATTTTAATTGTATATGGAGCGATACTAAGTGGATTTACAGGAGGGGCAGTCATTGCCACAGGATTATTGTTCTATGCATTATCTCAGAGGGTTTTGGGCTTAAATATCTCTGATGAAGTAAAAACCTTATGGGAAGGGATGGCTGGATTATCTGGGGTAGCTTGGGCTTTTTGGATCTTTGGATTTCTTGGATTTTTCCTCTTTCCGAAATACTGGCTTGTCTGTCTTTTGATGTCAGGTTTGGGGCTGGTTATTAAAGTTGGATCCAAACTTGGACTTGTTGGATATATTGGTGAGGTTAAGTGATCTTTCTAAACATAAAATAAGTTATCAATGGGTGAATTACAATGATCAGCTCAATAATAGGACAACTCTTTGGAATTGTTCCATTTGGGGACATTGTATTTGGATTTTCGGAATTTTCTATTATCGGATTTGTTGTTGCGTTAATTTTTACGATTGTAGTGTATTTAACCAAACCAGAAAAACAGTTAGAGGCACAAAAATTTAGAGTTGAAGATAAATTAGAAGTGGTAAGCTTAGAAGAGCTTAAAATCAGAAGAATGATGGCGATTGTATGTGGGATAGCTACTGCGGGGGCTATGTTAACTTATGATTTGTTTGATTATGCTTTATTTTTAACTCTTGTAGGAATTGCGAATATTGGAATTGTTTCGGCTGTAAAAAAGGACTGGGTGTTAAATGCAAGCTATCAGTATGGTCTTATTGCAATGATTGCAACTCTTCCTTTATTTGGTTCTGCAGGAATGATATTAGCAAAAACTGGAACTCTTTCACTGTTTGAGCTTCCAAAAATCCCTACTTCACTGTTATTTGAAAAGATCATATTTGCTGCGGGAATGGCAGGAGAGACAGGTATTGCCCCTTTCTATGCCTCCAAGGCAGAGATGTTTAGGGCTCCCGGCTCTCCATACATCCTTATGATTCATCTTTCATCACTTCTGTTGATAGTGAGAACTGTTGAGATACTTTTAACGATTTAAAGGTGAAAAAATGGATGAAGAAAGAAAATGTGGACTTTATTTGTTGATAATTGGATTGCTATGCACATTTGGAATTGTGATGTTTAAAGGAATGATATGCTACCTACTCTATGTAATTGCTGTTCCCTGCTTACTTTATGGAATTGGATCATACTTAATTCCAAAAACTCGAAGAAAAAACGCAGGTAGATTACCGTTTAGAGGATTCTAAAAGATAATTAAAGATAGCTGTTTAAGACAAATCAAGAAAGATAAGCTATCTAAAAAACGTAAAAAAGAGAATAGATAAAAAATAGTGAAAAATAAACGAAAAAGACGTAAGTTAAGGTGAGGATCATGGATTCATCCATAATAAACGTAGTAAATCTAACAATTCATGCATTTTTGGTTGGATCTCTGTTGCTTGGACTTCACAGAAAGATTATTGCAAGAATTCAAGGAAGGCCAGGTCCTCCTATAATACAATATCTACTTCACACAATTAAATTCTATGTAAAGGAGATAACCTTTCCCATAACTGCTGGAAACCCTCTCTACATATTTGTAGCATTGTTAGATGTTTCTGTTTGGTTAACGGCCTTAATTATTGCGATAGACCTTAAATCCTCATTATTAATAATTATTGGAATTTATGTATTGCAGAAAATAGTGGAACACGGATGTGGGCTATCCTCTGGATCTCCATATGGAAAGATTGGAGGAGTTAGGAGTGTCTTCTCAGCTGCGGCGGAAGTGCCTTTATTTGCAGTAGTTGCAGCAATATATCTAACAACACATTCCGTTCTAATTTCAGATATATTAAATTATCAATCAATACATGGAAGTTTACTCTTCAAAATGCCAATTTGTGCCTTTGCATTCTTTATACTGCTTGTCTCTAAGGCACCAAATAGCCCCTTTGGGATTGTCAAGGGAAAAGATATTGTCAGTGGATACATGACAGAACATTATGGTTTACTGGCTTCTATAATATACATTGCTGAGGCAATTGCCTACTTCGCTCTACTTTGGATCTTTATTGCGGTCTTTATTGGGCCTTGGGTTGTGTCTCATCCATTGATAACACTGGCTGTGATGATCGGGCTAACTGTTATATTAGCGTTTGTTAATGGACTAACTCCTCTCTTAGCTCCTCATCACTCAGTAATGCTTCAAATGACCATTGCAGGATTAGTGTTATGTGATGTGCTATATCGCTTAATAATGGGAGGGTAGATTATAAATTTTACTGAGGGATAGTATGAGCAAAGCAAAAAATTACATCTATTTCTTTGCAATTGCTTGTTTAATAGCTCTTGCATATACTATTTCAATAAATGCAATACAAATGAGTGTAATTCCAGCCATATTAGTATTTCTATTTATATTTGCATTAGAGGTCTCATCTATAAACAAAAGAATAGCTCACAATCTTGAAAAAATAGAGGTTTTATTCATGCTCGCTGTCTTGGTGTTCTTTGCATATGCTCTTTATAAACTGTATATTGTTATTCCCACATAAAAACGGTGAGAGGTTATGGATCTGTTTAATCTTAATTTATCAATAGTCCTATTTATAATAGGGAACTTCGTTGGATTAGAATACAGTTATAGAAGATACACAACCCCTTATGCTGAGAAAAAAATAGATAAAATAGCATTAATTTTGTCAGTAGTGGGAGGTTTGCTGATAAACACGCCTCTTTATGCAGTAGGATGTTTCTTAATTGGGTTTCCATTAGGTATGAGGCCAGGATATGGAAGGATCGAGTTTGTAGTTGGAGGGATTATTGCATTACTAACTTATCTTATACTAAACTCATACTAAATACCCAAATACTTAATAACGTATTTGGGTTGTTGTTGAGGTGAACACAATGTCTGAAATTGTAGATATTGACAAAAGATACGTAGAAAATGCCTTAAAACAAAAAATGAATGTTCTAAGAGATAACAGATATTTGATGGATGATGTATTTATCCCAATAGCTAAGGCGTTAAAAATGGATGTTGAAGAAGTTATAGAGTTATTTGCAAAAAAACTGGATTTTGCCTCTTGCTATGAATTGCACGCTTATGCAGAACAGGCAAGGATGGGATGTTTAGGAAGAAAGGTGGATATTGATTTAGGATTATGTTGGATCTGTGATTTCTTTGGATTAATAACAAAAGAAGAAGCGGATCTTATTAGAAAAAAAGTTGTTGAAAGCCATCTGTTATATAAAAAGCCATACAATGAGGCGTTAGAAGAAGGAAGGCAGATGATTATTAAATTGCTAAAAGAGGAGTAATCTGTTGTATATTTATCTATTAAGTTTATCTATTAATCTGCTTCCTAAAATTTGGCTGGAGGAATAGCTATGATAAAAGAACTATTTAGAAAAAGATCGATCCACGTTTGTGTTGTCAATACCGGAGGTTGCAATGGATGCGATATTGAAATCGTTTCCTGTTTATCTCCAAGATACGATATTGAGCAGTATGGAATATATGTCCACAACAATCCAAGAGAAGCGGATGTTTTACTAATAACTGGGCCAGTTACTTTACAATGGGCTGAGCGATTGAAAGAAATTTATGAAAAGACCCCAGAACCGAAAGTTGTGGTTGCAGTAGGAGCATGTGCTCTGAGTGGAGGAATATTTAAAGAAGGGCACGTAATTGGAGGAGTCCATAAAGTTATTCCCGTTGATGCCAAGATTCCAGGATGTCCTCCAAGACCCTCCGAAATAATAGAAACGATATTAAAAGTTGCCCCCAAGGCAATAGCAATGAGAGAAAAACTCATAAAAGAAAAAATGGAGAAAAATGAGGTTTAATATTTAATAATATTTAATAATATTGCGATAATTAGTGAAAGAAAAATAAACAAAATAAAAGCGTGAAAACATGTCCACAGTTCCAATTGGGCCAATTCATCCTGTCTTAAAAGAACCATTAAGAATAAAGCTTGTCTTGGATGGAGAGAAACCCGTCGATGCAGAAATTGAGATGGGTTATGTTCATAGAGGAATAGAAAAAATCATGGAAGGAAAACACTGTCATAAGGGAATTCACTTAGCCGAAAGAGTTTGTGGAATTTGCTCATACATACACACAATGACCTTTGCGGAATGTATAGAGCATATTTCAAAGATAGAGATTCCAGATAAAGCAAGGTATTTAAGAGTTATAACTTGCGAATTGGAGAGGATACATAGTCATTTAATTGCTTCTGCGGTCTATAATTTGTCTATCGAACATGAAACATTGGCAATGTGGCTTTTAAATGTTAGAGAGATAGTTATGGACTTAATGGAGATGATCTCAGGGAACAGAATAAATATGAGTTATAATGTGATTGGAGGAGTTCGAAGAGATATAAATAGAGAGATGATGGATGAAATATACAAAAAACTTGATGAATTTGAGGAGGAAATAAAAAATATCATTGAAGTTTTCGAGACAGGGCCTTTAATTGCTTTAAGAAGTAAGGATATTGGTATTTTGCCTTATCACGAGGTTATGAGGACGAGGGCAGTAGGGCCTGTTTGTAGAGCATCAGGACTACCAGAAAGTGATTGGCGACTGAGACATGCAACCTATCAAGAACTCGACTTTAAACCTGTTTGGAGAACAGAGGGAGATAACTTTGCGAGAATGATGGTTAGGCATGAGGAGGTCTTAGAAAGTGTGAGATTGATCAGAAAAGCGTTAGAGTATTATGAAGAATGTTCTGGAGATATTAGGGTAAAGGCAGAGATAAAAGGAGGAAAGGGAGTTTGGAAAAACGAGGCACATAGAGGAGAGGTTACTTACAAGATGGAAATTACAGATGGAGGAATAATAAAGCGAATAATGATTAGGACTCCAACAGTTATGAACTTAGAAGCATACAAATACATGTTAAAAACTTGTCCGACAGTTGCTGATGCTGTTTCTACTTACACAAGTATAGATCCTTGCATATCTTGCACTGAGAGGAGTATATACATAGTTAAAGATGGAAAAGAGATTCCAGTAGGAGTAAAACATCCATAAAGATGATTACTAATTTAATTTTAATTATTGTAGTTAGGTGGTTGTTATGGCATCATCACTATGGTATCTCTATAGACCATAGGAGGAGACCTCCTATTGGTATACCACACGTCCATTAAGTTGCCTCTTCCAGAGACAATTAATGTCCAAACTCTATATATTATGTTAAAAAATTAGGCGTATTGAGATTTAGGTGGTTGTTATGGCATCATCACTATGGTATCTCTATGAATTCGCAAGGAGAAAATGGATTAAAAGATTTATTAATGCGAAATCAGATAAAAGTTCTTATATCCCTCCCGAGAGGTATAGAAAAGTCCCACCTATTGTAAAATACCCTGAGAGGTGTATTTCTTGTGAAGGATGTAAAGAGAGTTGCCCTGCATTTGCGGTAGAGATGATTTACAGTGAGGAATTTCAAAAAAACATTCCGTTAATAGATGAAGGTTCATGTATTGCCTGTGCCAACTGTGTAGAGATGTGTCCAACCGGAGTTTTGGAAATAGATAAACATAGGATAGAAACAGAAGGATTATTCTTTGATAAACCAAAATATAATAACCTATTAATTGACGATGAGGTGTGTGTCCACTGCGGAAACTGTGAAAGGGCTTGCCCAATAAACGTAATCGAGCGGAAGGAGGGAAGATATGTAATAAATATGTCTCAATGTATTTCTTGTAAGGAGTGTATCAATGCCTGTCCGATAGAAGATGCGATCATAGTTGTTGATGAGAAAACATTAAAGGAGAAAATAGAAAAAGCATTCGAAATTAAAACTAAAAAGATCATGGGAAAATTGGAAGTTAAAGAAAGCATCGATGAAGTTCCTCATATAGTTGACAGCATATGTTTAACTTGTGGATTGTGTAAGGATGTTTGCGTTGGAGAAATTGATCTAAATAAAAAAGTTATTGTTAACTGTGTAAAATGTGGGTTTTGTATAGATGTCTGTCCAACAACTGCCATAAGGACACATAAAGAGATCGTTCCAAAGAGAAAGGATATATGCTACATGGTTGACGAGGATATGTGTATTGGATGTAGAATCTGTCAGAAGGTTTGTGGTTCTGGTGCTATAAAGATCAGCAAAGAGACAAAACTTCCATACATTATTCCAGATCTCTGTGTTAGGGGAGGGGCCTGTGCAAGAGAGTGTCCTGTTGGGGCTATAAAGATTGTTAAACCAGAAGAAGCCGAAAAAGCTGTTAAAGTTAGAATAATTGAAGATAAAATTATCGAAACTATTGAGAAAGATCTAATCTCATTCACAAAGAAATACGGAAAAGTTAAGGAGGAAATAGAAAAACTGTCAATTAAAAAATTAAAAGAAGAGTTAAGAAAAAAGGTCTACGAAGAGAATAAAAGAATAATGAAAAAGAAGAGGGAGTTGCAATGATAAAAGAAATAATCTCTAAACATTTTAATTTAGAAGATAACATCAAACTACTCCCAAAATTTAACATAGTATTGAATAGAAGAGAAATTATTGTTAAAGAGGATAAGTGCATTGGTTGTGGAAAGTGTAGAGAAGTATGCCCAACTAACGCGATAACTTATAACAACAAACTTCACATAGTTATAAACAGAGAAAAATGTGTATTCTGCGGAAAGTGTAAAGAAGTGTGCCCAACTAACGCGATAGTTATAATTCGATTAAGATGCGAAATAAAAGAAGATGCGAAAATAATTGAAGTTGATAAGTATGAATTTATAGAGTATCTAAGTGAGAGATGTGCTTCTTGCTTAGTTTGTTTAAAGAATTGCCCCTTCCATGCCATCGAAGAATATGGAGATAAGATTAGGATTGATATAAACAAATGTGAACTCTGTGGAAAGTGTGAAGAGATCTGTCCTTTGAATGCAATAATATTACGGTAGAGGAATACACTTCTAAATTTTCAAGATAGAAGGTGGTGTGAGTTGATAGAGATTAAAAAGCCATTAAAGGAAATTATAAAAAATATAGATGGAGAGGAATATTATATAAACGAAATTGCAAAGAAAATAACTCCAATATCTTATAAGTTAATATATATAGATGAAACGAAATGTGTTAGATGTAATCTCTGCTACAAAGAATGTCCAGTAAATGCAATAGAAAAAGCAAAAGTCAAAAATCCTGCCAAAATAATAGAAGACAAATGTGTTAAATGTGAAATATGTGCTCAAACGTGTCCAGTTGGAGCGATCTATGTTATAGAAGGAGAGGCAGAGGTTAAAGATGAGGAAGTCCATTACTTGATAAAAGAAAAGCCAGTTCCACATCGAAAAATAAGATTAAAAAGTTATCAACTTGATGAGGAGAAGTGTATAAAATGTGGTATATGTGCAAGATTTTGTCCAACAAATGCGATAAAAGTGGTTAGGAGGAAGAGTATAGAAGTTAACTTAGATCTTTGCATGGGTTGTGGAGCATGTGAATCAGTATGTCCAAAAAAATGCATAAAAGTTGAAAATGAGATAGGAGATGTGATAAGGACGAGAGATATTGATGTCAATAAAAACTTATGTGTTGGTTGTTTCGTTTGTATAGAGGAATGTCCTGTTAATGCAATAGATCAAGATGGAGATAAAGTAAAAATAAACAAGGAAAAGTGTATACTCTGTGGAAGATGTGTTGATGTCTGCCCAACAAACGCGATAAAGATGTGGGATATACATTAGATCCATTTCTCAATTAAGTTTTTTAAATCTTCTCTAAACTCCTCATTTTTTAAGAGATCTTCTAAAATTTTCTTTCTGTCTTTCGAGTTTGGGATTATTTCTTTTAAAACATCTCTGAACTTTGCTATTCCATCTAAATCTGCTGATTTTAGGTAGTTTTCTACAATGATCCTAATATTTCTTGCTATCAAGGGGCTTTTGCCTCCTGTGTATATACTAAAAATCACACCATCAACTTCTGTGCAAGCAGGAATTATAAAATTGATTTCTTCTTCATTCGTAGATGAATTTACAAATTTATTCAGAGATAATGCAATTTTTACTATTTTTTTGTTTGTCTGAGGATCTATTGCGGTTATTACAAAATCATATTTTGTTATAATTTTTTTTAGTTCGTCATCACTTAACTTTTTAATATCTAATTTTATTAAATTTAAATTATCGCATCTATCTTTTAAAGATTTAATTTCCTCACTAAACTCCATAGAATATATATCAACAATTCCTCCGTTTTTCAATATTTTTTTAGCCCGTCTCGTTCCCACAGATCCACAGCCGAATATAACAACCTTCTTTCCCTTAAAAGATAACAAAACAGGAAGCAAAAGAACCCCTCCTATTTTAATTTTATAAGAATTTTATTAAATTTTATTGGGGCTATATTATTTTGTATTAGTTTATTTTTAATTATTTTTTACTTATTTCTAACACGACGTAGATCTACGGCACCCACTATATGAATGTGTCGAATTGTTCATCGACTCACCTCCATACGCTTAGATGTAATTAAAAATAGTTGTATATATTTATTATGTTTATTAATTCCAGTTAACAACATTAGAATAAGAATAGAATTAAGAAAATAGAAAATAAATTAAAATAAATTAAAAAGAGATAAGATTAAAAAGTTTAAAAAATATAAAAAAGAAATATAGAAGATAGAACAAGGTTTTTACTCAAATTTATCTAAATAGTAGTTTATAATATCTTCTCCATTTAGGTAAACTAAATTATGCTTTTCTGCATATTTTCTTGTTTCTGATTTGCTCATTGCTTCTCCATTATCTCCCATCATCTCACAGATGGTAGTTATTGGAGTTAATCCTGACATTTCTGCAAGAGCAACTGTCATTTCTGTATGTCCTTGCCTATTTTTAACTAAACCTTCACATGCTCTAAGAAGAATAACATGTCCCGGACTTCTAAATTCTTTTCCAAAATCGCTGAATCTCTGTTCTTCCACTAACTCTGTTAATTTTTTTATTGTGAAGGATCTATCTTTGTCAGTGATTCCTGTAAATGTTTTTCTATGATTTATTGTTATGGAGAATGATGATTTTTCATCATAGGGAATGTCATTTGGGTAGAGTTCCTTTAAAACTTTAAATTTCTGAGAGGCAAACTCTAAAATATCCACCATAAACGGAATTCCTAAATTTTCACATATTTTCGGATGTAAAGCTGTGCAGATCAACCCTCCAGCATCTTTTCTCATCGTTCTTATATGTTCTGGCGTTATAAATTGAGATGCAACTACCATATCCGTTTCTCCTTCTCTTTCATCAGAATCATACACCAGTATTATCTCTCCTCTTTTCAGTGCTTTAATTGCATTTTCAACGTTTTTATCACTCATATTATCTACCTTATTAAGTTTATGAATTCATGTATGAATTTTATTTATTTGGGGGAAAATTGTATTTTTACCACATCTCCATCTTTTAACCCAAATTCATCTCTTAGCTTTATTGGAGCCACTACTTCTATAATATCGCTACTATGATATGTTTTTTTCGGCAACACTACTGCACCCTTTATTCTCCTGCCTTCAATTATTATATAAACAGGAAAAACTTTTACTCCAAAGAACTTTTTTCCTTCAAATTCAAAATCCTCAGTTTCAATATATTTAAAATATTTAAATGCTTCTTTAAATTTTTCTTTTGAAATATTTCTCAACATTATATTTAACGTTCCTTCATAAGGCACAAAACCAAGGATCTTTTTAAATGTCTTTTTATAGGGAGGGAGGGAAAGGAAGTATCTTCCTTCCCCAAAGCCAGAAACCACTTCTCCTTCAATTAACACTATCTCACTCCTGCTTTTTTGGTTTATATTCTCCAAGCAACTTTAACGCTAAAATTCCAGCCCACGAGGCCTCTAAAACCACACTCAAAAGGATCGTCATAAATGTTCCTATTATGATCGTTCCTGCAATATCTATCGGAGAGATATATTTAGTTATATATTGGGGAATTTTGTCAGCATTTTTTAAAATCTCGATACCAACAGTTACAGCCAGAGCTGCTGGAACAACACCTCTCGGCCCTTCCAAAGCTAAATAAAGTTTTTCCTTAACTGACAGTTTTGAGCCCAATAGCCCTATAAAAACTCCGATGGGTCTTGCTAAAAATATCGACCCAAATGCCACTAACAATCCTACAAGGAAATAATTCTCTAACATACTAAGTTTTATACACGCCCCTAAAAATACGAAGATAAAAACACGGGCTAATAGTGAAAGATCATCACAGAATGATACAATATACTTGTAGTCAATATCATCAGCCCTAAACAATGAATCCCCTAAATACAAACCCATTATTGCAACAGCCATATATCCACTAAACCCATATCCGAGAGTTTTTGGTAGGAGATCATCTCCCAAGTAGAGGAGAAGCATAGCTCCCCCAAGAACCAAGGGAGCGACATACTCATGAAAATTGCAACTTAATATTATCTTCTTGTAGATCTTTGCCATTAAAAGCCCTACAACTATGGCCCCTCCTGCAAGTGTTATCAGATCTATGGCTGGATTTGATGAGGAGGATAATCCAAACAATCCTAACACTACGCTTGTGGAGACGATGCCAAGTGGATCGTTAAATATGCTCTCTGCCTCTAACGTTATCGCTATTTCTGGGTTTGTTTTAACTCTTGAAAATACTGGAATTAGGGTTGCAGGATCGGTTGCTGAGATTATCGCTCCAAACAAGTATCCAACAGGAGAGTTATACGGTAAATTCAATACTAAATTAAATACAAAACCCGAAACTAAGAGTGTTATTAAAAATGTTATGGTATCTAATCTAATAACTGTTTTTATAACCCTTCTAAGTAGAGAGATTCTCATCGTAAACGCTCCTCCTAATAAAATAAAGATCAAGCCAATTGGTCCTGCATATTCAAATATATCCATTGCAGATTCAGATGGGATTATGTGTAAAAAAGGCCCTATACTCAGCCCCAATAGTAATAACAATGGAATATCTGGTATTTTTAATTTTTCAGCTATTTTTGCTACTAACGATCCAAGAACGAGGGCCAATCCAAGATAACCAATAGCTAACATTAGTTCCATGGTATCACAGAAATACGTGTTTTTATCTTTTGTATTTTTGTTTTTACAAGTTTTAATAATATTTTAATTAATATATAGTTAGATGATAAATCAAGCCACGATGTAATTTGAGATATATAAAAAGTGCAATAAAACTTCAAACATATTGTTTGACATATTCAAGTTAATATACATATTTTAATATATAAATATTTATACATCCACAATAAAAATCTAAAAAGATTAGAAGTCAATGCCTATCCTGAGGAGTTCTAACCTCTTCTATAATCCTTTTACCTGCAACAACCTCATCTATACTGTGAATTGTTCCTCCCAACATTTCTACGATTTCCTGAATCTCATCAAAATCAAGATTACTTCCCTCAATAGTTACCTTCACATTTTCTGTTTCCTTGTCAATTTCATAGACCGTAATGTTTACTCCGTCAATATTTGGGAGAGATGTTAGTTTTAGAGCCATTTCTGTTATTTTTGGCTCGTGTGGTTTTAATATATCTAAAACGATCCTTCTGATTCCATTCAAGGTTATCCCTCTTAATGTTTTTCAACAAATATATCTTTAACCATTAAAGAGTTATTTAAGGTTAATTGTTAAGTATCATAAAATCTTTAATTTTTATAACTTTTGTAATTTTCATTTTTTATTCCTGGTTTTTATAATTTATAAATGGGGTATTAAGAATATTACAGAAGGAAAACAGTTAAAAAGTTAGATATTAAAACTACAAATGATAAGATATTAATATCCCTTTGGGGTAAAAATATTTTGTGTAATTCAAAAAGACCATAAAAATAGAACCAATATATTGAAATTAAATAAGAGTTTAGTGTAAATAATAAAAAGAAAGGAGGGAGAGAATGGAAATAAACGGTGTTTATATTGAAGATACATTTGCAGAGGCATTTCCAATATGGGTTTCAAGAGTTTTAATAACTGCTGCAACAAAAAAGTGGGCTAAAATTGCTGCAACAGAAGCGACAGGTTTCGGTTGTTCAGTTATAATGTGTCCAGCAGAGGCAGGAATTGAGAAATATGTCCCTCCATCAAAAACACCAGATGGAAGACCTGGTTTTATAATACAAATATGCCACCCTAAAAAAGCAGAGTTAGAGCATCAAATGTTAGAGAGATTGGGACAGTGTGTTTTAACATGCCCAACAACTGCTATTTTTGATGCAATGGGGGATAAAGCTGATGAGCAGTTAAAGGTTGGATTCAAGTTGAAATTTTTCGGAGACGGTTATGAGAAGAAGGATGAATTATATGGAAGAAAAGTTTATAAAATCCCAATCATGGGAGGAGAGTTTATAACTGAGGCAAAATTCGGAATTAAGAAAGGAGTTGCTGGAGGAAACTTCTTTATAATGGCAGATACCAATGCAACTGCTTTAATTGCTGCTGAGGCAGCTGTTAACGCCATTGCGAGTGTTGAAGGAGCAATAACCCCATTCCCGGGAGGAGTTGTTGCTTCAGGAAGTAAAGTTGGAGCAAGCAATCCAAAATACAAGTTCATGGTTGCTACAACAAATCATAAGATGTGTCCAACATTGAAAGGAGTTGTTGAAGATACAGAAATTCCTGAAGATGTTAATGGTGTTTATGAGATAGTTATTGATGGAGTTGATGAAGAGGCAGTTAAAGAGGCAATGAAACAAGGTATTTTAGCCGCTACAACAGTTAAAGGTGTTAAGAAGATCACAGCAGGAAACTATGGCGGTAAGTTGGGTAAATACCAGTTTAATTTAAGAGAGTTATTTGAATAAATTAATAAATTACTACCTTTTGATTTTTTGATTTTGATTATTCTTTAATATCATTTCAACATCCCTTCTTTTTTGCAAAGAAAAATATATAAAACACCTCCTACAAATAAAATTTAAATAGTTAATAATTTAAAATTATATTCGTTGATTTAAGTGAAAAGTTTCGAATAGAATAAAACTTAACAACAAAATCTTGTAAAGGTGGAGCTGAATTGAGATAAAACCATATAGGGGGTTTTTGGTTTGAAACCAAAATACGCATTAAGAAAAGATATGATTGGAGAATTTACGTTGAATAAATCCTTTAATACATATAAAGGAAAAGTTTTAAAGGCAGATTTCAATGGGCCGATAGAAGGAATAGTAATGAGGAATAAAAAAGACCATATATATTTTTACCCACTTTTAGCTCTGCATATGGTTAAGCCAGTTAACTGTATTCCAATAAATGTGATTCCCAAGACATCCCTTCCAACGAATCCAAAGAATGTTCATATAAAAGAGGCACTATCTCGAATAGTAGGAAGAACCTTAAAGGTGTATTATGAAACGCCAAAAACCTCATATTTGGGTAGGTTGTTGGGGTTTACGAGGGGAGTGTTCTCTTGGACTCTTGTTTTGGAAATTCATGGAGAAGTGGTATTGTTGTTTAATCCTGATTATATAGTTTATTATGGAACTAAATGGAAATTTTTAAAAAACAATCCTCCATATAAAGAGCCAAAACTTATGAACATAACTAAAACAGCCAATCATTTAAAAAGATGTTTGTTAGAAGATGTTATTATAGAGCCAGAATATCCAAGAATAAACATAGAGGACAAAGTTTACATCTATCCATATGGAGTGGTTTCAAAAGACGATTATTTGGGAAAAACTGTTGAAGAAATATTAAAAGAAAAAGAGTTCCTAATTTAAAGGTAATTAAAAAATAATCAACAAAACTTGTCCTAAACAACAGAAGTTTTTAAAAATTTTAAAATTTTCTTTTTTCGGTATAACTTCTTAATATAATAAAAAATAGGTCATAATATCCCGTTTTTTTCTATAAAAGCTCAGAAAATTTTAATCTATTTTAACACCGAAGAGTTTATATATGAGTAATCATTATTTACACTAAAAAATCTTAAAACTATTATATATAATCGTTCATAAGTCGAAAAAAACATGAGTTTTCGGAGGTGCGTCGAATGAATAAAGAGATAAGCCCGATTCATTCCTATTTTAAATTACCAAACACTATCTCACTTGTAGCAGGAAGTAGCGAAGGAAAAACACCACTAAATGCTTTTGATGGGGCTTTGTTAGATGCAGGGATTGGTAATGTAAACTTAATTAGAATAAGCAGTATAATGCCCCCGAAAGCAGAGATCGTTCCTCTACCAAAACTACCAATGGGTGCATTAGTTCCCACAGCATATGGTTATATTATAAGCGAAACCCCGGGAGAAACAATATCTGCTGCAATAAGCATTGCAATACCAAAAGATGAAGACCTTTGTGGTTTAATTATGGAATTTGAAGGGGTCTGTGGTAAAAAAGAGGCAGAAGAGAAGGTTAGAGAGATGGCAAAGATCGGATTTGAAATGAGAGGTTGGGAATTGAAAGAAATAAAATCAATTGCTGTTGAACATACAGTTGAAAAATTGGGATGTGCATTTGCCGCAGCAGCACTGTGGTATAAATAACTTTCGAAAAACATTAACAGTTAAATATGAAATAGGTATAATTTATGAGAGTAAAAATAATTTAAAGATAGTTTCCGAATTCCTAAAAAAGAAAATTTTATTTTTTATTTATCGATTTTGGAGGTGAAAGAATGTTGAAATACTTAGGAAAACACTTAATATTGGAGTTATGGGGTTGCGATCCAAAAGCGTTGGATGACGAGAAAGGCATCGAAAAAATGCTTGTTGACTGCGTTGAGGCCTGTGGAGCTACTTTAATCTGTGTAAGAACTCACAAATTCTCTCCTCAAGGAGCAACAGGTGTTGCTGTCTTAGCGGAGAGCCATATAGCAATACATACATATCCTGAATATGGTTATGCTGCTTTGGATGTGTTTACCTGCGGAGAGCATACAGATCCATACAAAGCATTAGAAGTTATAAGGGACTTTTTAAAGCCAAAATCAATACAAATAATTGATTTAAAGAGAGGGCTTATGGAAAATGGAACTTTCGAACTTAAATAATTAAATATCCCTTATCCATTATTTATAAATATTTGTGTTTACCCTAAATCCAATTATAATCCCTCAATTACAACATATCAGTTTTAAGGCACAAAACTTCAATGAACAAATCTTAATAAAATTAGTTTAATTATTAATTTTTGAGTATTAATTATTAATATTTATTTAATTGCCACATAACTTAACTATATATTGGTTATTGGTTAGTCCATTAATATAATTTAATTTTAAACCATTTTTTAACATAAATTCTAAGGTGGTGGAAGTGAACCAAAACAACGATTTTAAATGCCAAATATGGTTTACCGAATATCATAATAATAATGTAGCACTTTCAGTAAGAATTAAAGATATACTGTATAGGGAAAAATCCGAATTTCAAGAAATAGAGATAGTTGACTCGTATGATTTTGGAAAAGTGCTTATATTGGATAATACGTTCCAAACAACAGAGAGAGATGAATTTATTTATCATGAATTAATATCACACATCCCTCTTTTTACTCATCCCAATCCAAAAAGAGTTCTTGTTATTGGAGGAGGAGACGGAGGAACTGTTAGAGAAGTAGTTAAACACGATTCGGTTGAGGTTGTTGATTTTGTAGAGTTAGATAAAAAGGTTATTGAGGCGTGTAAAAAATACATGCCAAAATTAAGTTGTGAAATAGAAAATGAGAAGGTTAATGTTTTAATAACTGATGGAATTAAGTATGTTGCTGAAACAGAGAATAAATATGATGTTATAATTGTTGATTGCCCAGATCCTGTGGGACCGGCAAAGGGCTTATTTGAAAAAGAGTTTTATAAAAATATATATAAATGTTTGGATGACGATGGAATTATGGTTCAACAGTCCGAAAGTCCTCTTTATAACTTAGATTTAATACAAAATATCTGCAAATATTTAAAAGAAGCAGGTTTTGAGATAATTAAGCCATATACTTACCCTATGCCAACGTATCCAAGTGGATTTTGGAGTTTTACCTTAGCATCTAAAAAACACGACCCATTAGAAACTGATGAGAAAAAAATAAAAGAAAAATTAAAAGATATAAAAACTAAATACTATGATGAAGAAGTTCACAAAGGGATATTTTTGGCAACTCCAAAGTTTTTAAAAGATGCAGTTAAAAAAGCCCTTGAATAAGGAGAATACTTTAATTATTCTTCAATTTTCGTCTCTATTTTTTGTTTTTATTTTTGCATCGTTTTTCGTTAATAATGCTTTTAAATATTGAAAATTCATACATAAAATTTATTGCTCCATATATGCCACTCTATAAAATTGTCCAAAAAATGTCTGAAAATTAATAAATAGTTGTAAAAATATAATATATTTCAGACATGTAAATCTAAACTAATTAATGTTTTATATATGAACGTTATTTCATCTTGGGAGAGTTATTTTTTTATAAAAATTTCTCCCCCCCCCCCCCCCCCCCCAAAAAATCGGAAAATAAGGTAGAAATCCAAATTTTCAAATTAAATTATATCTTAGTATATATCTCTAAAGAAGTATACATTATTAAAGTTAAATAACAAATTTTTTTACCTCAAAACGATCAAAACCACCAAAAAAGGTGGGATCATATGGAGGAGGTGTATATGGAACAGGCAAGACACCTACTAAAAAATACAGGAGTTGAAAATATGGTAAATAGAACAGCAGAGAGAATGATTCCTTTAATGAATTCACTAATTACAGGATATAGCATTGCACTGGCAAAAACCTTAGGAAGCGGAGCAGGAGCCATGACTCAGATCTTACTATCAGAAGTTGGAGAAGTTTTAAGTGCAATGGTTGATGAAATCTTAGGTAATGATCAAGTTAATTATGAAATGGAGAATGTAGAAGAATTATTAAAAAATGCATTCTTAGAATTAGGAATTGCCAAAGATATTAAAATCGAAAAAGAGAAAAAGGACAATATGGTTATATATAAACTCTACATCAAAGGATCAGTATTTGCCCCAGTTCACAAGATCTTAATCGATAGGGGTTTGAAAGAGTTTCCATTAAGTCCGGAAGGGCTGTTATCTGCTTCAATAGTTAGAAGGGTCTTAAGAGAAAGAGAAGGAGGAAATGTAAAAGCAAGAATTAATGTTAACACTAAACTTCCGATTGAGGATGGAGAGACATTAATAGTTGAAATAAAAGAAGTGGAAAAATTATAAGTAATTAATTTAAATAGATAAGCATATATAGTAATATGCGGATATAATTAGAAATTATAATAAAAATTTTCAAATACATTAAAAAACATATTAAACTCTAAAAGGTGAAAATTTATGATTGATAGGGTTTTGTTGGAGTTGAATAAGACGGAGGGTATTAAGGGTTCTATGGTTGTTGGTAAGGATGGGTTGGTTATTGCATCCCAGTTGCCTGGTAGTGTTGATGCTGAGTTGGTTGGGGCTATGGCTTCTGCTGCTTTTGGGGCTGCTGAGAGGACAGCGGCAGAGATTGGAATGGGTAATTTAGAACAAACAATGATTGAAGGAGAACATGGTAAAACATTAATGGTTGATGCAGGAGAAGGAATCTTAGTCGTATTAACCGATGCAAAAGTAAACTTAGGACTAATAAGAATAACCATGAAAAGAGCAGCAGAAAAAGTAAAAGCAATGTTCTAATGTAAATGCTATAATTTATAGGTCATTATTTTTTATTTTTCATTGTTTTTCTCATTTGTGAGGATAGGATTTTTTGAGTAATATTCAACAGTTTTTAAAGCAGAACTAACAATCATCTCTCTTATATTTGGAATTTCTTTCTCCACTTCTTCTAAAATTTCATGGCATCTTTTTCTTACACTATCTCCTCTATCTCTACTGTATGGACATTCATCTTTATCTTTATAGTAAGAGAGATTACACTCTTCAAGAGATTTTACAATATCTTGCTCTAAAACTGGAAGCATTGGCCTTATAATGGTGCATTCCTCAAGAGGGATTTTGAATGTTCCATAATCAACTTCACTATGATTGAATTTTGTTATTGGCTTCATAAATTTTAATCTCTCTCCTTTAAACATATTTGCCAATATGGTATCTGAATTATCGTCTAAATTATGCCCATACGCTATTTTTACTTTCTCATAGGGAAGGTTATCTCTTTTAGAAATTTCTTTGCATAACTTACTTAATAAATGCCTTTTAATAACAGAACATGAAAAACACGGAGAAAACTCCATACCTCTTGAGTTTTTACTAAGAATTTCAGACAACTCTACGACATCAAGTTCACTTTTTAAAGTGATATGCGGGATTGAAAGCATTTCACAGTGATGTTTTATCAACTTAACTCCCTCACTATCCTCTTTCCAAGGCCTAATGCCTCCTATGTTGACATCTACGGTAGCTGCTATTAGTTTTATTCCATACTTTCTTCTATATGGTTCTAATAGGTGTAAAAGTAATAAACTATCTTTACCTCCACTTAATCCAACAATTATAACGTCTCTTGGAGAGATTATTTTATTTTTTGTAATGAATCTTCCGACTTTTGTTGATACATATTCATATGTTTTTGAATACACTACTGAAATACCCAATTCCTCCTCGATCTTATTCATCTTATATCTCGAAAGACGGGCCATTCTTTTATTGTTTATAATAATTTTATCTCTTCTTATTGTTATAAAAAAAGGATTTACGTGTTTTTTTAGTTTTTTTAAATTTATAACGTGATCCATACTACCCCTCAAATATAGGATTTAAGTTAACATTTTTTTCCACAATTTCAGCAAAGTAATTTAAATTTCTTTCTATACTGTCTTTATATGAGTCGTGATTTATCTCCTCTAATCCTTTTTTCTTTCTAATGATGTTTATTATATAATTTCTAAACATGTAATTTTCAAATATCCCATGAAAATATGTTCCTATAACAATTCCATCTCCAAATCTTTTAATTGCACCATCAAATCCATCTCCTCGATTTCCAAATCCTCTTTCAACTTTTATAAGGGGCTTTTCTCTGGAATGGGTAATTCCTTCATGTATTTCATATCCAAAAACATTAAAATTCTTTCCTTCTATTGATAAAACCCCTCGAGAATTTTTTATTACCTTTTCATTACCAAGATATGTTTTTGCATTAAATATACTTAACCCATCTACATCTCCAATTTCTGATTCTTTTCTTTCGCGATCTATCAACTTCTCTCCTAAAACTTGATAACCCCCACAGATTCCAATAACAACCCCTCCCTCTTTTAAAAAATCTAAAATTTTCTCTTCAAAATTATATTTCCTTAAATACATTGCCTCCTTTGTAGAACTTCTTGTTCCGGGAAGGACTAATATATCTCCAGTTATATCGTCTTTAAAGTCCAAAAATTTTATATGTGCATCGTATCTCAGGGGATCTAAGTCAGTGAAATTAGATATTTTACTAAATTTAACTACATCAATTTCGACTCCACTTTTTATATTTCCAAATTCCCTCATTTTTTGAATTGACTGGCTATCCTCCTCTGGCAGAACAAGGTTTTCATCATATGGAACTATACCTAACACAGGAATTCCAGTTAACTCTTCTATTTTTTCAATTCCCTCTTTTAGGACATCTACATTACCTCTAAATTTATTTATCACAATTCCTTTAATTAATTTCCTCCACTTTTCAGGAAGGAGTTTTATAGTTCCATATATTGAGGCAAAAACACCACCTCTATCAATATCTGCAACTAAAATCGCCTTAGCATTTACCATTTCTGCTATTCTTAAATTTGCAATATCATCCTTTAATAAGTTTATTTCACAACAACTCCCAGCCCCTTCCATAACCACATAATCATACTCCCTATTTAAAATTTCTAAACTTTCTTTAATTTTTTTTAGAAAAAAGTCCTTATTCTTTCTATATTCGTTATAATTCATATCTTTATATGGTTTTCCATGAACTATAACTTGTGATGTAAAATTCCCCTTTGGTTTTAATAAAATTGGATTAAAATGCACTGACGGCTCAACTCTACAAGCTAAGCTTTGGGTGTATTGGGCTATTGCAATTTCCCCATCTTCCTTCGCAACCCTTGAATTTAAACTCATATTTTGGGACTTAAAAGGAGCTACTTTATATCCCTTATTTGCCAAAATTCTACATAATCCAGCAGTTATCGTTGTTTTTCCGCTATTAGATGATGTTCCCACAACCATTATAAACTCTGCCATTGTTTCACCAAAGATGATAAATTAAAAATGTTATAAGATTAAGATAGATATATCAAATTAACTAACATAATAATCAATATTATTTAAACTTTAAAAATTTTAAATTTGGTGGGAGGATATGAAAATAAAATTCCTTATAACAGTATTAGTTATCGCTACTATCTTCAGCTCTTACGCATATGAAAAAACTTACGATATATCCCATGTTTTTTATTATACGCTAACCTCGGTTAAATTTGAAGAATTTGTAAAAAATGCTGAGATAATTTCTCCTCTAAATGCAAATAACAAAACAATAACAAAAGATACCATACTGGTAGGAACACCAAACGATAATCCTCTCATAAAAAAGTATATAGGATTTTTTGAGGTAAAGGTAAATGAAACATATCCTGGGAAAGATAAGGGAGTTATAGAAAAACAGATCATAAATGGACATACGGTGGTTATTTTAACGGGCTCAGATATTCAAGGAGTTTATTCATCAATTTTAACATTTGCAAACTTGAATGATTTGCCGGATAAACCGATAATATGTGAAACATTCAATAAAGCAGAGATATATGGGATTCCTTCGCTTGATAGTAAGTATTTTAGAAATTTTGTTGAAGATCATTTATTGACATTAAAAAATATTGAGGAGGTTAAAAATATATCATATCACCTGAGGGGAGATAATAAAAAAGAAACTGCCGAGAATATTGCAAAATGGGTAGCGGAGCATGTAAAGTATGATTATGGAAAAGCTAAAAAAATAGAAAATGGAAAATTTGAATGGAAAGATATATATAATCCTCCTTTAAAGACAGTGAAAACAGGAAGGGGAATATGTTTAGATTATGCAACATTAACCTCCGCTTTGTTGTTGAATGATAATATAACCCCCTATATTTTAGATGTTTATTTATATAATGAATCATCTATGCGTTTATCTAAAATAAGTCACGCATCTGTTGCAGTAGAGATTAACAATACTTTCTTTGTTATAGATCAGCAACCAAAATTAATTCCAATAAATGAATATACCACTCAAACGTTTGAAGGAAATTTAAAAATTGCAAGTATTGTAATGTTTAAGGTCGTGAAAGAAAGAGATAAGATAAAAATAATAAAATATCGTGAAATTCCGGGAGTTGCTATATATGGGGATTTGGTAGAGTTGTTAAATATGAGATTTAATAATTAACCAAACATTACCAACTTTAATAAATCAAATATTATGGGTTGAGGATAAAGCATATAGATAATGTATGAGATGCAGATAAATACCAAAAATGGAAGTTGTGGAGTTGCCCAAACTTCTCCTTTATAAGTTTTTTCCTCTTCTTCATTTATTTTTGGTAGTAGGGAGAGGTTTTCATCGTCTCCCATAATTGTTTCAAATTTTTTAACATCTTTTATGTCTTTTTTTATGGCAATAAGCAATAAAGGAAAATGTTTCAATTTTAATTTTTTATAATTCCCCTTTTTTATATTTGTTAGTAAAATAACTACACAGTAGGGAATAACAAATATTATTGCATTTAAAAATATAACAAAAGTAAAGATCAGGCCTTTTAAATAACTAACTCCCATTAAAAATTTACAATCCCCTCCTCCCATAAGATTTGCATAATATAAAAAAATTCCAATTATATAGAATATTAAAAATGATAGTGCAAAATAAGATTTAAATAAAAAAGCAGATATTATAAATAAAAAAATTCCACAATATCCAATTTTGCTAAATCTTTCAAATTTAACAGAAATAGTTATTAAAAAAATTGCAAGAACTTCAATAAAAAACACTAACAAATTGCTTAAACCATATAAAACGTGTATAAAAGCCCCTATCCACAACATAGACAGCCATAAGAAATCATTCACCTCCCTCTTTTTCCAATCTTCAAATGCCCCATATATTGAGCAAATTAGCCCATAGATGTATCCTAAATCCATTATTTCACCAAAAGTTGTTTTAATTTAATTTATATTCCAACTCTGATATTCAAAAAGATTATTTGAAGAGGAGTAAAACATTCTTGGGTTTGTTATAAGAATATCTGCCAAAACAAGCCCTTTTGAGGATATACCTTTTTGTGGAGCGTAGATGGTTATGTTATGGCAGAAATTTCCATCATGTAATGAAACATAAAGTGTTGGAGGATTTCCATATATAACGTTAAAATAATTGTTTTTGCATGAATTGTTTAAAATGATATAAGATGTGTCTGTAAAATTGTTTATAGTTTCATTAAGTTTATGGATAAAAAGCACATCTGAATAATTATTTAGTAAAATAATGTATATTGGTGGCTTTGTATCGTTAAATATGAAATTTTCACTTTTATTTATGGTTGTGCTGTAATTTTTATACTGACTTTTGACATACATCATTCCAGAAAAACTTCCGTTTATGGATATACTTACATATGTGTTGTTTGTATAACTATCAAAATATCCACTTGCATTTACACACGAAATATTTTCCATTAGAGAGTTGTTAAAGGCATATTTTGCCATTATAAAAATGACGAAGTTTCCTTCTTTTGATACATTCAGAATACAATAATATAGATGGACATATGAAATATTAGAACTGTTATATATGGTTTTATTAACAACCAAATTTCCAAAATTATCATAAACAAACACATTGGTATAGTTTCCAGTTATATTGCAAATTCCAGTAATCGAGTTATTGTTTGGGATATATATGGGGATGTTATCTTTAAATTGATAATTTGAAATGTTTAAGCTTCCGTTAAATGCTCCTCCAAATCCATAATTTGAGGCATTATAAAAAAAAGTTCCATTATTCAATAAGAAGTTGAATGTTAAGTTTTTTGCCTCATATGCGATCGTTGAAGATAGTATCTTTCGATAGTTGATCTCAACCCCCTCATCCTTATAATTATTTTTTAGAATATATAAATTTTTACTTAGATTTGAGTTTGAATTTAGAGAACTTATCAAACACATCTTTATGGAATTTTTGACATCTTTCATTTTGAATGCCATTAGATAGGAATTATCAGATATGTTAGAACTAAATCCAAGTAAGAAAAACAGTATTAATCCTATAGATAAGATAACCGCTCCAATTATAAAAAATTGACTTTTTTTGTTCATCTCCACCATAGTATCAACCTTAATTTATAGAAATTTACCGAAGAGTTATTTTCAAATATAAAATTTCGTTCAACAACAACGCCCTCTTCTTCATTGGAATATATTAACTCTCCATTTTTATAGATCTCAAAACCATAACCAACATTACTCGGTAGTTTGATTTTCCTATAAAGGGAGGAGACGTTTTCAAAATCACTCTCCTCAATATGTGCTGAATATAATGCGTTATATCCAATAAACTCCAAGGAAGAGTTGTAATTAAAATTTTGAGACATTATCAAATAAGAAAAAACCAAGATAATCATAATACAGGCAACAGTTGCTTCTAAAATTCTAACAAAGCCAGATCTATTTTTAGGAATCATCGTCCCACATCTAATACTCCATAGTATTTAATAGAGATGTTTTTATTTTTATCAACCACACAAAATGGAATTTCAAAGATCTTATTACAAAAAATATGAGGGAATGTCTTATAATGTATTGTATAGTTTTTTGGATAGAGTATCTCTATGTTATTAAATTCTTCCTCTTTATATTTTGCAGATATGTTGTAATGCCCAATTATTTTTAAAAGTTCTTGATTTTTTGTGATTATAAACTCGTCTTTTGTTGGAGAATATGCAATAATATATGAACCATTCAAATTCTCAAGTGTTTTTATTAAATTCCTGCTTTCAGATGAGTTTTTAACTATAAAACCATCAATTACATAATCTATCTTATTAACTTTAAAATTGAAGATTAGATCTCCCTTTGAAATTGAGAAATTATATTTTAGATCGTCATAATACATTAAAAATTCTTTTCTTGTATCTTCAACATCATAAACACTGTGTAAATTAACGGCCTCAGTTATAATATAGGCAGATACTATCAAGAACATAGCAGTGGCAAGTAAGTAATCCAGTTCCATTTTATCCCCCGATGTAGAGTTTAAAGAGCATATATCCAACAATTAACATCAGTAGTATATGTTTTATCCCTGCGATTACTGACCTTTCAGTGAGTATTCCCAAGGAAGCTCCAGAGAAAAGTGCATAGATAAGCACTCCTTGGAATAAATAACTCTTGTAAAACTCAATGCCTAAACCCCCATGAACGTTCTTTAAAAGTGTAGGGAGGAGAGAGTGAATCATTATATATGAGGTTCCAAGATAGAGAAAAAAGGAGAGGTAGATAACAACTACGTATATAAATTGCCGTGCACTTATCTCCCTCTTCATTTCACTTAACTTATATGCATGAACAGTTACTGATGTTAATATATCTTTTATATCTCCACCAGAGACGGCACATTCTTTTAGTATTGAAGCAATTCTTTTTGCGATTAGAGATTTCTCTGTTCTCTCCAGGTCTTCAAATACTTCATTTACTGGCCTCCCCCACGACATCTGAATTGCCATCTTTTTAACGATCTTTGTTAAAGGTCCATAGTTGGTTTTTGCACAAACCTGCATTGCTCTAATTATATCCATCCCACTTCTCACAGCCATTGTTAAATCGTTTAAAAAGATTGGATAATATTTTTCTTTCTGATTTTCAATAATAAAATGCCAATAGCTTGTTAAAATAAAAGGCAAGATCAAGAATAAAATTCCAAACATTAGAAAATCGGTTCCATGAAACATAAATAGGGACTTTCTAAGGAAGAACAATATAAAAAATACAATAGAGAGCATCCAAAGAAACAATGTAATAAAATGAACTGGCTTCCATTTAAATTTCATCTTTATGCCTTCTATTTCTGGCTCGTCAAATTCTTTCAAAATATCTAATAGGGAGACGTTTAATTTAAAATCTTTTGGTAGGATTCCATATACCAATCCCATAAATATTATTGATGCTATTGGAACCCATAGATAAAAAGTTAAAGGGAGGAGATTTGGATTTCCAAACATGGATGCACTTTGTAGGATTGCACTGATCGATGAAGCTACTGGAACAGTCATTACAACGAAGAGAGGGATCATACCACAAGCAATTACATAAAATTCAGACAGTATCTCAACTTTTTCAATTGCTTCCAACAACTCCAACTTCCTATCTTCCATCAATCTATCATATATCTCGTGAAAGATATTTTTCATCTCTGCTCCAACGATTAACGAGGCGACAATGTTATAATAAACAGATGATAACTTTTTACTTGGTGTTATTCTTGCTCTTCTTAAAAATGTTGTTATAATATCATAATTAAACACTTTTGTGTCTTTAACGATTTCTTTTGCCTCTTCACTCATCCCTCCATAAATATCTTCCTTTGACAGGGATGTGAAGATCTCCACCACAGGAATGTTTGCTGATGAGAGTGCAGAGATAAATGCAAATGCATAGGGTAAGTTTTCATCGATACTTTTTGCTTTTTCTTCGGCTAAGACATAGGGATATAAAACTCCCACGAGAATAACAATAAAAACTCCCCCAATTAAGGCAAAGATCGCGTAAAGTATATTAAATATTATTAAAAATATAATAAATAATATAAATCCCACTATTATGGCAGTTAAAAATACAACTGGTAAGTACGTGGAGGAAACTGCCTTTACTCCTGCTTTTAATAAGATTTCATCAAATTTCTCATCCTCTATTTTAAAGAGCTTCATAGCCAATTTATAATACTTTAACTTTAAATTGGCAAAAAAATTCAATTTTAATCACCTTTTTGCTCTTTATACTCGCATATTCTTTTAACAAATTCTTCAAAATCTGGCTTTTTTTCACTTAGATCTTTTAAAAATTCAGCTCTTTTATAGAGTTCATTTATTATCTCCTGCTCCGAACTTCCAATAAACTCTGCAATTCTTTTTAAAAGATAACTCTTTCCTGAAAATTTGAATGTATCTGTTTCAGGATCCCACCAAAAAACATCATGCAATATAATATCATCAATATTTGGGTCATATTCAACGATCTCTGTTATGGATTTAGTTCTTCTGACAAATCTTTCTTTATAGATTAATCGAATTTGCATACATATTGCATTTAGTTGTTCAAGCATAATTTTTGGAATGTTCATTGGCTCAGCGTTCAATCTTCTTATAACGGCCTCTGGTGATTTTGCATGTATTGTTGATAAAGCAAGATGTCCTGTTGTTATTGCTTGAAATAGTATCTTCGCTTCCTCTCCTCTGACCTCTCCAACGATTAAATAATCAGGCCTCTGTCTTAAAGCAGCTTTTAACAGATCCATCATGGTTATCTCGTATTCTTCTCCTCCAAAACCACTCCTTGTTGTTCCAGCGATCCAGTTTTCGTGATACAATCTGATCTCTGGTGTATCTTCAATAGACACGATCTTCATTTGAGGAGGAATAAAAAGAGAGAATGCATTTAGAAGGGTTGTTTTTCCAGTGGCGACTTCTCCGGCAACCATTACAGAGTTCTTGTATTCTATAAGCAACCAAAGGTATGCGAGCATCTCTGGAGAGATACTTCCGTATCTTATCAGGTCGGTTGGCAAAATAGGCGTGTGTGTAAATTTTCTTATTGTGAAGGTTGATCCAAATCTTGAAATGTCTTTTCCAAGGGTTACGTTTAACCTACTACCATCTGGAAGTGATCCATCTACTATTGGATTAGCCAGTGTTAAGGATTTTCCACATCTTTGAGCCAAAGATATACAAAAAGAATCCAATTCCTCATCGGTTTCAAATTTTATATTGGTTTTTAGATGCTCATATTTTCTGTGAAATACATAAACCGGTTTTCTTACACCAGTGCAGCTAATATCTTCTAAACTTTCATCTTTCATTAGGGCATCGATTTTTCCATAACCAAGTAGATATTTAACTAAAAAGTAAATTAATTTGTGTTTTGTTATTTCGTCAATTGAAAGCTTTAAATCATCAAAGATCTCTTTAATTTTTTCTTTTAAGTAATCTTCTAATTTTTCTTTATCTATCTCCTCAACAGGAACATCTAATAATACCTGCACAACTTTTCTTAATTTTAGAAATAACTCGATCTCTTCTTTTGTTAATATTGGTTCTACAACAATGTATTTTTTTATTTTCTCAACTTTATCATATCCAATTACAATATCTGCCATTCCAATTGCTTTTTTTTCATATATCTCTAAGTTTTTTATCTCCTCATAGACCTCTTTTAATATATCGATATAATCTTCCCCGTAATCTGGTTTTTTTACGGGTTTTTTTGATAAAACATCTTTTATCCCTATATTTTTATTTTTTAGGTTTATCTTGCTGTTTATATTGTTAATCAAATCCTTTATTTCCTTTATATTTAGATTTTTTAAGTTTTTTTTCATATTTATCACTCTACATCCACTAAGTAGGTGTTATTTATCTTTTTGGCTGAAATTTTGGAGATCTCTGATGAGCAGATTCTTTTTTTGAAAATGATGTTATTATCAAACCTATGAATGTAGGTTTTATTTTGATAGTATATGATAAAAGAGGCATTTTCAAATAGTACTTTACAGTTTAATGGTATTTTTACAAATAAGGTAATATTTCCTTCATTTGATAAAATCAAGGTATTGAGGATTTCTGAGGTTATTTTTTTGTCTATCTTATCAACATATTTATATTCACTTATGTTAATTAAATCTGAATAGATATTTGCTACAAAAATTATCAGCAGTATTGAGGAAGCGATAAGTAGTGTTGATTTAAGTATGATGTGCATACTATCCCATTACTAAATTATATATATAAATCTTTGAGTTATTAGGATAAAAGTATCTCACTGAGCCAGAATAGTTGATTGAAATATTGCCTCCGAAGGTATAGGAATTCTCTCCAAGATACTCAATATACAAAACCTTATTCGAAAAAGATGTAATATTATACAGGAAAATATACAGAGTGTCTCTTTCCATATATAGATCATAATCTACTCCCTCAATTGTGGAAATATTAAATGACATTTGATTTGTTGTATTGGATATATCTACATGACAATTTATGAGTTTAATATTATCTATATCAACGTCTCTTTTAGATCCAACACCACTACTGATTATATTCTTTATTATCTCTTTTATTTCATTAGATTGCAATGTTTTTTGTGTTTTAGAAACTTGTCCTAAGGCAAAATCTATTAAATTAGATCCCCACTCATAGGCCATAATAGAAAATACAAAAAGAGACATTATTACTAAAATTGTAGAGATGTATGTGTTCATTTATCTCCCCTTTTTACTAAGATATATTGCCAATCCAATAATTCCAAACCCAGCAATTATTCCAAAAAATACCACTAAATATGAGTATGGAAATTGATTTTTTGGGTTAGATTGATTATCTAAAATAATAACATCATCAATCGTTGATTTAAAAAATTTAACATATAAATGAGGTTCTACAAGATAGGCGGTAGAGTTTGAAATAAATATATCGTATTTTTTATTAAATGTGAAATTTCCTTTATAATTTTTTATAAGATAAGAGGATCCGTTATCTTTAATCGATGTAATATTTATTATTGCATATCCGAAGAAGTTTGAAGTGTTGAAGAACTTGGTATGATGAATTTCACAAATGTTAGAAATATTTGTCAAATAAATTAAACTTACAAGATTTTTACTTGTTTTGTTGTATTCTAAGATATATTTCCCATTCGTTTCAGCTAATTTATTTTCTGCAAGAATTAATACTTTTATATTTTCTGGAGGGCTTCTCAATCTAATTGATCCTCCAAGCGTTCCAACGTAATCTTCTATCACTGGTATCGTTATATTTAGGGTGTTATTTATTTTAGAAATGCTAAAATTGTAATAAAACAAAACAGATTGTGATGTATTTTTATATAACAAGTTTGAATAATTATACCCATATATTTTTTCATATAGGATAATTCCTGCAGATTTAACACAGTAAGGGTTGCCTGTTCCGTTTATGATGTCTTTAACATATGCAGTATCATTTTTTACGAGGATATAAAGATACTCATTATAGGGGATTAAAGCTTCGTTTTTATAGGAATGGTTAAGAGTTAGGTTATAGCTGATATTTTCTCCAGTTAAATTTTTTGAGGAATTTTCAAAGGCCACGATATTTGATAGAATTAACAAAAACATAATACATGTAATACATAAATATTTAATTTTCATAAGATCACCTTTTTACTTTTAACTGATTTCAAACGTTATTTTTTTATCAACTTCTCCGTATTTTGTTGAAGCCACGATTTCAAAGATTAGAGTATTTGGAACCTTAGTATGGTTTATGAGGATGTAGTAGGTTATATCTTCCTTTGAGTTTCCATTTAAGAAAAAACTTTTAGAGGGGCAGTTTAAATCAATTAAATCCAGTAAATTTGAAGTATTTATAGGAGTTCCGTTAGATGATGATGCATAGTATAATCTACCTTCTTCGTCATAGAATTTCATTGATGAAGAATAAGTTGTTCCATTGAAAAAGATGTACTGTCCGCTATAATTGTAGGGCTCTCCATCTCTATCCAGAAGTTGGTTATGATTATTTTCGTCGATATTTACAGAAGCCCAAGAGATGTTTGGGGTTAAACAGTATACTCTTGTATTTATATACATACCATCATCGATATTATTAATAAATTCCAGTTTTATTGCTTGAATAAATCTCTCTTCAGGGTTGTTTTCAATTTCAGAATCAGAATTTAGATCAAGATTTGTGAAATAATATGTTTGAATTGTAGAGATCTCAATTGGCTTTATAAAACTTCCAATCGATGCATCTATTGTTGGAGTTATCTTTTCAGTGGTTCCTTTAAATACATCATTACTCCAAGCATAGTATGCCGCTCCGATGACTATTGCCGTTCCTATGAGTAATAACATTGTAATTATTAATGACATTCCTGACTTGTTCATAATAAACACCACTAAGTTTATGTAAGTGTTTGTGTATATTTGTGATAAAATAAATTTTATAATATTTAAGATTATCTTAACCATAAAAATATTTCCATAAAATTTTTAGGTATTTGATTATTAGGGTATGATGTTTTAAAAATACGTGAGATGTTAAAGCATATATACTCTATTAATTGTATTACAGTATATAAAATTAGGGGCAATTATTATGAGATTTAAATATTTATTGTTGATTAGTTTATTGTTTTTCCTGGCATTGTTTTCAACTAATGGATTGGAGATAAAAGATATAGAATATAGTGATTCCACTCAGTATCTCATAATAACAGTAAGCAATCCAACAAAAGAGATTAACTCAAATATATCAATATATGGATATATTAATGGAACGTTAGATACCCAAGTAGAGATGATGAACTACACGATTCCCGAATATTCGCTAATGTTTATTAGAAAAAAAATGTTATTTAATGAAAAAGGATTACATACGGTAGTTGTAGTTATAAAAACAAAAAATATGACTTACACATTTTACAAAAAATTGAATATAACTTATGCATACAACAGTAAAGTCCCTGCTCCAGAAGAAAGTGTTTCTAAAAAAATAGAGATTGAAGGAGTTAGTTTTGAGATATGTCCTTATCCGTATCCTCCATTTTATGATTTTGTAGATGTATGTATACGAAATAATGATTATATACCTCACTATGTAAACGTTTCTTTTTCTGCATCGTTGCAGGGGCCTTATTATATAGTAAAAGACAATAAGATAATAAAATCTACGGTTCCTTCTAATGCTACTATCATAACTTCTTGGACGCCAGATATTTACGTTCCTCCAAAATCAAAAATCGTTATTCCAATAAAAGTTAATTTTTACTATTCCGGAGATTATGAGATAACAGTTAAAGCGGTTAGTGATGATCATTATTCCACTTCTGCGTCTATAAAAAACGAATCTGTGGTTTTGAAATCAATTATTGGGGATGAAATTAAGGTTTATAATGTTAAAATCTCCTGTCCTATTCTTCCATATAATATAACTTGCGAAGATGGCTATGATGATTATGCTCACTCAAACTGGTTTGATGTTAAGTTATACAATACAGTAGATTATGATGTGTATGGAACCTTGGAGGTATTTCTATGTAAAAAAGAAGGAAACGATCTTCTTATTTTAGATAATAAAACTATTAATAAATATTTTGTAGCTGGAGATCTTAATGAAGGATATGTTATTCCAATAAAACTTAATACTTCCGCAATAAATCCTTATGATTCAAATTTTGAAATATTTATACTTTGCAAAACCGGGAATATGCAGACATTTTATAATAAAACATTTAAAAAGCCCATTACTATAAACAATTTGAATATAACTAACTATCCTCAACACTACTACTTTGTTGACGACACCATATTTTATGATGTTTATGTTAATATAACCAACAACATGAACAAAAAAATATATGCAAATGTATCGATGACAGATATATATAATCGTACATACTCTCAAGAAGTAGAACTAAATAGAAGCTACAATTTAATAAAATTCAAGGGATTAAAAATTGATGCAAAAGATCTTTCTCATGAAGGAAGTATAAAATTAAACTTTACTATAACTGCAATAACGCCCCCATATACTAAATATTATACAATAAAGAGTAATAAAAGCATTGATCTTTCTTTAATTCCAACTCCACCAGTTTACGTATGTAGTGATTTAAATGATGAAATATATGTTGGGTATTATCAAAATTTATCATTTAGTATAAAAAAAGTAGTTGGAAGGAATGTTGAAGCAAGAGTGTTTATTACTGTCCCAAAAGAAATAAAAAATTACACATTTTTTGAAGAAAAGTATGTTAATATAAAAACTATGAAAGAAGTTCCTGTAAATATTGAAACATTATTTTTGAAAGAGTATAATGGTCCCATATATATTCACGTAGACACAAATATGGGTGTTAGGGAGTGTGTAGTCGCAAGAATAGTAAATGCAAAGCCAATTGTATCATGTGATGACGTAGAAATTAACAACTATACTGTTTTTATAAAAATAAGAAACTGGACTCAGGGTTTTGTAAAGAATGAACCAATTGTTGGTTATCCAGTTAATATAACCGTTTTTTTAAAGAGTGAAGTTCCAAATTTAAAAAACGTAAAAATTTGGGCTGCTGCAATGAATGAAAAAGGAAATTTAATAAATTGTAGCGAAGTAAAGACGATAAATATTTATGGAACATATAGAAAAGTTAAGCTTAAAGTTTTATTTAATAATTCTTTAGAAGGATACTTAGTTATATTTGCAAAAACTGGAAAAGCAATTATTCCACTGTATTACAAACCGATCATGGTTACTTATCCAATAATTTTTAATTTGGAATACAACCCATCAGATCCTTGGGCAAACTTAACACTCTCTCACAATTATCAGGTTCCTATAAAGATCAATGCTTCTATTGATGGATACTCAAAAATAATAACAATTTATCCTTATAAAGAGACAAAAGTTCCGTTCTATGTTGATAAAAATAGGAATAATATAACTGTTAAAATATCCATTCTTGAAAATATTTCTTCTATAAAAAATTTCCAAAAAACATTCTATTTTTTAACATTAAAAAAAGAAAGTAAAATTTATCACATAAAAAATGAATCTTTAATAAATGAGTCCCTTCAAAATATAACTCAACTTAATAACATTACTAACAAAAAGAAATCAAATATAACAACCCATATTCCACCTATAAGAAAAAATGAGAGTGTAAATAACTTCACAATTCCTCCAAATATCCAAACAGGATCATCCCCTCAAAAATACAATATTTCAAAAAAAGAATTGGAATTATTCTACAACATAACTGGAATAACTGCATTTAAAAACTTTATTTTATCCAATATAAGAAATATGATACTACTATTAATCACTGCTATGATCGTGACAGTGATCGCTCTACTGCTGTATGAACCTACACGTCCGAAGATAATATCACTCATTGCAACAATACTCTACAAATTAAAACTCAGAGAACGGAAAGAATCAAAAGAAAAAATAGGAAAATTACCAAAACCTCCAAAGATTTACATTAGAGAGGTTATATATTCCCTTGGAGATGTTGTAACAATTGAATTGTATTCTGATTGGAACTTTGGAGAAAGTTTATACATCCTATCTCCAAGTAATAAAAAATACAGAATAAAACTTCAAAAATTGGATGATAAGAGATATGTAGGGGTGTTTAAAATCCCTGAAAATGAAAAAACTGGGCAATATTATGTTATTTACGAACCTGAGAATCTTCCTCTTGCTGGATTTTTAGTTATAGGGATCAAGGATAGAGAATAAATGTTAAACAAAAATAATAAGGATAAATTAAAATCATTGGTTTTAGTCCAGTTTTATCCTTCTACTTGCTTTTCTATTTGCCCAGCATTGGATACAAACCCCTACTGGCAGAGAGGCAGTGTGGCATCCAGCGATTTCAATAAATACATCTAAGGATGTTATTTTTCCTCCTAAACCCATTGCTCCAATGCCGAGTTTATTTATTTTTTCTAAAAGTTCTTTTTCGAGTTTTGCAATTTTCTCATCGGGATGTCTTTCTCCTATTTTTCTTAACAGTGCTTTCTTAGCTAATTTTAAAGCTATATCTGCGGTTCCTCCTATCCCAACGCCTACAACGATCGGAGGGCAAGGTTTTCCTCCAGCTTCTACCACTGTTTTTAAGATAAATTCTTTTACTCCCTTTATTCCATCTGATGGTGTTAACATTTTTAGGGCACTCATATTTTCGCTTCCTGCCCCTTTTGGGAAAACAGTTATTTCAATTTCTCTATTTAACTTTTCGTCAAATTCAACTTGTATAAATGGAGATTGTAAACCTACATTTGTTTTAAAGTTTTCTCTTGTTATGGGATGGACTACGTTTGGCCTTAGGGGGATTGTTTCGGTTGCTTTTTTCACACCTTCTTTTATATCTTCCATTATTTCCATTATTTCCGATGAGTTAATATTTTTTCCAATTTTTAAAAATATTATTGGAACCCCTGTGTCTTGACATAGAGGAACTTGTTTCTGTTCAGCGATTTTATTATTTTCTATTATTGCTTTTAATGTATTTTTTGATAGATTTTCTGTTTCTTCTGAATAAGCAACGTTTAATGCATTATTTACATCTTGGGGTAGCAAGACAACTGCCTCTTTAAATAACTCAACCACTATCTCTGATATATCCATGCTTTCTCACCTTTGGATGCTATTAAATAATGATTGTAGGTAGATGCAATAAAATAATATAACAATTATGTAATTATGATTATTGTAATTATTGAACGATAGTTAATATAAAATACCATAATGCACTGCCAATTTGTGATATAAGTAAGAAAAGAAAAATAAAAAAACTTAAAAGAACAGAACCAAATATATCATAAAATTAAAAATTAAAATTAAGACAGGACTAAAAAGTAATTTTCATTGTTTATCTATAGAGCACTTCTAAGTGTGCTGGTTCTTTGATTTTAACTTCTTTTTTACTCATAATTTTTTCTACTGCTTTTTTAAAGTCATCCATTGTTATGTAATCCCTTAGCTCTCTAATTGCGTTCATCCCTGCCTCAGTGCAGATTGCCTTTAACTCAGCCCCTACACAGCCCTCGGTCATCTTAGCGATCTCTTCCAGATTAACGTCCTTGTCGAGATTCATTTTCTTTGTATGAATCTTCAATATCTCTAATCTACCCTTCTCATCAGGAGCTGGGACTTCAATAATCCTATCAAATCTTCCAGGTCTTAATATTGCAGGATCTAAAATGTCAGGTCTGTTTGTGGCTCCAATTATTTTAACATCTCCTCTTGCATCAAATCCATCCATCTCTGCCAATAACTGCATTAATGTTCTCTGAACTTCCCTGTCTCCTCCAGTTAAAGCATCTGTTCTTTTTGCAGCAATGGCATCGATCTCATCTATGAATATGATTGAAGGTGCTTTCTCTTTTGCTAATTTAAATATGTCTTTAACTAACGAAGCTCCTTCTCCAATAAACTTTTTAACCAGTTCAGAACCAACGACTCTTATGAATGTAGCGTTTGTTTCTGTGGCAACTGCCTTTGCCAATAATGTCTTTCCAGTTCCTGGTGGTCCATAGAGTAGAATACCTTTTGGTGGCTCAATTCCAATTTTTTCGAACAATTCTGGATGTTTCAATGGAAGTTCAACGACTTCTCTAACTTCCTGAATCTGTTTTTCTAATCCTCCAATGTCCTCATATTTAACAGATGGCTTTTCATCTATCTCCATTGCCTTAGCCCTATAATCCTTGTTTTCAGGCAATACATCAACAACAGTTAATGTCTGCTGATTTAAACAAACTCTCTTTCCGGGAGTTAGGTCTTCTGGATTTACAAAGTGGGAGATGTTGACTAAAAAACTTGGCCCGGTCGAACTTTTAACAACTACTTTCCTTTCCCCTATCTTATCAACAACGGTTCCAACGATAAGGGGTGGAACTCTCATTCTATCAAGTTCTCTTCTAAGAATTTCATTTTCTTTCATCAATTGTAAGTTTTCTCGTTCAAGTTCTTTTTTTTCCAACTCTAATTTTAATATTCTACTTTCTAACTCTGCAATAACTGCTTTATCTTTTAACTGTTCTTTAACCGTATCCTCTCCAATATTCTCTTTTTCCTCTATTTTCTCACTATCTTCTTCTTTAAATTCAAATGATTTTTTTTCTTTTTTTAATTCTGCTGAAATGAATTCCTCAAAAACCATAATCATCACCAGTAAATTTAATTGAATCTGATAATTTAATGAGTTGATATTTTTGATGAAAAGTGTAATTGTGTTATATATTATTAATTGTAATGCAGGTATTTATATATCTATGGAATGTATTATCAAACATTTAAATAGAGGTAAGTAAAGATCATTAAGCATTATATAAAATTATCGAACTAAGATATAGAACATTTAACCTTCCCGATACATCAATTGCCTCATAATTTGTCCTAATGGCCCTCCAATTCTTAACATTTTTCCTTTTCTTAATTTATCAATTGCATTTTTCGTTGTTTCATAGTATCTCAGCACTTCCCTAACATCACTTTCACTCGTTCCAGATCCTCTCGCAATTCGTTTTATTCTTGACGCTTTAATAATTTTTGGATTTTCTCTCTCTTCCTTTGTCATGGAGCTTATAATTACCTTGTATCTTTTTATCTTGGATTCAGTTAAGTGAGAGAGTTCTTTTGGCATTCCTCCAAGTCCGGGAATCATACTCATAATCTTTTTCATAGATCCCATATTTTCAATTGCCTCTAATTGCGTCATCAACTCATTTAGAGTGAATTTACCTTTCATTATTGCGTCAATGCTCTCCTCTGTTTTCTCATCAACCATATCCTCAGCTTTCTCTAATAAACTGTCTAAGTCCCCCATTCCCAAGAGTCGAGATATGAATTTTTTTGGATCGAATGGTTCAAGGTCATCGATCCCCTCTCCCACACCAATAAATTTTATGGGTGCCTGTGTTTCTGCAACAGCACTTAACGCTCCACCTCCCTTGGCGGATCCATCCAACTTCGTAACTATTATGCTTCCAATCTCTCCAACTGCATCTTTAAATGCTTTGGCTTGTATTCTTGCTTGCTGTCCAATAGTTCCATCAATAACTAATATTATCTCATCAGGGTTAGTTATTTCTTTAATTTGTTTCATCTCTTCGAGAAGTCCTTTTTCTTCTTTATGTCTCCCAGCAGTGTCTATTATTAGAACATCAGCTTTTTTAAATTTTTGCATTCCTTCTTTAACGATCTCTACGGGATCTTTTGTTCTTGTCTCATCCCCATATAGTGGCACGTGAATCTTTTCTGCTAACTGTTTTAGTTGTTCATAGGCAGCTGGTCTGTAAGTGTCAGCAGCAATTAGAGCAGGTTTTAGACCTCTCTTTTGGACATATCTTGCTAATTTAGCAGCAGTTGTTGTTTTTCCACTTCCTTGAATCCCAATTAGCAATATCACGTTCTGTTTTTTTGGATTTAATTCGAGTTTTTTGGCTTCTTCTCCTAAGAGTTTAACGAGTTCTTCATAAACAATTTTTATAATATGTTCTTTCTTTGATAATCCTTTTGGTGTTTTTTCTTCCAAAGCTCTTCTTTCTATTTCTTTGCTCATCTTTAAAACTAATTTAACATTAACATCCGCCTGAATTAAAGCCCTTTGTATATCTTTTATAACCTCCTTTATTAGTTTTCTGTCAACAAAAGCAGCAGCTTTTAACTTATTTAGCGCCTTATTTAAATTTTCTCCTAATTTGTCGAGCATAATCATCACCATAAAAAGATTTATATATTTCCCCATCTTGTAAACAGATTATTTTCTATTTTTAGCAGATCTAATACTCTTCCAACTACGAAATCAATAATATCCTTTACTGTTTGTGGTTTGTGATAAAAGGCAGGGATTGGTGGCATAATAACTGCCCCTAAGTTTGATAGTTTTAACATATTCTCTAAGTGTATGCTGTTAAGTGGCATTTCTCTTGGCATAATTATTAATCTCCTTTTTTCTTTTAATGCAATATCACAAACCCTTACAATTAGATTTGAAGAAAATCCATTGGCAATTCCAGATAGGGTTTTCATTGAGCAGGGAATTACAACAACTGCGTCAAAATGATTAGATCCTGAGGCAACTGGGCTAAAAAAATCGTCATTTTCATAGTAGTTCGTTGATAATTCCGTGAGATCTTTCCAATCTACTCCGAGTTCTTCTTTGATTATCTTTTTTGCAGAGTTTGAAATAATTAGATCGGTATGAATATTTTTTTTATTTAAGATTTCTAATAACCGTTTCGCATAAATAACCCCACTTGCTCCTGTTATACAAACAACTACCCTCATAACTCCACCGTTTCTTAGTGAAATGCTTAATTTCATAATTTTGAATTATATATGTTTTTGATAGAGTGTAGAATATCATTATTTATTAATCAAACATTTTCTTTATGTATGGCTCGAATGGAACAATATCTTCTCTACTTCTTGGGCTTATAACTGCTACTTTTAGTTTTCTTTCTTCAGGGAGTAGATCGATAACGAGAGTTCCTGGTGTAGCGGTTATTGACCACGAGAGGAGTATTAATCCGGTAGGATTTTCAATTATAGATTCCATTTCAATAATTTGGGGCTCTATTTTTCCATTTATTGATCGTCTGACAACATCTACCCACGATTCTGTGATTGCCTTTATCAACACTGCTAAATATCCGATAGTTGCGAGCAATCTCATGGTGGTTCTCCTCATACATAATTGTTATTGTTGTAATTGTTGTATTTTATTGTCTTACTGTATTTTTATTATCTTCGTTATCTTTATTTTTATTGTTTTTCTTGGTTGATATTTTTGTATTGTTTATTTTTATTCCATTTGTATATATTGAAATTTCGAATATTTCGGTTAATTTATATGCTATCCCAAATGTATAAACATGATTATATACTAATATGCTTGTATTTGTTTTTATTTTTTAATATTTTATTGATCTTCTTCGTATTATTTTAGATTATTAAAGTTTCTTGTTGTATATTTTGTTTTCTTCTCTTGTGTGATTTTTATTTTATTGTTAACTTAAATCTTTTTATAGATAAGAAGGTTAAAAATATATAGGGAGTTATCTTTATTATTTATTTAAAATTATTTAAAATATAAAATAATTGAAAATAATTGTTAAAATTGTTAAAGATTGAGGTGAAGTATTATGGATGAAAATTTGAGACAGAAGGCAATGGCATTGGAGATATTTAATCAGCAACTTCAAATGATACAGAGTGAAATAACATCCATTAGAGCTTTAAAATCAGAGATCCTTAATTCAATTGAAACAATTGAGAATATAAATGCTAATGAAGAAACATTAATTCCAGTAGGTCCGGGAGTGTTTTTAAAAGCGAAGATTGTTGATGATAAAGCGTTGATTGGTGTAAAATCAGATATTTATGTTGAAAAGTCATTTAAAGAGGTAATTGAAGATCTAAAAAAGTCGGTAGATGACTTAGATAAGGCAGAAAAAGAAGGATTGAAAAAGGCAGAGGAATTATCAAAAGCAATTGCCAATTTAAGAAGAGAATTACAATTGGAAATGCAGAAGGTCCAACAAAAAGAGCAAGAAAATAAGAAAAATGAAGAAAATTAAGTATTTAGGGTCTAATAATTATTCAATTGGTTTTTGATAGATCCTTTCTCTTGCATTGTATGTTTTAAACAATTTTTTTGCTTCTCCATGAAGAATTTCTGTTTTTCCAAGTATCAGAAATCCTCCAGGATTTAACGCTTCATAAAATTTTAAAAAAATTTCCTCTTGAATTTTCTTGTCAAAGTAAATTATCACATTTCTACATAACACCATATCCATATTTTTTAATGGAGGATCTTTTATTAAATCATGAAATTGAAACTTAACAAATTTTTTTAAGGTATTTTTTACCATATACTCTTCTTCATTAAGTTTTATAAAGTATTTTTCTATTATCTCAGGAGGAAGATTTTTCAGTTGTTTTGCTTGATAAACTCCCTTTCTTGCTTTTGCAAGTATTTCTTTATCTATGTCAGTTGCAGTTATAACTGCATTTAGCAACTTTCTCTTATATTTTTCCATCGCTTCGCTTAAAATTATTGCAATACCATACGGCTCCTCTCCGGATGAACAACCTGCACTCCATATTCTTATTTTTCTTACCTTTCTATCTTTTACCCACCCTTCTATAATCTTCTGAATTTCCCTATAAACAGTTATATCCCTCCAAAATTCTGTAACGTTTACAGTTAATGTTTCTGCCAATTTTTCATTTTCATCTTCATGACTTTTTAAATATTCGTAATATTCCTTAAACGAACTGCATTTTGTAGCTTTCATTCTAACTTTGATTCTTCTCATCACATAACTATCTTTATACTGCGTAACATCAATTTTTAAAACATTTTTTATATGGTTTAGTATTCTTTTGAAATACATCTGTTCGATTGGTGTTAACTTCTCAGTGTCATTCACCCCTCCCATTATACAACCCCCACTACGTATTTTGTCAACTTCTACTGTTGGTAGGATCTGCAAAATGTGCAGATTGCAAATTAATAATATGTTGAAAACATGTATTTAAATAGTATATATTTTAAACCATTTCAGTAGTAAATTTTTATATTTGGGTATTTTATAGTATGTGTTTTGTTTTTACTATCCTGCTAAAAATTTGAGCACAATAATCGTTAAACTTAAAAATAAAAATAGTAAAATTAACAGTATCCAAAGAGTTTTTATATTGGGAATTGTGAAATAACTACCAAATATTATATTCTAAAAAACTTATCTGGTAATCAAATTTTATTTTTATTTTTTAAATAACTCAATTTTTGCAGATTTACCTCAATTCTTTAAAGTTTAAAATTAACAAGAGGGATCATTATGAAAGTTAGAATATTTGACACTACTTTGAGAGATGGAGAACAAACTCCCGGTGTTTCACTAACTCCAAGTGATAAACTGGAAATTGCAAGAAAATTGGATGAGTTGGGTGTCGATGTAATAGAAGCAGGTTCTGCAATAACATCTAAGGGGGAAAGAGAAGGAATAAAGTTAATAACAAAAGAAGGTTTAAATGCAGAGATATGCTCATTCGTGAGAGCTTTACCGATTGATATTGACGCAGCAGTTGAGTGCGATGTAGATAGTGTCCATCTTGTAGTGCCAACATCTCCTATACATATAAAGTATAAACTTAGAAAAACAGAAGATGAGGTTTTAGAGACAGCTTTAAAGGCCGTTGAATATGCAAAAGATCACGGATTGATTGTAGAGTTGTCTGCAGAAGACGCTACAAGAAGTGATGTCAATTTTTTAATAAAGTTGTTCAATGAAGGAAAAAAGGTTGGGGCAGATAGGGTTTGTGTATGTGATACTGTTGGAATCTTAACTCCTCAAAAAAGTCAGGAATTATTTAAAAAGATAAGTGAAAATGTTGATCTGCCTGTCTCAGTTCACTGTCATAATGATTTTGGAATGGCCACAGCGAATACTTGCTCAGCAGTTTTAGGAGGGGCAGTTCAGTGTCACGTAACGATCAATGGAGTTGGAGAAAGGGCAGGAAACGCCTCTTTAGAAGAGGTTGTAAGTGCATTAACAGTACTTTACAACTACAAAACCAACGTAAAAATGGAAAAGTTATATGAAGTTTCGAGATTGGTTTCAAGATTGATGAAACTTCCTGTGCCTCCAAACAAAGCGATCGTTGGGGATAATGCATTTGCTCACGAGGCAGGAATACACGTTGATGGATTAATAAAAAATACTGAGACGTATGAGCCAATAAAACCTGAGATGGTCGGAAATAGGAGGAGAATAATATTGGGAAAACATTCTGGAAGAAAAGCATTAAAGTATAAACTTGATCTGATGGGTATAAAAGTTAATGAAGATCAGTTAAATAAAATATATGAAAAAATAAAAGAGTTTGGAGATCTTGGAAAATACATTTCAGATGCAGATCTCCTGGCAATAATTAGGGAGGTTTTAGGTAAAGAAATAGAGGAAAAGATAAAATTAGATGAGTTAACGGTGGTTTCTGGAAACAAGATCACTCCGATTGCTTCTGTTAAGCTTCACTATAAAGGAGAGGATATAACGTTAATAGAAACTGCCTATGGAGTTGGGCCTGTCGATGCGGCAATAAATGCAGTAAGAAAGGCAATAAGTGGTGTTGCAGATGTTAAATTGGAGGAATATAGGGTAGAGGCAATTGGAGGAGGAACAGATGCTTTAATTGAGGTAAGGGTAAAGTTAAGAAAGGGAATGGATATTGTAGAGGTTAAAAAAGCAGATGCAGATATAATAAGAGCATCTGTTGATGCAGTTATGGAAGGAATAAATTTACTTCTCAGTTAAAAATTAAAGATTAAAAATAACATTAAAAAATAAAAAATAGAGAGAGATTAATGTTTAAATCCTAATAGTTTCTTAGATTATGGTTTAAGTGTTAACTTTAACTTCTTTCACTTCTTTTTCTGTTTTACCTTCCCCATTAATTTCTTCTTTTTCGTTCTCATCGGTTTTTTCTTCTCCATACAGTATTTTTGCAATTTCTTTTAATGTCTCAATACCCTTTGCCTCTGTTCTTAAAAGAGGGACATATGCAATAACTTTATCTCCGAATTTCTCTTTGATCATTTCTAATCTTTTTAATTGAAGTTCTCTCCTTGCTCTACAAAAATCACACTGCACATCTTCCGGGATGAGTTGATTTACAATAACCGCATCAATTGGAATTCCATACTTTTGAAGAGCTTTCATTGCTCTCTCGCTTTCCAAAATACTCATCTCCTCTGGAATAACGACCAATCTAAATGCAGTCCTCTCTGGATCTGATAAGATGTTTCTCGCTCTGACTATTCTCTCTTTCATCTTCTCTAATTCTTCTAACATTTTATCATAGTCAATATCCTCATCTTTTCCTCCAAAGGGTAAAAATCTTTTCATCATCTTCATAAATCCACTCATCTGTTTTCTTAATTTGATCATCTTTGTCATATACTTGTCCATAACCTCAGGCATACCTAAAAATCTTAATGTATGTCCGGTTGGGGCTGTATCGAATATAACAACATCAAATTCATTGCTATCCATATATTTGAGGAAAACATCAAAGGCAGCACTTTCATCAGTTCCGGGAGATAAAGAGGCCATCTCTAACTGATCCTCTAACATCTCTCCTAAGAATGGATTTTCATCCATCTGTGCTTTTAGTTTTTCTTTATACTCTTCCATTGCCTTCTGTGGGTCTATTTCCACAACATACAGGTTATCAAAGCCCTTAACTTTTGTTGGTTCATGTCCAAACTCTTGTTCAAATATATCCCTCAAGGAGTGAGCAGGGTCTGTTGAAACAATTACAACTTTTAAACCTTTCTGAGACAAATAAACTCCTGTCGCAGCACTCATTGTTGTTTTTCCAACTCCTCCCTTACCTCCAAACATTATATATTTTGTTCCATCTTTTTTTTCTAATTTTTTTTCAGTAATTCCTCTTAATGAGTTTATAGAATTTTTAATTTTTGTTAACATGCTAAGATCACCTTTAAAACTTTAAATTCTTTGAATATTTAAGTATTCTTTTTTATATTATGGTAATTTATATATGGTAATATGATAATATACCGTGCATATCTCACATATTAATATTAGTTTTAGTATCTCTCGGTTTTATTGATTTTGGACTAAATACAATTTTATTATGAACGTTTATAATCTTTTTAATCCTTTAATTGTAATATTTATTGAAGTCCTTAATGATCTTTATTAAAGATCTACGGTCAACTATTGTGGTTTCCAAATATAAAAAGGTTTATGTTCAGACCTTTTCAAAATTTTAACTTATAGGGACTTTAATCTTGATATTAATTCTTCCATATCTACTATCGTATTTATGCATCCATCTCTTAAGAGAGGTTGCCCTTGGGAGGGAATTCCCTTCCTTGATAAGGAGTTCATTCCATAAAACAGATCTCTATTGCAGGCAACCCCAAAAACTGCCTCTGGCATCTCTTCTTTCAATATTCTTTTTAAAAATGTAGATCCCGGAATTATATAAACTTTGTAGCCCCTACTTTCCGCAACTTTTAAGATCTCTCCAACCCCACATCTATTGCAAAATACACACTCTACACCTTTGGGAGTTAATTTTGCAGGACATTTAACATCTCTAAGGCAGTGGGGAAGAACTAAAACTCTTTTTTTTGCTTTTTTAAATTTATCTTCATAATACTTATTATAAAATTCTATTCCAACTCTATAAAAGGTATCTTCCGTTCCAACTAATAGAAAAATTTTAAGTAGGACTGAATAAAGGTTATCCATTAAAAACAGAGCTAAATTTGGGAATATTAGTTTATTTTTCTTTAATAATATAAATCCAATCACTAAGATTAATAAGAAGGATAGAAACGCAAGAGTAAGCAATACAATCGTTATGACTCCAATAAGTTGTAGAACTCCTCCCAAATCCAAGTTCTCTTCCTCCAAGTTAGTCATTTTAAAAATTAATCGCTTTTAAAAATTAATCGTAAAAATTATAAAGCTTTAAACTTTAACTCTCAAAGGTAAAACTGTTGTTATATAAATGTCCCTGATTAAAAAGTATATGTTGTAATACTAAAACACTACTTATGAAAAACTATATATAATAGTTGGTATGAACCATACATCATAAAATAATACACTATAAAAATGGTGAGTTTATGGAGGCGCTGGTTTTGGTAGGACATGGTAGTAGATTACCATACAGCAAAGAACTACTGGTAAACTTGGCTGAAAAAATAAAAGAGAAAAATTTATTCCCTATTGTGGAAATAGGTATGATGGAATTTAACGAACCAACGATCCCTGAGGCCGTTAAAAAGGCAATAGATCAGGGAGCTAAGAAGATAATTGTTGTTCCAGTGTTTTTAGCCCATGGTATTCACACAACAAGGGATATTCCAAAGATGCTCGGGTTAATTGAAGATACTCATGAAGATGATCACCACCATCATCATCACCATCATCACCACCACGATTTTGAAAAGTTAGAGATTCCTGAGGATGTTGAAATTGTATATAGGGAACCTATTGGAGCAGATGATAGAATTGTAGATATAATTATAGACAGGGCTTTTGGAAGATAATTTTTATAACATTGATTTGAACATTAAATCTATTTTGACTTAACTATTTAAATCTTTTAGTATTTTTTAATTTTCTTATTGGATCTTCATCAGAAATATTATCGTCATTTAACGCGTTCTTTAAAATGGTGTTTTCACTTTTCATTATGTTGTTTATAACATCCTCGGATGTTTTTGACGATACGCTTTTATTTAGGGACTTTAACATTTTAATCTCACTTTCTATTTTTTCTTGCTGACATTTTTCGTAAACACTAATACTTCGGGATTTTTCTTTCATTAAAATGCAGTATGCTCCAGCAATGCCAACAGAAACTATTAGGAGTAGTATTATTACAACGACACTCATACTAATTCCCTTTAAAGTTATTATCTTTTAAATTATTTGAGCTTATTTTCAATTTTATTAATCTCTAAATTCTTTTTAAGGTTAAACTCATATCTACACTCTTTACTGAGTGAGTTAAAAATCCGAGAGAAATAACATCGACATTGTGAATTGCATAATCTAAAATGTTTTTTTCAGTAATTCCTCCACTGACTTCAATTATGGGTCTAAACTTATTTTTTATTTCAAATTCATTAATTATTTCCAATGCTTTTTTTATTTCATCTGGCTTAAAGTTATCAAGCATTATAATATCTACTTTTTCCTCAAGTGCCTCTCTAAGTTCTTTAAAGTTGCTAACCTCTACTTCGATCTTTTTTGTAAAACTAACTTTTTCTCTTGCTTTTCTTACTGCTTCCTTTAATCCTACTACCGATATATGGTTATCTTTAATTAGAATACAGTCATCTAACCTAAATCTGTGTGGATCTCCTCCCCCGACAATTACTGCATACTTTTGTAGTGGGGAGAGCATTGGAAGTGTCTTTCTTGTGCATGCTATTTTAACGTTTTTATTAACTGCTCTAACTTTTTTCACTACTCTATTGGTTGTCGTAGCGATCCCTGAAAGATGCATTATCAAATTTAAGGCGGTTCTTTCAAGAATTAATATTGTTTTTGCATCTCCTTTGATTTTTAAGATCTTTCCAAGTGCCTTATCTCCATCTTCAACAAGCTTTTCACACTTTACTCCATAATTTTCAAAAAACTCAACGATAAAATCTATTCCACAAACTATACACGTCTCTTTCGCTTCAATAAACCCCTCCGCAATTGTGTTATTTGGAATTATAGATTCAGTTGTTAGATCTCCAAACCCGACATCATACTCCAATGACTTTTTTAGAACTTTTAATGCATAATCTTTTAGCATTTTATCCCAATTTATTTTTATAATTTTTATTTTTTAATTCTTTTGCTATTGAAACCAACATTATATTATGCATAATAACTTACTTATTGAATATATACTTTTTAATATGGAGATAACATATTTAAAAATTGTCGGTTTTAGAAAGAATCGTCGTTTATTATAACTTCTATATACTTTAAAATAACATAATATTTTAAAATACTTTAAAAATAAATACTCACGGTGAAAACAATGCTTAAAACACTACCTCCCACTTTGCGGGAGAAAAAAAGATATATTGCCTTTAAAATAATTTATGATGAAGAAATAAAAGAAGGAGAGCTGGTAAACTTAATAAGAAGAGCTGTTTTAGATTATTATGGAAGTTGGGGAACCTCAAAGGCAAATCCCTGGCTCGTTTATTATAATTTTCCATATGGAATTTTAAGATGTCAGAGGGATAATGTTGATTACGTTAAAGCATCCTTAATACTTGTAAATGAATTCAAAGAAAAACCGATAAATATCATATGTCTTGGTGTTTCTGGGACGATAAGAAAGGCCAAAATTAAATTTTTAGGAATAAAACATCCAAAAAGATGGTTTTTAGTTAGAAGAGAGAAAATGAAGAAAAAATCTAATAAATCGGTGGGATGATGAAGAACGTAAATGTTGGGTTGTTTGGGCATATAGATCATGGAAAAACAGAACTGGCAAAACAATTAACAGAGATAATCTCAACATCTGCATTAGATAAACCAAAAGAATCAAAAAAAAGAGGAATAACTATTGATTTAGGTTTTTCTTCATTTGTCCTTGACAACTATCGAATCACCTTAGTTGATGCTCCTGGACATTCTGAGTTGATAAGAACAGCAATTGGGGCAGGAAATATTATAGATGTTGCCTTGCTTGTTGTAGATGCAAAAGAAGGGCCAAAAACACAAACAGGAGAACATCTTTTGGTGTTAGATCTATTAAAAATTCCTACAATAGTGGTTTTGAATAAGATAGATATTGCAAGTAGTGAGGAGATAAAAAGAACAGAAGAACTGATGAAGCAGATATTGAACTCAACTTTGTACTTAAAAAACTCTAAAATTGTAAAAATTTCAGCAAAGACAGGAGAAGGGATAGATCATTTGAAAAAAGAACTTAAACAGTTATTAGATACTATTAATATAAAGAGGGAGATTGATTGTTATTTAAAGATGCCAATAGATCATGCATTTAAGATAAAGGGTGTCGGAACAGTTATAACTGGAACAATCCATAAAGGAACCGTAAAAGTTGGAGATCTACTAAAAATTTTACCAATAAATCAAGAAGTTAAAGTTAAGAGTATACAATGTTTTAAACAGGATGTAGAAAGAGCGTATGCAGGAGATAGAGTAGGAATGTCGTTAATGGGTGTAGAGCCAGAGAGTTTGTTTAGAGGATGCGTATTGACATCAGAAGATACAAAATTAAAAGTGGTTGATAAATTTATTGCAAAAATAAAGATTTTAGACCTTTTTAAATATGATCTAACCCCTAAGATGAAAGTTCATGTAAATGTTGGGCTATTAACAGTTCCTGCTACAATAATTCCATATACGTTGGAAAAAATAAATGATAAGGAAGAACCTATTGTGCTGAATGAAGTTAAAAAAGGAATGTCTTGCTACTGTATGTTTAAGTTAGAGGAGAAGGTTGTAGTCGAAGAAGGGGATAAACTTCTGATCATGAGATTAGATCTACCTCCAACGACTTTGAGAATTTGTGGTTTTGGAAGAATAGTTGATTTTAAAAACGTAGATCTTAAAAAAATTGTAATTAAAGAAGGAAAAGTTGTTAAAAAGAAAGATAGAGTATACATAGAGGGACTTGCCACATCAAAAATATCGGGAGAAAAGCTTATTGGAGAGAAAGTTTATATCCCAGAGAAGGACATTTGGGGAGTTATAAAGGGAACATTTGGAACTAAGGGTTATTTGTTGGTAGATTTCGAGGATGATGTAGAGGGGGGAGAAAAGGCAGTGTTAAAGAGAGTTAGAAAGTGGGGTTGAGATCAGCAGATACTAAAACCGTATCTTTTATATACCCTACATAACAAAAATACTCTTTACACACACGAATTTTAATTGTTTTTGGTGAGAGTTGTGTATGTAGTGAACCTGCCATATAAAAAGTTGGGTGTGGAGTTTAACGAAAAACTTGTAATTTTAAAAATGAAGTGTAAAGACATTGAGGAAGATATTAGATTAAATTTTGAATCAGCGGCATTATTAAAAATACTTATGGAACAAAGTGCGATAATCGCTGAAAAAATAAACAAGGATTTTAAAAAAGATGGAATAAAGATTAGTGAGATCTACGATGTGGGAACTGTCTTTGGTGTGGATGGGAGAGTTTCTATTGGTGTATTACCTGCTGATGAGAGTAGAGTCGCATCGGTTCTTGTTGGATTTCACAAAAATGACAAGCACATCTCTGTTGTAGTGAAACCGAAAAAAATAGCTCTACTTAGTATGATAATTTCAAAAATCATTATTGAAAATTTAAATTTAAACCAGAAAAAGCAGAAGTTTAAGATTCAGATGTAATTATTGTCTAATTATATCTAATTATATAAATGTCTAATTATAAATTTTAACTTTTAAAAATTATGAACATATCACGCTCCTTTTATTTTCTTTTTTCTCTTTTTATATTCTCTTTTATACTTTAAATCTACTTTTCCTTTTTCATTTATTTTCGTTATATATTTCTGTCCCAATTAATTTTATATTTCATCTTTTTTAGTTTCACATATCTCTTCTATCCTTAATTGCTTTCCTTTTCCTACAATCTCATAAAAACTTAGGGAAATTACTTTGATCTCTTTGCTTATCGGATAATGTTTTCCTCTTTTTGATAGTAAATTGGGATCTACAAATAAAACTTCTCCATCAAGTTTCACTGCTAAATAAGGTGTTCCTCCAAATATTTTGGAGAATGTTATAAGTTTTTCAATATCTTCTCGATTTACATAAAATTTTGATTTTGAAGATGACTTACATTCGAATATTAGTATCTTGCCATCTTTTCCGGCAATTATATCAACTCCTTTACTTCCCGCACTTCTAACTACTGCAAAACCTTCCTCTTCTAAGAGTTTTTTTAATTCTCTCTCAAACGAACTTCCTTTTCTATATTTATGCTTCATTTTTGCTCCCTAATACCTTATCTATTATTTTTTTAAATTCTTCAACTGGAATTTTGCTTTCTCTCTTTATTAACTCTTCTTCCTTAGCCCTTAACTGATCTATTGGCATTATGCCATTTTTATCTATATTGTCTAATGCCAATCCAACTTTATCTAATACTCTCTGCTCTGCCTCTAATTGATGGAAACCCTCTCTTGGACCCCCTCCTCTGAATGCCCTACATCTCCTTTTATCCCAGATTGCATATCCTCTATCCTTGCAGAATATTCTGTTTCTTTCAAAGTTCCTAATTTTTTGGGCTAAGGTATCTACTAAGTCCTCTTCTCCTTCAATATATGCTCCAAAACACGTTTCTTTTACAAGGACTGGCTGATTTAATGAATTTATATATCTAACCAACCTTCCTGGTGTTGTTAATGCATTTTCTGCTAATACAATAACTTTGGTTTTTTTCATAATTTCACCGTAAATCGTTTAATTTTTATGTCTATTAATTTTATGTCTTTTGTTATTTTATTATTTATCCTTATCCGTTTATTACTTTTAAGATGTTAATCATTAAATATTGGGCATTTTTTGCGGTTTTTTATTAATCAATCTCTTTATAAAGTTTTCTATTTATAGTCAATACTCGGTATTTTTATATCACATTATTTTTATTTTTAATTAAAAATAATTTTTCTTCATTTTGAAAAGGTGTTAGAATGATCGAGACCCTTAGTAGTATAAAGATTAGAGATGTGATGACAAAGGATGTGATAACAGTTGATAGTGAGGAGGGAGTTGTAGAGGCGTTTGAAAAAATGTTAAAATATAAAATTAGCTCTCTTCCAGTAGTCAATGAAAAAAACGAGGTTGTTGGAATAATTACCACCACTGATATTGGATACAATTTAATAAAGGATAGGTATACCTTAGAAACCAAAGTTGGGGATGTAATGACAAAAAATGTAATAACGATAAAAGAGTCAGCTAACCTTTTAGAGGCAATAAAAAAGATGAATTTAGAAGATAAAAAGGAGATTATTAATCAACTTCCAGTAGTTGATGAAAACAACAAATTAGTTGGAATTATATCTGATGGGGATATTATTAGGATTATCTCGAAGATAGTTTAAGTTTTCTTCTATTTTTATTATTTTTTATATAATTTTTATTATATTGTTGTATTGTCTACTTATGTGTAATTTTGTGCCATAACAACACACAAAACCACAAACTTTTTATAGAACTTCTAACTAATACATTAATTAGGAAGTAAAATATAATATTTATGAATAAATTTTATGAAGTTAAGATATAAATTGAATAAAGGAGGGGGAGATTATGACAAACGAAGTTTTAGATATAAATGAGGCAGTTAGGGCATATATAGCTCAAATTGAAGGTTTAAGAGCAGAGATAGGAAAGTTAGATGCGACTATCGCAACTTTAAGGCAATCATTGGCTACTTTAAAAGGTTTAAAGACATTGGGAGAGGGAAAAACTGTCTTAGTTCCTGTTGGAAGCATTGCACAGGTAGAGATGAAAGTAGAAAAGATGGATAAGGTTGTAGTTTCAGTTGGGCAAAATATCTCCGCTGAATTGGACTATGAAGAAGCATTAAAATACATAGAGGATGAAATAAAAAAATTATTAGCATTTAGATTAGTGTTAGAGCAAGCAATTGCGGAGTTGTATGCAAAAATAGAGGATCTTATTGCAGAAACTCAACAAACATCTGAAGAAAATGTAGAAGAGGAGGAAAATGAGGAGAAGTCCGAATAAAGATATTCATGAGATAATAAGTTTTCTAAAATCGCTACCAGAGGGTAGGAAGATCTATATTGAAATGTCAGGGATTTGGGTAGAGGTTAGTAAAGAAGAGGCGATAAACTTTTTAAAAAAGAAAGAAAACGAAAATGAAAGCTGTAAATAAACTTATTTTTTATTTTTTTATTTTTTTTATTTAATTTTTACTGCTTTTCAGTTCATCAAAACTTCTGCAAACGCAGAACTCGCAGAGGGAGTATTCGTTGATTTGTTTATTCTTTACTGGACAGTAGTAGGTGTTTCCTTTTTTAATGATCCTTACATTTCCTGGGAAGGTTAAGTAAGTTGGATGTAGTGGTTTTTTTGCTATGAACGCTAAATAAGGACATAGTATTTTTGATAGTTTTATAAATTTTTCTTCTTCTGGTGTGTTGTATTTTTTAAATCGCTCTATTCTTTCTAACATCTTTTTTAATTTTTCTTCATCTATCTCCTCATCTTTAATATCTTCACACTTTTTTTTCTTAATTTCGTGGAATGTTTCAATTAAATATTTCATCATAGAATTTATGTAATGTTCTCTATATTGTGGAGGAAGATATTTGGCATCTTTTTCTATAAAGCTTCTTACCATCATTATATCATAAATGCTGAAATTTTCTAACTCCTTTTTTAATTTTTTAAGAAGTTCTCTGGATTTCATAATTTCACATCTAAAAAATTCCTTCTATCAAAAAACATAGCATTGCAACAACTAATGCTCCTACAACCATTTTTATTCCAGATATTATTACATTTTCTCTTGAGATCTTTCCAATAAATACTCCTAAAATAAAAAGTATCGTTATAGTTATGCCTATTGCAACATAAAGAGCAGTTTTTATATCAAAAACGAAAAATGGCACAACTGGAAGGGCTGATCCTATTGTAGTCGATATTCCATCAATAAGACCGCAGATCATTGTCTCTCTTATTGCTTTTTGATATATCACAGATTTTTTTAAATATCCGCTCTTTTTTAGTAAACTTTTTTCTTTCTGTATTCTTTCTCTTTCTAATGAGGCCTTCTCAGCAGTAAAAGCTCCAAGAATATTGGATAAACCGTTAGCTATCCCCCCTCCAAGCCCTGCCGCAATTATAACTGACGCATCTGCTGAACCACTTGCTCCAATAACAACTCCAAGGGCGGATAATGAGCCATCAATTAATCCTCTAACGATGTATCTTGTCTCTGCCTCTCCGTTTATTCTATTTAAGATCGGTTTTAGACGACGCGGAACTTTCAACACTTATCACCTTTGTTTAGTTTTTTGGAATTTTTGATTTATTGTTAGTGATATAAACTTATTTCAGACCCAAAATGTCTTTTAAATCATAACATTTTAATAATCTCTCCCGAATAACCTGTTCTTTATGCTTAACTTGTTTAGCATTTTCGATAATTTCTCCTAATATTTCCTTTTTGATTATGGCAACCCCATTACAGTCCCCTACGACTATATCTCCGGGGTTTATTTTAACACCGCTAATAATCAATGGCACATTTATCTCTCCAAGATTTAAAGGTTTCCCTGCATTTGGGCAGAAATTTTTCGCAAAGACGGGGAATTTTATATATCTAATATCTTCTAAATCTCGGACGCATCCGTCTATAACAACTCCTTTAACACCCTTAATTTTTGCATTTAATGATGCTAAGCCGCCCCAAACAGCTGTTTCATATTTTTTATCTCCAACGATCTCTGCGATAATGATCTTACCTCTGGCAAAGCTTATCGCTTTAATTAAAGTTCCCCAATCGTTATAATTTGTTTTTACAGTTATTGCTTCTCCAAAGACAATTTTCTGAGTTTCTAAAATCGGTTTTATCCCGTTTAACGGCTTAGCCCCTGCATCACATAAATTTGGAACTGAAAAATTCTTTAAGATGTTCATACATCCCACTTGAATTTTTTCTTTCTGATTTTTTACTGTTTTAGTTTTTTGGCAATTTCCTTAGCCCAGTATGTTATAATAAAATCAGCCCCTGCCCTCTTTATACACATTAATACTTCGAATATTGCACTATCTCGATTTAACCAGTTATTTTTTGCTGCTGCTTCTATCATTGCATACTCTCCACTTACACAGTAGCCACCAATGGGAATATCAAATCTATCCTTGGCCATTCTTATTATATCTAAATAAGGAAGGGCTGGTTTAACCAAAATTAGATCAGCCCCTTCCTCTATATCTAAGGCGATCTCTCTCATTGCCTCTCTTGCATTTCCTATGTCCATTTGATAACTTCTCCTATCTCCAAATTTTGGAGCACTTTCAGCCGCTTCTCTAAACGGTCCATAAAAAGATGAGGCATATTTGGCTGAATAACTCATTATAGCAACATCATCATAACCATTTTTTTCTAAAACTTCTCTTATTGCTTTAACTCTTCCATCCATCATGTCCGAGGGAGCTACAATATCGACTCCTGCTTCTGCATAGGATAAAGCGATCTTTGCCAATATTGGGAGGGTAGCATCGTTCAAGATCTTTCCATCTTTAACTATTCCGCAGTGTCCATGGCTTGTGTATTCGCATAAACAACAATCGGCAATAACTAAAAGTTCATCCCCTAACTCATCTTTAATACCTCTTATAGTTCTTTGAACAACTCCGTTTTTATCATAGGCAGAGCTTGCTGTTTCATCCTTATGCTTTGGGATACCAAACAATATCACTGCTGGAATTCCTAAATCCGTTATTTCTTTTGCTTCGTTTATGGCTCCTTCTACACTAAACCTGTATTGATTGGGCATTGATTTAATTTCTTTTTTTTCATTTTCTTTCAGATTTTCATCCACAAAAATTGGCATGATTAAATCATTCGTTGTTAAAGTAGTTTCTCTAACTAAGTTCCTAATTTTTTGGTTTTTTCTTAATCTTCTTGGCCTTATTAACATATTAACCCCTTCTTTCTTGGCTTTCTATTTTTCTATTTTTTAAAGGTTTATTTTGATTTTTATTTCGTAAGTTTAATGAAGTGTTTTAAATCCTCAGTTTTGTAGATTTTTGGATGTAGGAGCTTTGCATATTCTTCCAAAACCTCTATTGAATTTAATGTTTCATGTTTTAAGTAATCACTTGAAGTTATATAAAAATGTCCTGTTTTGTATGCCTTAAATTTTAGAAATTCGGGGTTTTCTTTTAATAGTTTTTTGGTATCTATCTCCTCTCCCATACTATCTAATATACAAACATCAGCATATCTGGCTTTATTTATGAATTCTCTTCTGTCTATTGGTTGATAGCATATTCCTTCTACATTTTCAAATAAATAATTTCCTTTTAGATCGTTTATTAAGTGAGGTATATAGTGGTCTTTTCCATATACATATGCTCTATTTTTATGATAACCAAAAAATGCTACAACGGGTTTGTATCTAACTTTATTAAGTGAGTTGAATATTCTCTTTTTTTCTTCCACTATTTTGTTGAATATCTTTTCTGCTTTTTTAAACTTACCAAATATTGATGCATAGAATTTTATCCACTCAATCTTTCCAAGAAAGCTCGGTTCTTTATAATTTCCAGTTTTTGCATAGTTGATATTTTTATTTCTTAACCACTTAGATAGTGGATTAAATATATTCCAATCAATGAGAATTACAATATCTGGATTTATATTTAAAATGTTTTCGTAGTTGGTAATTCCATCTCCCCCAACATTCAATATTTCTCCATCCACATATTTTTTATAGATGGGATAATTTTTTAAAACAACATCTGCCCAAAAAACTCCTTTAACACTTTTGATCATCTTCTTAATGTTCAATAAATAGGCAGTATCTATAAACATGGCATCTGCAACTATAACACTTTTTGGAGGTTTTTTTAATAGAATTTTATTACTTTCAGAGTCAAAGATATGATCATCCATTATATCAAAATGAACTGCATATTTAACCGCACTGTTGAAATATCTATAAAAGTTTGGTGTCATAATACCACAGTAGTCATTGGTAAAGATAATTTAAATATTATTTAAGATTTCTTTATAATTGGGTATATTTATTTTTTCTGCAAAAACTTTAAAAAATAAAAACATTAAAGACATTAAGAAAAAATACCCCACTGCTAAAATTGTTAAAATTTCTTTATAGTATTACCACATACCAACTAAGAACGAACAAATAGAAGAAATAACCACAATACTCCTCTTATGAGCGATACTTTTACTTTATAATCTATATAATCTAATATACTAAACATATGAATACTTAAAAGGGCTTTGAAAAATAAAAAATAAAAAAACAGAAAAAATAAAGGCAAAAAAATAAAATCAAAAATAAATTAAAATAAGAGGGATGCCCATGTTTCTAACACTTGATGATTTTAATTTTGAAGATAAGAGAGTGGTTCTCAGAGTTGATATAAATTGTCCAATAGATCCGAATACGGAAGAAATATTAGATGATAAGAGAATAAGAGAGATAAAAAACACAATAACTGAACTTATTAATAGAGGGGCAAAGGTTGTTATTTTAGCCCACCAAAGTAGACCTGGGAAGAAGGATTTTACAACTTTAAAAAATCATGCAAAGGTTTTATCGAGAATTATTGGAAAGGATGTTAAGTATGTGGATGAGGTTATCGGAACTACGGCAAGAGAGGCAATAGTTAATATGAAAAATGGAGATGTGGTATTGTTAGAGAATATTAGATTTTATTCTGAAGAAGTTTTAAGTGAATGGAAAAAATGGGAGGACATAACTCCAAAAAAACAGGCAGAAACAAATTTAATTAAAAGATTGTCTCCTCTTTTTGATTATTTTATTAATGATGCCTTTGCAGCAGCACATAGGGCTCAGCCGTCATTAGTTGGCTTTTCATATTATATGCCGATGATCGCTGGAAGATTAATGGAAAAAGAAGTTAGTGTGTTGTCTAAGGTATTAGAAAACCCGGAAAAGCCATGTGTTTATGTCTTAGGAGGGGCTAAGGCAGATGATTCAATAAGAGTTATTAAAAATGTTTTGGAAAATGGAACTGCTGATAAGATCTTAACATCTGGAATCGTTGCAAATATATTTCTTATTGCAATGGGCTATGATTTGGGAATAAATATGAATGTTATAGAGAATCTTGGATTAGTAAATCAAATAGAAGTTGCAAAAAGGTTATTAGATAAATTTGGGGAGAAAATAGAGGTTCCTGTTGACGTGGCAATAAATGTAGATGATGAGAGAATAGAGGAGGAGTTGGATAAAAACAAAAAAGTAAGTGGATTAATAAACGATATTGGAGAAAAAACCATAAAACACTATCAAGAGATAATTAAAAACGCAAAGACCATTGTTGCTAATGGTCCCGCAGGGGTGTTTGAAAAAGAAGCGTTTGCGAAGGGAACTGAAGAGTTATTGAAAGCGATTGCAGTTTCTAATGGATTTTCAGTGATTGGAGGAGGACACCTTTCCGCAGCTGCGGAATTATTCGGACTTGCAAGTCAAATAGATCACGTGAGCACTGGAGGAGGTGCAACTTTGGACTTTTTAGCTGGAGAAAAGTTGCCAGTGATAGAAATGCTTAAAGAATCATACAAAAAATACAAAGAGTAAACTGTTTAGAAATCTTATAAAATCATTTTTAATTTTTATAGAAACCTTTAAAAACTATGGTATTAAAAATTAGATGAATAATATTACCAAAAAGAGAAAGGGGATCCTATGGATTTAAAAAACATCATCAACGAAATAAAAAATTTTGAAGGAATTTTAAGGAAAATTGCAATAAAAGACGTTATTGAGACATTTAAATTTGAAGATGACGACTATGATTTTGATATTATTGTAGATTTTGGTGATGATGCTGCTGTTATAGGAATAGATGGAGATAAAGCAATATTATTGGCAGCTGATGGAATCTGGGGAAAACTCTTAGAGGCAGATCCTTGGTGGGCAGGATATTGCTCTGTTTTAGTTAACTGTAAAGATATTGCAGCAATGGGAGGAAAATGTATTGGAATGACCAATATAATAAGTATAAAAGATAAAGATATTTGCAGAGAGGTTTTAAAAGGAGTTAAAGACGGTGTAAAAAAATTTGGAGTGCCAATGGTTGGAGGGCACACACATCCAGATGCGATATGTAATGTTTTAGATGTCTCAATAACTGGAATTGCTAAAAAGGACTGTATATTGAGAAGTGATAACGCAAAAATTGGGGATAAAATCATATTTGCTTATGACTTAGTTGGGCAAATTTATAAATCATTTCCATTAAATTGGGACACAACAACAATGAAATCAAAGAAAGTAGTTAAAGCCCAGATGGATGCATTAGTTCAAATTGCAGAGAATAAGTTAGCTAATTCATGCAAAGATATAAGTAATCCCGGATCTATTGGAACGTTAGGGATGTTATTAGAAGTTTCGAGGAAGGGAGGAATTGTAGATATAACAAAAATTCCAAAACCTGAGGAAATTGATTTAATACACTGGCTTAAAGTGTATCCAGGAAGTGGATATGTGTTAACTGCAAAAGAGGAGAATTTTAAAGAAATAAAAGATATTTTTGAAGACGTTAAAATGACTGCTGAGATCTGTGGAGATGTTATTGCTGAGAAAAAACTTTACCTTACAGATGGAGAAAATAAAGAGATTATTTTTGATTTTGAGAAAGAATTTATATGTGGCTGTTAAAACTGCTTAAACATTAAAATTTCTGTTATCCAATATACCTAACAATGTAATCTTAAATAAAAATTAGAAAAAGTATGAAACAAAAAATATAAAACATATACAGATCTATTTTTATCCGATAAATTTATAAATTTTGAAATTACAATGTGTAAAATTATACAAAGATTATATAAATATATGTAAATGTAAACCTAAATGAACATAAAAAAGAAAAGGCAAAATGCAAATAAAAAGTAAAATAAAAATAAAAAGATAAACATTAAAGCCCCAGTTTTTGGTGATCGGCATGACTACATTAGAAAAAATTGAATTAAAAAATTTTAAATCTTTTAAAAAACTATCCCTCGATATTCCTAAAGGATTTACAGCAATTGTTGGGCCGAATGGAAGCGGAAAATCAAACATAGTAGATGCGATCCTATTTGTTCTTGGAAAAACGTCTGCAAAAAAGTTAAGGGCAAATAAATTCAGCGGGTTGATTACATATCACAACGGAAAACGTGCAGATTTTGCAGAGGTCTGTATTTATTTTTTAAATGAAAATGACACATTTAAAACATTTAACATAAATGCAGATCGAGTGGGAATATTAAGAAGGATAAAAAAAAGTGGGGAGAGTAATTATTACTTGATCTGGAAAGATAATGATAAAGAAAAACGGAGAAAAATGTCTAAACAGGAAATTATAGATTTATTTAGAAAATTAGGACTTTTAGGAAATAATGTGATCTCTCAGGGAGATCTTTTGAGGATAATCAACGTATCACCAATAGAGAGAAGGAAGATAATTGATGAAATTAGTGGAATCGCTGAATTTGATGAAAAAAAGAAAAAAGCAGAAGAAGAATTAAAAAAAGCAAGAGAATTAATAGAAATGATAGATATAAGAATAAGTGAGGTAGAAAATAATCTAAAAAAACTCCAAAAAGAAAAAGAAGATGCAGAATTATATTTAAGCTTAAATAGTGAGCTAAAATCTGCGAAGTATGCTCTCCTCTTAAAAAAAGTTGATTATCTAACAAAAATACTGGATAATTTAAAAGAAGATATAAAAAATTTAGAGGAATTAAAGTCCGAGTTTTTAGATAAAGTTAAATCACTTGATGATGAAATAAATTCCTTAAAAAATAGATTAAAAAATATAATAACTGAGTTAAATGAAAAAGGCAATGAAGAGGTTTTAGAACTTCATAAATCTATAAAAGAGTTGGAGATAGAGATAGAAAATGATAAAAAGATATTAAATTCATCTAAAAATGAAGTAATCAAGATTGAGAGGGAAATAGAAAATAAAAAAAGAGAGATTGAAGAAACTAAACAAAAAATTATAGAAAATAGGGACTTAATCATTAAAAAAGAAGAAAAAATAAAAGAAATTGAAGAGCAAATAAAAAATCTAAATTATGAAAAGGAACGACTTAAAACTACTATAAATGAAAGTGAAAATACAATAAAATACTTAAAAAAGATGGAAATGGAACTTACCGACGAAATCTCAAAAAATCAGAATGAATTATATTCTCTAAGAAAGAAATTAAATGATTTAGATAACATACTGAACAGAAAAAACTTTGAAATTGAAAAAAATACTGAAACCATAAACAAACTAAAAGAAGAGCTTGAATCAACAGAGGAAGTAGATACAAAATCTTTATACATTGAATTAGAAAATATAAAAGTAGAGATAGAATTTTCTAAACGAAAGATAAACGAAATTGAAGAAAAAAAGAAAAATTTCCAAAATAAATTAGATGAATTACATGCAGAATATATAAAAGAAAATGCCCGGATTAAAGCAATAAAAGAGATGGAAGAACTATCTATTGACCGAACAATCAAGGAAATTTTAAATGCCAAACTCCCTGGCGTTATAGATATTGTAGGAAATCTTGGAAAAACAAAAATTGAATATAAAACTGCAATTGAGGTCTCTGCAGGAAATCGGCTTAATTACCTCGTAGTTAAGAGAATGGAAGATGCAGTTAGGGCAATAAAATATTTAAAAGAGAGAAAACTTGGAAGGGCAACATTCTTGCCAATGGATAGAATTGAAGGACGGGAAACAGTATTTATAAACGAAAAAGGAGTAGTTGGACGAGCCATAGATCTTGTAGAGTTTGATGAGAAATATAGAGATGTATTTGAGTATGTTTTTGGAAATACTGTTATCGTTGAAAATATAGACGTAGCAAAAGAGTTATCAAAAAAATATCGAAAAGTAAGGTTTGTAACACTTGATGGAGATGTGATAGAGCCAAGTGGAGTTATGATCGGAGGGACATTCAAGAGTAGGGCTAAAATTAAAGTAGATGTTGATTTAAATAAATTAAATAGGATAGCTGATGAGATTATAAAAATTGAAAACGAACTAAAATCTCTGAAAGATGAAATCGATAGATTGAATGAGATAATTAGAAAAAACCTGTCTAAAAAAATGGAAATTGAGAATACATTGGAAATTATCAAGAAAAATGAAATGAGAAGAATGGAAATTTTAGAGAAAAATTCCTCATTGATAAAAGAGTTAACTCTGAAAAATGAAGAGATCCTTGATGAAATAGAAGAATTAAATCTTGAAAAAGAAGAAATTTTGAGAAATATAGAAAAAATAGAGAAAAAAATAGATGAACTGATGGAAAAAAGAGAGAATGTGATAAAAGAGCTTAGAAAATATGAAAGCGATGAAAATTTAAAAAGAATAAAGGAGATCGAAGAAGAGATAACAAAATTAGAAAAACAAAAAATAGGACTAAAAAATGAGATTGAAAAAGGACTCACACTGATCAAAGAAATTTTAATTCCAAAAACAGAAGAACTAAACAAAAAAATATCAGAGTTAATTAATAAAAAGTCGGTTTTAGAGAAGAATATATCGTTTTATGAAGAAAGTATAAAGAATAATTTAAAAATATTAAACGAAAAAAAGAAAAAATATAACGAATTAGCTAAAAATTTAAAGGAACTAACAGAAAAGAAAGAGAAGATTGAAAATGAGATTGAAACATTGGAACATGAAAAAAAGAAATTATTGCAAAAAATAAAAGAAATTGAAAATGAAATAAACGAACTTAACGTTGAGAAAGCAAAATATGAGAGTAAATTAGAAGAAGAAGAACGAAAACTTTATTTATGCGAAAAAGTAGAAATAAAAGATGGTTTAGAAGAAAAGACAATTGAGGAACTGGAGATATATATAGGAGAGCTTGAAAGTGAAATAAAAAAGTTAGAACCAATAAATATGAGGGCTATTGAGGACTATAAATACGTTGAGGAGAGATACAAAGAATTAATCGAAAAAAGGAAAGAATATGAGAGAGACGAGAATAAATGCCTCCAATTAATGGAAGAGATAGAAAATAGAAAAAAAGAAGTGTTTATGGAAGTGTTTAATAAAGTTGCCAAGAATTTTGAAGAGGTTTATAGAGAAATTGGAGGAGTTGGAAAATTAAGCTTAGAAAATGAGGAAAATCCATTTGAGGGAGGTATATTAATAGATGCTTCTCCAAAAGGAAAAAAACTTTTAAGTTTAGATGCAATGAGTGGAGGAGAAAAATCGTTAACTGCACTGGCCTTTTTATTTGCCATTCAAAAATTAAATCCTTCTCCGTTCTATGTTTTGGATGAAGTTGATGCCGCTTTAGATGTTAAAAACGTGTCATTAATTGCAGATATGATTAAAAATGCTTCAAAATATAGCCAATTTATTGTTATAAGCCATAGAGAGCAAATGGTTAGCAAAGCAGATGTTGTTTATGGAGTTTACATGGAAAATGGATTAAGTAAAGTTGTTGGAATTAAATTATAAATAAACTATTGAAGATAAGATTAAATAATATTTCTTGTATTTTTATTTAATATTTTTATTTTAATAATTTGTCAACGATCTCTTTTATTTCTGGAACATCAATGTCCATTTCCTCTCCAAGCAATCCACACTTCATTATCTCCTCTCTTTGTGGAATTACTGCAATAACCTTATCTCTGCTAACATTTTTTAATATAAGATCTTTTGTGTTATCATCTGCCTTATTAATTATAAAATAAACTTTTTTTCCTAATTTTTCTCCTATTTCTTCTATTTTTTTAGAGAGGTTAATTGACTCATACGTTGGATCGATAATACCAACAATTACATCACAACCACTCTCAACCCCTCTTCCAAAATGCTCTATTCCTGCTTCGGTATCAACCACAACAACCTCTCCATCATTAAGTTTTAATGCATTTAAAAATTCCCTCAAAAGAGCACCCATTGGGCAGGCACAACCCTCTCCAAAGTCGTGTATCTTTCCAACAGCGAGAAACTTAATGTTTCCCTTCTCAGAGACGTACTCCTTTGGAAGTGAGTTTATACTTATATCCTCATCAAACAATTTAACCTTCCTTCCAAGAGCTTTTTTTCTCACTTTTTCCATAAATTTCTTCCTACCTCCAAGATACTCGATAAAATCCTTTGGTAAATCAACTCCAAGCAATCTGTGTAAACTTAAATTCGATTCATCCCCATCAATTACTAAAACTTTATAACCCCTATTTGCAAGTTCTTTTGATATTAAAGCAGTTATTGAACTTTTACCACATCCTCCTTTACCACATATTGATATTTTCATGCTTTCCCTCTTATGCCATTTTTGAATATTTTTCTATGCTTTTTTCGATTATTTTTTATTTTCATTTTTATTATTTTATCTATTTTTATCGGTTAATTATTAATCTTAGTTTGATAAGATATGCTTTTATTGTGTTCTACTTTATTTTATTTACCATTATTTAAAATTTTGATTATGTGAATATAAGATAATCAAATAAACAAGATAAACATCAGGATTAATGAATATGTGAAAATTTAGATTATATCGACAATAAACTTATCAATTTTCTACAAAATCAAAAACTTTATATAATATGGAATTTTTATCTTTATTTTGTGATTACTATGGAGAAAGTTGCGATGCATATAATAGGAGATATAGTATTGTCTGAAAATACGGGAAAGGCATTAAAAAAATGGCGAAATTTGTTTAATATACAGCAAATCGAACTTGCAAAATATTTAAATGTATCTCCATCCGTTATAAGCGATTATGAAGTTGGAAGACGAAAAAATCCAGGAGTGAACATTGTAAAAAAATATGTTTTAGCATTGATCGAGATAGATAAAGAAAAAGGCGGACAGACAATAAAAGCATTAAAGAGAATTTTAGATAAAAGTCCCTCAATGAAGGCAATTTTATCAATAAAAGAATATGAAAATCCCATATCTTTAGAAAAATTTTTAGACATTATAGATGGAGAAATGGTCGTTGGAGATGTTTCAGAAATGCAAATTTATGGACACACAGTAGTTGATAGCATAAAGGCAATATTGGAAATGACCGGAGATGATTTCTACCATCTATATGGTTGGACAACTGAAAGAGCATTAATATTTACAAACGTTTCCACGGGAAGAAGCCCAATGGTTGCTGTTAGAGTTAGCATAATGAAACCGAGAGTCGTTGTTCTACAAGGAATAACCCCTGGGAAAATAGATAATTTAGCAATAAAATTGGCAAAAATAGACAATATTCCATTAATAACAACAAGATTAGATACAAAAGAGTTAATAAAGCGTTTGAATGGTTAATTAAGTATTAATATTTAATATTTGGTCTTGTTTTTCTTAATTTAATTTTTAATTTAATTTTTTCTGTTGGAAATTAAATCAAATCATAAGTTAAAAAATTATTGCTTACGGTGAAAAAATGGTAGGAATAGTCGGATACGGAGCATATATACCAAAATATAGAATAAAAGTTGAAGAAATAGCAAGGGTTTGGAATAAAGACCCAAATGCAATAAAAAAAGGACTCTTAGTTTATGAAAAAGCAGTTCCAAGTTTAGATGAAGATACTGCAACCATAGCCGTTGAAGCATCAAGAAATGCTTTAAAAAGGGCTGAAATAGATCCGAAAGATATTGGAGCAGTTTATGTAGGTAGTGAAAGTCATCCCTATGCGGTTAAACCAACATCAACCATAGTGGCAGAGGCAATAGATGCAACTCCAGAACTGACTGCGGCAGATTTAGAATTTGCTTGTAAGGCAGGAACTGCTGGGATTCAGATGTGTATGGGATTGGTTGAGAGTGGTTTAATAAAATACGGATTAGCTATTGGAGCAGATACTGCCCAAGGAGCTCCGGGAGATGCATTGGAATATACGGCAGCAGCAGGAGGAGCTGCTTACATAATAGGAAAATCAAACGTTATAGCTGAATTCAACGGCACTTATTCATACACAACAGACACTCCCGACTTTTGGAGAAGAGAGGGAAAGCCATATCCAAGACATGGAGGGAGATTTACAGGAGAGCCAGCATACTTTAAGCATGTAATCAATGCCGCTAAGGGATTAATGGAAAAGATGGGAACAAAGCCAGAGGATTATGATTACTGCGTCTTTCATCAACCAAACGGAAAGTTTTATATTAGAGTAGCCAAGACGCTGGGTTTTAAAGAAGAGCAATACAAATATGGATTACTAACTCCCCAAATAGGAAATACATATTCAGGAGCGGTTCCTTTAGGTTTATCAAATATTTTAGATAATTGTAAAGGAGGAGAGAGAATTTTAGCTGTCTCCTATGGTAGCGGAGCTGGGAGTGATGCTTTTGATATAACAATAACTGAAAGAATAAATAAAATCAAAGATAAAGCACCAAAAACTGCTTATTATTTAGAAAGAAAAGAATATATCGACTATGCGATATATGCTAAATTCAGAAGAAAAATTAAGATGTAAATCTACAAAAATCTAAAAACTACAAATTTAAATTAATTTACTAAATTCTGAATCCTACAAGAAGGTGGAAAAATGAGAGATGTTGCCATTATCGGCTATGGACAAACAAAATTTGGAGAATTATGGGAAAGAAGTTTTAGAAGCTTAATTGTTGAAGCAGGAGTTAAAGCAGTTGAAGCAGCAGGCATAGATGGGAAAGATATAGATGAGATGTATGTAGGAAATATGAGTGCAGGTTTATTTGTTGGACAAGAACATATTGCCTCATTAATAGCTGAGCATGCCGGTTTAAATCCAATCCCATCAACAAGAGTAGAGGCAGCATGTGCATCTGGTAGTTTAGCTCTAAGGCAAGCAGTTTTAAATGTGGCAAGTGGAGCGAGTGATGTTGTCTTAGTTGGTGGAGTTGAAAAGATGACAGATGTTGTTGATGCCACATCTGCAATCTCATCTGCCTCAGATCAAGAATGGGAAGCACTATTTGGGGCTACATTTCCCTCTCTATACGCGATGATGGCTCAAAGATATATGTATGAATATGGTTTAACTTTGGAAGAACTATCAATGTGGAGCGTTATTATGCATGAAAATGCCTCAAAGAATAGATATGCTCAATTTCCATTTAAAATAACGTTAGACCAAGTCCTTAACTCCTCTCCTGTCGCTGAGCCATTGAGATTACTTCACTGCTCACCCGTCTCGGATGGTGCTGCCGCCCTTATAGTGTGTGATGCAGAGAAAGCTAAGGAATTTGTTAATGAGGATGAAATTATATATATAAGAGCAAGTGTCCAAGCATCAGATACTATCGCATTACATAGCAGGGAGAGCATAACCCAACTAAAAGGAGCAAGAGTAGCAAGTGAAAAGGCCTATAAAATGGCAAATATAAGCCCTGATAAGATAGATGTTGCAGAAGTTCACGACTGCTTTGCCATAAATGGATTAATATTAATGGAAGAACTTGGATTTTGCAAAAAGGGAGAGGCAGGAAAGATTGTTTACAATAAAGAGATTGCAATTGATTGTGATAAATATCCTGCAATAAATCCAAGTGGAGGGTTAAAAGCTGCTGGACATGCGTTAGGAGCGACAGGAATTAGGCAAGTTGGAGAGGTTTATTGGCAGTTAAAGCAGGATAAAGAAGTTAAAGATAGACAGGTAGAGATTAAAAACGGGTATGGGATAACTGTGAATGTTGGAGGAACTGGGGGAACTGTATGTGTTCATATCTTATCTAATAAAAAATAATTGGGTTGATATTATGGACAAGATTAAAAAGCAAGTTCTTACTATAGCGATTGGATGCATTGGATTTATGATATTTGACTTTATTGTATGGTATTATTTATTTGACGGATTAACTATATTTCTATGGATTTCTGCAGTAATATTTGCATGTCTGTTTGCAGTTTGGTTTATACTATACAAAAAAGTCAAATTAAATATCCCATATTTACCATTTAATAAAAATAAAAACATGGGAGATTGACAGAGAAATTCTACCCCTTTATAAAAGATATTTGTAAAAAAGATAGGATGTATAATGTGGGTTGGAGGAGAGTGTAGATTGATTATGCTTATTGACATCTATATATCCTCAAAAATCTACGAACTCTATGGATATGAAGATGGAGCATTGGAAGTTGAAGATATAGAAGAGGATAAGGCAAGCTAATTTATGGTGAAAATATGTGCAGTTGCAACCTCTACTTTAATGGAGAGTTAGTTATGGAAGATGTTATGATTGTTGAGAAAAAAGAAGATAAAGTCATAGCCATTGATCTATTTGGCGATAAAAAAGAATTCGTTGGAGATATTAAAAAAATTGATTTAAATGAGAATAAGATATTTATTGAGGGATAAATCGATAATAACCGACTATTTAATTAAATTTTAATTAAATTTAAAGTGAATAGAAATAATAAGAAAGAAATAAATAAAGGGAATAAATAAAAGCAAGATCGAGGGAGATTATGGTAGTAAGAAGTTGGAGACATATAAAAGAGAGATACAACCTAATAGGAGTTAGATGTAAAAATTGTGGAACTGTCTATTTCCCTTCAAGAGAGATATGCCCAAAATGTAGAAGAAAAACGGACTTTGAGGATATTAAATTGAGTGGTAGGGGAAAAGTTTATACTTATTCAGTAGTTCATGTGGCTCCGAAGGATTTTGAGAAGCAAGCCCCTTACGTGATAGCGATTATTGAGTTAGAAGAAGGAGTTAAAATAACTGGTCAAGTGGTTGATTGTAAGCCAGAAGAAGTGTATATCGGCATGCCGGTTGAAGCTGTGTTTAGAAGGATCAAAGAAGATGGAGATGATGGAGTTATAACCTATGGATATAAATTCAAACCTGTTGAAAATTAATTATTAACCAAGAAAAATTAAGAAAACAAATAAATAAAATAAATATAAAATAATAGACCAATTAAAAAATGTTAATAGATTATAAATTATAAAAAGAGATATTTTAATTTTATTCTGCAACAGTTTCTTCAGCTTCTTTTACAAATCCTTCGTTTTCTTCTTTTTTAGCTAAAGATAAAACTTCTGATTTATAAACAATAACGTTTCTGACTGGGAATATCTTTTTACATTCATTCTTTATTCTCTCAGCCATCTCCCCGAATAACATCGCTTGAACATACTGTGGAAATGTTTTCTCCTTAGCCATTGCTTTTATAATTTCAACCATCTTCTTTCTAAGATCGGATTTCTGCTTTGCGTCAGCTCTGTAAGCAGTTAAAACAACGGCCTTAGTTCTTACTTTGTATCCGTCTTGGGTTGTAACATCTAAGATAGCGTCAATTCTACTTCTTCTTCTCCTTATTTGGGATCTCATAAATTCTCTTGTTGTATCATGCCCATAATATTGAGCTATTGCTTTATTTCCAGTAATTCCAAATATTTTGAAATAAACCCTATGCATGTGCTTTGTTGGATCTCCTGTTAAGTCCCTTAAACTTGTTTCTGCAACTCTACCTAAAACCAAACTTGGATCGTTTGCAGGAGTGTAGCCAATAAAGACGCCTCCGAACTCTGGTGTAGCGTAGATCTCATACCATACTTTCTCTTTCCACTTATCTTTTACCTTTCTAACTTTTCTTCTTGACCTTGCAGTTCTTGCAGTAGCCATTCTTTCACCTTAAAAATTTGTTTTAGTGTGATTATTTTATTAATTTTTTATCAAAAATTTTTACATTAATTTTTAATTTTCATCAGTTTTTGGTTTAGTTATTCCTCCTCTCTATAAAACTCAGTCAGATCAATATGATTTCGTAATGGCCTAACAACATCCCCATACAAACGTTTTATGTCTTTGGCTTTTGCTTTTTTTGCAGTTGTTTTATCTGTTTTTATCTTTTTCAATCTAAAAAATCCATCATTTATCCTATATACCTTTCCAATTTCAAATTCGAAATCATTTGGCACATATAAGTATATTCCATAGGTTTTATTTTTATCGTTTATAGATATTCCTATCTTTTTAGGAATAGATAAAGATTTTCCCCATATGACTTTAATATCCTTCCCAATAGATTCTTTTACTGATTTTGGCGTTTCTATTTTGGTTATCTCTATCTCTTCTCCATCAACGTTTATTACATCTCCGACTTTGTATTTCTCATCTTCAGGAATATTTATTATTTTTGATTCAGAGAGATCATATCTACTTGTTATCAACTTTACCTGACTTAACTTTACCTTATCAACAATCTCCCTTACTCTACCACAATTTGGGCATTTAATTAAATAATATGCAGATTTTTCATGAATTTTTTTCTTTAGAACTTCTTGCTCTTCACAACCACAGTTCTCGCATACCATATTTATTTTTTCAGACATTTTCAATAACCTCTTAGATGTTATAATCTACATAACGTTAAAAAATTATTTTTAGGAGTTATCTTCTTCTCCTCCTTCTTCTTCTATTATCTTTTGGTTGGATTATAATTCTATATTTTGGATTTGCTGCTTTTTCTAAAAACTCTTCATATGTGAATGGCAAGTTTGTATCATCAGATATAACTCCTCTATTTTTCAAATACTCTCTTGTTAATAAGTAGTAGATTAAAGCAACTGCTTTTTTACCTTTGTTGTTTGTCGGTATTACTAAGTCAATAAATGATGTCAAGTGCTCTGTATCACATAATCCAACGATAGGAACTCCTATTTCTGTTGCCTCTTTTAATGCCTGCCTGTCAACTCTTGGATCGCTTATAAATACTACTTCCGGCTCTATAAAGCCCTTATAGGATGGGTTTGTTAAGGTTCCAGGCACGAATCTTCCAACTACGGTTCTTATTCCTGTGTATTTTCCAAACTCTTCTAATGGGCCCATTGTATAGATTCTTCTTGAAACAGCCAATATATCTTCTGGTTCATATCTTGCTAAAAATTTAGCAGCTATTCTTAATCTTTCATCTGTCTTTCTAACGTCTAAGACATATAATCCATCACTTCTTACTCTATATATAAATCTCTCCATATCTTTTGTTTTTTGCTGGGTTCCAATATGAATACCTGAAGCTAAGTATGTATCCAACGGAACTAACAGTTCTTTTTCATTACTCATTCTTTCACCTTCTTTGTTGGATTAACGTTAAAAAAGAACTTTTTGTTTTTGTTATAGAATTTTAGGGGAGTTAAAAATTAGTAGTTTTTTCCCCAAATTATCTTTTTTTGGAGTTTAATTAAACTTTGATTTAAGATTTAAAAGATTATATAAATTTTGCTTATATAAATTTTTTGCTTATAACCATAACCAATATTAACTGTTTAATTTACTTACCTCTTCTTCCATGAGCTCTTATACTTGGTCTAACCTTCTCAGCTCCTATTCCCTTGTTTCTTAATCCCCTACCTTTCTTACCAGCGGATGTTAAACCTCTGAACGCTCTGCCTCTATGTTTTCCAGTGCATAACCAGTTAAGTTGAGGATCTGCTTTAATGGCTGGGTGGTATGGATCTACCAATATAACCTCATACCACTTGTGTTTTCCATCCTCGCCTACCCAATAACTGTTCAAGACCTCCATATTTGGATATTTTCTTGCTGCTCTCTCTTCAGCAATTCTTTGGATGGATTTACCCATTGTTATCTTATTAACTCCCAATGTTGCTGGCTTCTTTGAGTTCTTTGGTCTTGGTTTTCTTAAACCTCCTCTTCTAACCCTTACTCTAACAACAATAATTCCCTGTTTTGGTTTATAACCCAAAGATCTTGCTCTATCCAATCTTGTTGGTCTCTCAACTCTTACAACTGCCGGTTCTCTTCTCCATTGCTGTAATCTTTCCCATAATAACTGCCTAACATATGTTTCTTTTGGTCTCTTCCATGCTTCTCTTATATATTTATAAATTCCCATCTTATCCCTCTTTTTTAGGGTTCAGCATTATGCCACATCCCCTTTAATCTATTTTTGCAATATGACATATAGGGTAAATAACTACTCAATACTATTATATTAATTTAACGGTCTTTTTACAAAAACAACAAAAACGAAAAGTATATATACTGCTTACATATAACTTAGTTTTGCTTTTAGAGCGGGGGTGGCCCAGCCTGGTACGGCGCGGGACTGCTAATCCCGTTGGGCATAGCCCAACTCGGGTTCAAATCCCGACCCCCGCGCCATTAAAATAAAAACCAAATAGAGCTTTTTTAATATAGTCCGATAGGAATTTGAAGCTATTTTATATCAAAGCTCAATGGAGAAGTTAAAGGACTATTTTAAGTTTGGTGCTACACTATCGGACTAAAATTTGATACGGTAATATATTAATTAATTTGAAGATAAAAATATAAGTGTAGATAAAAAATAATTAATCAATCTCAGCCAGCCTTTTAATGTCCAAAGGATCCTCAACAACTACTAAATGATACACGTAAAAGCTTAAAACTTGAACTAAAAAAGTATATTCCGCCCCGTTAATTTCATTCTCCTCAAAGCAACTATCATACAACTCATCCAATACACTTTGATAATCTAAAACACCATTTTCATCGGTGTGTTCCCCTATTTTTTTATCTAATGCTTTTAACAGTGCTTTTTTTCTATGTTTTGGAATAACGTTTTCTGGATAATCAACATAGGGTTTTAGTAGTTCAATCATCTCTTTTTTTGGGTTTTCTGTTGCTTTATTTTTACCGAATATTGGCATTTTAACCACCAAGTAATATTTCTATTAGTAGTTTTAAGATTGGGATTAAGCCTTCTGAGATTCCGAGGTAACTACAACCAATGGCAATGGCATATTTAAGAGCTTCCAAAATCAAGATTTTCATCAATAGTTTCTTTTTGTCTTGTCTGGATGTTTTTTGATATTCTTTGACTAATCGGAAGAACTGTTTTAACTCTCTTATGATTATCGAAAGTATCTTTTTTGAATAGTTTAATATTGCCCAAACTAATGCCATGAAAAAGTTGTTCATGGAAGAGTAGTAGTATCAGTAAGAACACTGGGATGCAGATGACTGCTGCTCTATATTCATGGACCAGGAGTAAGATGATTTCTACCATTAGGACTGTTGCGAGGTATTGTTTTTGAGAATCATTCATACTTTCACCTCCACATAGGGCTGGGACATTAGAATTTTTAAATTCTAATGCTGAGGTTGATGGTGGTTGATGAATGGTTGATGAGGTGTTGAGATGAGTAACAATCAAAAAATTACCCCAGAGATGCATGATGACATAATCCTATGGAGGTCTCAAGGGTATTCGTGGAATCAAATTGCGAAAAAAATACATGAGGAATATGAAGTTGAAATTACAGCCCAGGCCGTTCATAAGTATTACAAAAAGCATCTTGAAAAAACTGCTCAGTTAAGATTACAAGAGATTTATGAGAAACATAAAGGCAAGGGGAGCGTTGAGCAAGAGTTGCTTGAAGACATTGGCACATTAAATTTTGCAATAAAAAAGGCGAAATCAGCATTAAATAGTGATGAAGTTAGCAAAAATCCTTACAAACTAAAAGCAGCTATCGAAGCGTTATGTTGTGCAATGAAGACAAAATACAATATTTTAGGAGACTTCAGAAAAGAGGAGGATGAGGACCCATTACTTAAAGCCCTTACTGGTGAAGAGTAATGGCTATGTCTAAAATGAAACTTAAAGAACTTCGCAAAAAATTAAGAACTGATTTTGAATTTTTTGTTAAAACTGTATTAGGTGCTGAATTACACAAAGCTCAGAAAGAAATAGTAAAAGCATTCTTTTCAGGCAAATATAAAACGATAATTGTAGCGGCAGGTAGGAGGTTCGGTAAATCAAAACTTATGTGCTTTCTTTTGATATTTCTGAGTTGCACTCAAAAGGATAAGAAATTTGCCGTTATTGCCCCATACTATGCAAATGCGAGGATAATCTTTAAAGAACTTAGAACATACATTGAGAAAAATAAAACACTGCAAAAACTCGTTAAGAGAATTACAGAATCTCCTTACATGGTTATTGAATTCAAAACTGGATGTATAATAGATTTTAGAAGTGCTGATAACCCTACGTCTATTAGAGGAGAGAGTTATCATCTTGTTATCCTTGATGAGGCTGCATTCATCAAAGATGATGTTGTGAAATATGTAATTAAACCATTGTTGATAGATTATGACGCACCTTTAATTGAAATCTCTACTCCAAATGGGCATAATCATTTTTATGAGTCATTTTTGATGGGAGAAAATAGACAAAATAGACACATTTCATTTAGATTCCCAACGTGGTCAAATCCATTCTTACCTAAAAGTGTAATTGAAGAGATAAAGCGAGAATTTGGAGAAGATTCCTTAGTTTGGAAACAGGAGTTTTGTGCAGAGTTTATTGATGACCAGGATGCTGTGTTCAAGTGGGAGTATATCCAGCAATGCATTGATTCCAATATCGAATTGCTAACTGTCGGGGAGAAGGGGCATAGATATGTTATGGGAGTTGATTTGGCTAAATATCAGGATTATACGGTTATTATAATATTGGATGTTTCTGAAAATCCGTATAAACTCGTGTATTTTGAAAGATTTAAGGATAAACCATATTCCTATGTTGTTGAGAGAATAAAAGAACTTTATATAAAATTTAAGCCCGTAGTTTGCGTTGATAGCACTGGGGTAGGAGACCCTGTTGTAGAGCAACTTGAAGACTGCAATCCAATTCCGTTTAAATTTACGAATCAGTCTAAAATGCAACTAATAACTAAACTTCAAACAGCGTTGGAGAGAAAAGAGGTAATATTCCCATATATTGACACTCTTATTACGGAATTGAAGTATTTTAGGTATGTAAAAAAGAAAACTACGATTTCTTTTGAAGCTAAACCTGGAATGCACGATGATTGTGTATGTTCTCTTGCATTAGCTGTATATGCTGCTGATAAGGCAACGAATAACATAATCGTTGATTACTTCAGCTATTGAGGTGGTTTAAATGTCAGAATCCGAAGGAAAGATTGTTGTTGATTATTTCGGTGAATCTCCAGCTACTAAAACCACAGAGGTGGGAGTTAGTGATAGGACTCCAGCCGATATAGAACTTGGAGAGTTTTCAACAATCCAGATGATTGATATAACAGATGAAGCAAACTTAGAAGGGGCTTTCCTCATTGATGAGAAAGTTAATTTGGCATTGCATTCATTGATTTATGACATAATTTCAAATTGGACATTAAAAGGCGATGAAAAGCAAATTGAAGAAGTTAAAAAGTGGCTATATGAGACGGGTATAATCTTTTCAAAAAATGCCACTGCTACGATTATCGAAATGCTTAGGGATTACTTTATTTATGGAAAGGCGATTTACCAGATTGTTTGGGAAAATGGAAAAATTGTAAGATTGCATAGGTTAGACCCAAAGGCTACTAAAATAATTAGGAATCCCTTCGGAGATGATAGGATTATTATTCATGATGCTACAATTGATGGACAGATAAGAAAAATCGGATTTATTGATTTGGAAAGGAAAGAAGAGGTTTTAAATTTATTTACGGTTAAAAGTGAAATGGTTCAGGTTTGGTTAGACATCAATGACATAATTCTGCTTGAAGGAACTTCATTAATGGCAAGGTGTGTTAATGCGGTTTATCAAAAGCAGAAGTTGTTAAATGAGATTTGTGCGTATGTGAACGAGCATCAAGCCATCCCTCCGGTCCAAATTAAAATTGGGCAGATACTAAGCGATGGCAGAGGCATTGGACTTCCAGATGGAACTAACATTACAGTTGAGAAGTTTAAAGAAATGCTGAAGAATTATGCCAATGACATCACAAAACTAAAATACAAAGGAGCTGTAGCGACACCTTGTTATGTCGATTATAATCAGATTGACATGAAAATCAATTGGGAATACATTAAATTCATTTTAGACAAGTATGATGAGATTATTTTCAATGCATTTTATAGCTCAGAAGGATTATGGAAATCTGGAGTGGCAGATTATAGAAGGAAGGATATGAGAAGGGAAAGGCTGAAGCTAATAAGGTCTATGCAGGCGAAGATTAAGGAATTGATTAATGAGTTAATTAGAATGAACTTTGGAGACATTGATGTTGAATTTACTTTTATAACAGATGACACTGAAGAGCTTTTAGAGAAATCAGAGTATTACAAAAATGTAGCAGATACAATTAAATCCTTAGCAGATATTGGAGCTTCAGAAGATACACTAAAAAGAATTGCTCAGGAGTTTGGCATTGAGTTGGATTTGGCATTGCAGAAGGGACAGGCTGAAATGTTTGCAGAAATGTTTGCAGAGATTGATAAAGAAACAATTGAAGCGATAGCACAAACATTAGTTGATAAAATTATGGAAAAGATAGAAAATGCTACACTTGAAGTTAAAGATAAGGCCATGGAAATCATTCAGGAAAATAAAGGAAAGATAACAGCAACAGCTTATAGAAAAATTAGAGCTTTAATAAATAAAGAATTTCAGGGATTGGATTTTTCAGGAGAAATCCAGCAGGCTTTAAGTGATATTGTTAGAGTAACAGGATTAGAAATTGATATTGATAAAGGAGTCATACAGTTTGTTAAAAATTATACCTTCGACCTGTGCAAAAAATTAACAGAGAATCAGAAGGCGAGATTAAGACATATTTTGTTAGAAGAACTTAGCACAACTGAAGATACAAACATAACGCAAAAAATCATGGACACATTAAAAACAACAAGACATGAGGCAGAAAGAATAGCAAGGACTGAGCTTAGTAGGGCCTATGAATGGTCAAGATATGAATATTATAAAAAGTATGCTGAGAAAAATAAGGTTAAAGTCATGGTAAGATGGTATACGAGAAAGGATGGCAAGGTATGTCCAAAATGTAGAGTTTTGGAGGGGAAAGAATGGGAGATTGATAAAGTTCCAGTTAAACCACCGTTGCATCCAAACTGCAGATGTAGCTTAGGATATAAAATTGTGGATGTGAAAAAATGAAGTTTATGGACATAACAGTTAAAGTGGATAAATCTCTGCTGACAATAGCTGAAGAATTAGAAGACAACCTTAAGGATGCCATTAAGCAGGCGACATTGGAAGTTAAAGAGGAAGTTTTGGACAATATCAGAAGAGGATATGTGAAATTGAATTATCCCCCAATATCTGAAAGTTATAGAAAACAGTTAGAAAGAAAAGGGCTTCTACCTCATGAGGGGCTAATTTCACCGAGAGAAGATAAAAAGAAATTGGAAAAGTCAATAAGCCATTCATTTAGAAGGGGAGGGTTAGAAGGTGTTATAAAAACTTCAAGACCTTACGCAATCTTTGTAGAACAGGGGACAAAGAAAATGCCTGCTCGTCCATTTTTCCAGCCAGCACTAAAGGCAAAAAAAGAGCGTGTTGAAGAGTTAATAAAAAAAGCAATTGAAGATGCGTTAGATTAGCCTTTAATACTTTCTAAAATATCAATTAACAGCTCTTTTTCATATTCTAAACCTAACTTAACCCTTTTATCATTTGGTTTTATGCTAAACTCAACATAATTAACTCTTTTTTGAATAATGTTCCAAAACTTATCATTAGTAAATACTATATCGCCTATTTTTGGTGGGATTAAATCTAAATAAGTTTCAATCTCCCAAACAGGCCTTGGATTTGCATATTGGGCGAGATAATCTCTACCTATTTGTTCAGCTTCTTCAACCGTTTGGAGGGAAGGGATGTAAAGTGTTTCCATCAGTCTTTTTCCATATTTGGCGATAGATTGTTCATCAACGACGATAACAGTTATCGGCTCTAAGGATTCTGCAATATCGAAGTAAGTACTGTCAGTATAGTAATTATACGTTATTTCTACGATATCTGATGCATTCATCGAATCTAAAATGTTTAAATAGCAATCCCCATAAGCGTCGTTAGTTATTGTGTAGTTTGTCGTCTCTGTTCCGTTAATTTTCACACTAATTGGTTCAATCAGTTTATATTTTAACTTAAAAGATGAATTTACACCATCATAAACGAATTGTTCTGTTTGTGGCGTTCTATCGTTAATATTGCTCTTATAGTTGTCTTTTGTTGCTTTTACAACTAAATCATATCTCCCAACAGGTAGGTTACTTATATCCATATATGCCGTGTATTCCCCATTTCCATTGTCAGTGTAGGAATTTCCAAAGTTGTCTGTTATCGTGCATCCTGAAACTCTATTTCCAGCTTTATCTTCAACGATTACTGTAATTTTAGCTGGCTCTGTTGATGCATATAGATATTTGTCTTTATCTGTAAGAACTGAAGCTTTTAAAACATAATTTCCCCATTCTGAAACTCTTAAACTAACGGTTGTTGATGCTGGCTCATATCCACTTTTTTGTGCAGTTATTTCAACTTCTACGGTATCATCTACTTGAGGGAGGGGATAAGTTATTTGATATTGCCCGTTTCCTAAACTTGTAGCTACAGGGCTAATAAGACAGCCATCAACTGGTATTTGATTGTTATCTATGACTTTGATATTTATTATGGCATTTCCATCAACTCGCCAGCTGTATTCTTCTTTATCTGTTTCCACTTCAGCAATTTGAAGAGATGGAGTTGTTGTAAAGTCGAAATTATTCAAATCATTATTATCATCTGGAATATCTGGTAAGTTAGGGTCCAATGGTGGGCTTGAATCTGGAGCATCATCATTCAAGTCAGGGTAATCACGTGCAGAAGGGACATCTGAAGGTATTTCAACATCTACAAAGCGAATGAAAGTTAATTGTCCGAGAGAATATTTAATCATGACTTTATAACTTCCTGGTTCGTCATAAGTGTGTGAGTGTGCAACAAAAATTCCAGCTGTTGTATTGTCAATTACCGCATAACACCATCTTTTATCACTGATTAGATTTCCATTTGAATCTCTATATAGATTAGCTGTTTCTATCGTTCCATCTCCCCAATCAACTGTAACGGTTCCCGAACTAAAGACATCAGGGCTTGGAACAGTATAAGTGTGTGATAATTCTGCCTCTGCAACATTATCTCCAATGTGCACTGTTGGAAAAGTTATTTCAGTTGAATTAGCGATATCTACTGCTGAAACATCAACATGTTTGTCTTCATAGTCAATATCCCAATAAATTGCATAAACTTCACAAAGATATCCATTGTCACCTACAAGACACTCAAATGTCAAACTCCCGTTATTTGGAACTCTAACATCTACTTTATTTCCATTAACGTCTATGTATCTTAGACCTACACCGTTTCCTCCATCCGCACCAGTGTCATCTGCTTCGTAGTTTGTAACTGTAACAGTCCAAATAGAGCCTTTTGAGAATACTGCCAACCCTACGAAATCATTTAAAAAAACTGTTTTTCCGAGTTTTGAAATATCCATACTAACACCTTATCTTTGATTTGTAACTTTAACAACATTTACAATTTTATCATTAATTGTCTGTATCATTCTGCATCTTCTATTCCAGCTGAAAATTAAATGCGTCATAACATCATCGTAGCTCGTTGCTAAATCCCTTAATTCGTTAGTTTGGGAATCGTAGTAAAAACTCGTTTTAGCAAAGTGAAAGGCATCTTTTAAAAGCTGGTATTTGTTAGTTTCATTCTCATATCTGAGATTTACCTTTGCATCAACTGAAACTGCGTTTATTATGTTAATTTCATCACACAATTGATTTAGTAAATCCTGTAAATAACCAGAATAGCCCCCAATAAAAGCTATGTTTTTTAACTTAATCAGAGGGTCATAAGCGGTAAATTTTGAAACTCTACTGTTTGCTGTGCTTTCATGTTCCAACTGCACAATGTAGCCTCTAAAAAGTGTAAATTGTCCTTCTACAATTTCTACAAAATCAAAATATCCAACTGCATCGTTAAAAGGTGTGGTTATGGAAGCAGATGAGATTTTATTCATATATTGCTTAATGCTAATGTCAGTAAATTCCGTTTTCTTGCCGTTAATGTAAAGCTCAGTCATTATTTCACCATAACTATCGTCAAATCAGCAACATAGATGTTATCAAATCCAATAACTTTTCTAATACTGCATTTTTCAAGGGTTCCATAAAATATTTGATTATCATACTGAACCAACAAAGTTCTTGTTTTTCTAAACTCTTCTAACTTCAAATAATCATCAATCGTATTTAGAAGCACACTAACGCTGAAGGATTTTGTAGTGTTCAAATAAGGAACCGCTTTTGTTTCACCATCTTCAATAGCATATTTTCCAACAGCTCTGCCGAAGTCCATACTTCTATCAATAACTTTGAATGCATATCTGTTGATAGCGAAATCAGAAGCTACTTTTTCCTCATAAGAAACCTTTACACTTGTTGCAGGGAAGATATAAGCATCTAAAGAAACTAATGAATCGTTAGCCGTGTCTCTTGCATAGATGTAGAATCTTCTTTTGGAGAGTATGTAAGGAGCTTTAACTTGGAGATGTATGGCTATGATATTCCCATTAGCATCCGTATATGTTTCTAAAACTCTATAAGGCAATACTTGGTTAGTATAATCATCAACAACTGTGATTTGGGAAATATCTTTGATTAGATTATTCACATTAGTAATTATCGCATCGTAAATTGCGTAATATTTGTTAATTGACAAATTCAGTAAGAATTGCTTTGATAAATTAGGTCTTTGCAATGTGGCATCTAAATTGCTGGTATATCTTGGTTGTTGGTCATCGAAGTAAAGATAAAACACATCATTAGCTGAACCCGTTACATTATGCACTACAATGCTCATTTCGTTAGCAGTTTCGGAATAAATATCGAAAGGCAAGACATTACCAGCAGAATCTGTAATTCTTAGTTCCTGCCCTCTATAATCCCAAAATGCTGTAAATTCTGGTGGAATATACAATTCTACATCTTCATTGTTGGCATCTTCACTAAGTAATAATTGAACTCTTTTGTAAAGCTTAATTGTAGCTAATGTTTGAATATTTGTTGTAAAAGTATTTGGAAAATTCGGAATTAATGAAAATGTTGTCATACTATCACTCTATTTTGAACTCTGTTTTTGCATCAAAGTCAGCAGTATCTGCAACTGCATATAATGTAACACCTGTTGGAACTTCAACTGAATAATCTCCTTTTGCATCAATCGTGGCTGTAGCTATTGTATTTCCTGCAGAATCGGTTATATTGACCGTTGCATTTGGAACTATATCGATATAGCCGTAGAAGTAAAGAATTTCGATAGTTGAACCTGATGCTGGAGCTGTTGTGAATGTTATTGTTCCATTGGTATAATCAACTGTGAAATCTGTCCCTTCAACTAATTTCGTTCCATCAACCCAAACACGCACTTTTGGGATTATGGGTTTATTTTGCACTGTAAATGTTGTCGTAGCTCCATCTCCTGTAAAGGTTTCTACAGCTTTTGAAACATTGATTGTTGTTAATGTCGCAATGATTATCGTTGTGTTTGCATATTGTAGTGTTCCTACAGTGGACGATGGTTCTTTCTCAGCGTATTTTCTTACATAAATCCAATCAAACCTAACGTCTATGTCCCAACCTCCTCTTGTAGCATATAAACCAATGTAGTCATTTATCGTAACATTTCCAGTTTCATAATAGTATATTTGCGTTCCAATTATATCATCAGAAACGTAGTTTGTTTTAGGTAATTCAATTAAACTACTGTCAATGTCGATATATGGTATCTCGCCACCATTACCAGCCACGTAATTATATTTCACACCAATAACAACATTTTGTGCAGATATACTCTTTTTGATTCCAATATTGCTATTAGCATCGTCAGGATGTAGTCTTATCCAGCTTGTTTCAGGTATATCTACTGTTGTTGATGATGTTCCATATAATTCCCAGCTGTTTAAATCAAAATCGTCAAATACCTCAAAAACACTGCTCCCATCACTTGCATCAACTGCATCTGGATTTCCACACCATAATAAGATAGTTGTAGAGCCACCTGCTGGAATACTCGGCACTTTTACCCAGATTTTAGCTATTTGATTGGCAGAATCCCACTCTTCTATCCAATGTGATATTAACGTCTCACCATCTGAAAGTGTGAATCTAATATCACTTCCATCATCTTTAGCTTTTGAAAAATCAAAGTTATTAGCATCTAACTGAATAAGCACTTGAAAATCTAATAAATCATAAGAATTTGGATTAGAAATATTTACAGTGGCATAATATGTCCATCCATCCAATGCCATGCCCTCACCATGTTATTGTTAGTTTCCCATTGAGAACTAAGATTGTTTTTACCTTTGTTTCATCTAACCCGGTCATTTTAGCAATGTCTTCAATCGAATAACCATTATTCCAATAATTTAGCACATCAACAGCCTTAGATATTAAATCGGAAATCGCAATCCCATAATCTTTTGAAAATTCTAAGCTAATTGCTCCCATAAGGGCTAAAGCATCAACTGAACCAGTTTGCTCATAAGTTGTTTTATAATTTTGATAATCGTTAATTCTACTTATCTGGTCTTTAATCACGTCAGTATCATCTTTATATTGTACAATCAGCTTTTGTGTTGTCCTATAATACTCAATTTTCTCAACTGAACAAATATTGCCATTATCTAAAGTTACCTTTTTTTGGTATTCAACTGAACCCAATCCGTTAATATCTGACTCTGAAACGTTTTCTATTGTCATGATTTTAGTTTGTGGCTGGACGGCTGCCATTTATATCACCTTTTAAGCTGTGAATGTCCAAACGCCAGATTCAACTGTTGTTGTTGGGATTTGGTAATTTGAAACGTCTATAACAACTTCAACGACTAATCTTTCAGTTTCATCAGCATAGTGCCACATTTACATCACCACATTGTTAATTGCTGTTTCAGAACCTTCTGGACAGCCAGGGCGATGTCTTCAGGGCTCGCATCGGTTTTAGAAACGTGTATATTGACGTTGATATTTGGGCTTGAGTTAGTAATATTCTGTATTGTTGTAACTTGCTGGCTTATGGGAATGCTTTTTGGATTTATCGCCATTGTTGTCGTTATTTTTCCAACTGCAGCTTGAATTCTTGATTTATGCTTTTCAATTCCTTCCGCAATTGTTTCGATGAATCCTGGACCTACTTTATCTAATCTTGATAGAGGTCCCTCTTTTGCTGGTGAGTGAGGTAAATGGTCATCAATCCAGCTGAGTAAATCTAAGATTTTTTGCTTAATTTCATTAATTTTACTGGTGAATCCTCTGATAAATTCAGTAATGAGCCCAACTCCAGCTTGATAAAATCTACTTGGCAGTGATTTTAAGAAATTAATTATCTCATTCATTATATTCTTGAGTTTGTCTCTAATTCCAAATAGATTCTTATCCCATGCTAATTTTATAAGCCCCCACGGTCCAAGCAGGGAGTATTTCAGAGCTTCAAGAATCTGTGTTTTATGAGTCTTAATTTGGTTAATTAACCACTTAATTCCATTAATAAATAGTGTCAGCTTCTGCTTTACTGCACTAATAGCTGAATTTACAATATCTCTTATACCAAACCAATTGTTTTTCCAAGCTAAGTATAGAACTGCCAGCACTGCAACTATTGCCAATATTGGTGCTGTTATAGGTGCGATTGCCGCTATAAATGCACCTATTGCTCCTATGGCTGCTGACACTGCCCCAGCAATTGCTCCAAATGAAATCCCCAAAGCCCCAATGACTGAAACTATTTCCAATGTTGAAGATATCGCCATTGCAAATGCTCCAGCCAGTAATATTATAGGCCCCACAATTGCAGCAACTGCAGCAGCTAATCCTACAAATGCTCCGATTGCATGTTTTATTGGTGTTGGAAGCTTGTTAAAAATATCTAATATAGGTTTTAGAGCCATTAGAATGATTTTACCGACAGTAGCCATTCCTTGTGCAACTGAAACTGCAAATTCTTTTATTGCCGGCATTGCTTTAATCAGCATGTCTAAGAATTCTTTGATATTGCCTTTAGAGTCCTTAAAAATCTCTAATTTTATATTTTCAATTGCTGATTTCAACTGCTGTATCTTATACTCAACAGTGTTCGTCATTTCTCTGTATTTTTGTTCAGCCACTCCTGCAGAATTTTCCAATATCCTAACGTATTCCTTATAAGCATCTCCTCCTTGTTGCATTAATTGTAGTAATGCTGAACCTGCCTCAGTTCCGAATATTTTAAATATCTCAGTTGCTGACAACCCTTTTTTCTTAATATCATCTAAAATATCTCCTAAATTCCTAAGTTTTCCTGATGCATCCATTACTTTAATTCCATACTGCTCTAATGCTTTCTGAACCTTAGTATCTGCCAACTCAGTTAATACTTCTCTCAATCCTGTCCCTGCATCTTCTCCTCTTCTACCTGCCTTATAAAACATCATCAAAGCAGCTACTGTATCTTCCAAACTTAACCCCAATGCCCTTGCTGCTGGTGCCGCATATTTCAAGGAGTATTGTAATTTTTCAACAGTCGCTGGAGAGTTGGCACACGCTTGAACAAAAACATCAACGGCTCTACCGGATTCTTGTGCTGACATTCCAAATGAGTTCAATGTTGAAACTACTAAATCTGTAGCTGTTGATAAGTCGGTTTGTGCTACCGTAGCCAGATGTAGAACATTGGGAATTGCTGCAATTATTTCATTTGTTTTCATCCCAGCACTTGCCATGAGATACATTGCTTCAGCAGCTTCTGAAGCAGTGTATGCCGTCTGTGCCCCCATTTGCATAGCTGTTTGTGTCAATTTCTCAAATTCTTCAGCCGTAGCTCCAGTTATTGCTTTAATCTTATACATCTGCTGTTCAAATTCTATACCTGTTTGAATTGCTGAATACATTCCTGCAACAAATGGAGCTGAAAATGCTGTAACTCCAGCTCCAACCATTGCCATACTCTTTCCTACCCTATCAAAAACATCAGCCATGTTTTTAACTCTATTTTCCAATCTATCAATGTTTTGTTGTATTTTTTGAAATACTGCCGTTGCTTTATCCACCGCTGTAATTATGATTTGCAGATTAGTGTCAGCCATGTTACCAGCCCAACAAACACCCTATTATGGACAATATAAACAATAATCCGATAACTATGAATATCACCAAACAAATAGCTCCAAAAATTAATATTGTTCGTCTTTTCCACCTTTCAGTATCTACTGGCATGTGTATCGCCTTAGGATTTCTTTATACTGTAGTGACAATTCAGATTCTTTAACCACTTCAACCTTACAACCTTTCTTACTTTGCTCTTTTCCAGCCACGTTTAAAGCAACTGCCTGATTGATATTAAAATCAACTATTGAGAGCTTTAGTAAATCAGAAGGTAAGCAATTATATCTTTGAGCTAAGGCATCTAACAATTCACTATTCTCCCTCACGAAAGGATGCCACATTTTCATTTACATTTAGCTGGGATAGAACATAGTTCATAAGGAAATCCTTATCTCTACCGTCTAATTGTTCCCATTTAATACCTTTTGGCTCTACAATGCACTTTTCAACTAACTTAGGTAGAATTTCAACAAAATTTTTTATGAACTCTGGATTTTTAGATATATTCTCTTTAATATTGTCTTTTGACGTTGGATTTTTAAGTAAATCTTGCATTATAGGTATATCTCCCATAACTTCTAAAATATCATAAGCTGATAACGTCTTAACTTTAAATACAAATCCACTTGGCAATTTTACTTCGGGATATGCTTTTTTCAAGTATTCCTCAACGGTTACCATGTAATCACCACTTATTCAGGTAGGTTTTCATAGAATATTATATCTTCATTGGCATTTGAAACGACAAAGCTAATTTCTTCCTTAATGTGTTCTTCTTTACCCCTGATGTAGTCAAACTTAGGTTTGTCTAAAATTGTTACGTTTCTCATTTGCACACCTTGAAGATGTCCATCAGCTCCCTTAACGAATCCAACTAACGTGAATTTTGGAACATTAACGGGTTTTCCACTTTTAACCCCTGCCACTGTGGATATTGTAACGGTTTCAGTAGTCTGCAGGGTTGCAGGTAATATGATGCTATCAATCTGCGAAAATAACAAATTTCCAACGATAGTTTCTGCAGTTGTGTAATTGAACTTCTCTGTTATTGGATTTCCAAAAGCGTCTTTTCCTTGGACTATAATTATATCTGGAGTTACTGTTGCAGTTGTAGATATTGAGACTTTAATGATTGCTGGGATTGTAGGCTGTGCTGTAGGAGTAATTGTTTGTTCCGCCCCTGTTCCAGTAGCAGTGGCTAAAGTTTCTTCCACAGACTCCATCGCATCAATACCCATAAACAAACTCCAGAACTTATGTGTTCCCGCCAATGTTACGAACTTTCCTTTGAAATCTATAAACTGCGATACATCTTTGTAAATACCTTTAGTAGTTTCAGTAGAGAATTCTTTATGTTTCAACTCGCACTCAAATTCCACAACAGCTACTTCCTCGCCGTTAATAAGAAGCGTTCCTCCACCTTTAAACCTCTCGTATTCTGTAGTTGGGTAATATACACTTCCCATTCAAATCACCTATTCGGTTATTGCATAATCCAAAACAGGAATGAATTTTTGGTCTTCAATATCTTTATCATCAATAACATCTTGAATTTTTTTAAGTCTGTAAATAATCGCCTGAACTAACTCTTTAGCCCTTTTTTCATATTGCTCTATCTTGTCTCTCTCATAATTGTCAATTTGCAGTTTTTCCCAATATTGGATTAAGATTCTTGAACCTGCGTAGAACAAACATGCCTCTTTTGCTAATGTCTGAAGTTCAGTATCTGTTGCTGGGAGTTCTGTATTAACTTGGGCATCAATCCACGCAGATGCCACTGTAATAGCAGTAGTTAAACTGTCCTTGATATCCTGAAAAGGGAGTTTTAGATTTAAGAAACTATATAACTCTGTTTCAGTGCAATAAGCCATAATCTCAACCTTATGCAATGTTTAGTTTGATAACCCCTCCCTCATGTAAAATACCGCCTCCAAACTTCTCTTTAACATACCATGCAAATTTTTCGGGCGGGTCAGTGTCAGTATCAACTCTAACAACTGTCGCTGGAAGAGCCACAGGGAATTCAACAACCAATGGATTAGCTTCAAATAAAATACCTGTTCCAGCGTCGATTTCGGTGCATGGGATAATCTTAACGTTTAAATCAGTTTGAAGGACTTTTAATCCACTATTTAAGTAATCGTTGAATCCTAATTGCCCGACATCTTCTGGATTCAATATCAATTTTGGTTTTTGGACAGGAACTTTGTTTTTTCTCATTTGGTTTATAGCTTGGAATATTGAATTTACCTTATCCGTTATGGTTGCAGAGCTCCAAGTAACATTTTTTTCGTTTGGTGTTTGGGACAACACATCAATGACTTTTTTATTCTCTTGCTCTACTAAATCATACAATACTGCTGTATTAATTGCTTTTTCAACAGGGAATCCTGTTTTTTTAGCTGCTAAAATGGTATCTGCATCAATCTCAATAAGTGGTGATTTATAAACTTCAAGCTTAATGTCAATCTCTGTTTTTTCCAATTCAGCCAGCTCAGGTGTTGCAGTTTTAGCTGATTTCTTTGTAGAGTTTTTTAAAGTGTATTTTATCCTTGTAACTAAATCCTTAAACTGCGGAACTGGTGTAACTGGAACTTCTTTTAATAAGGTTGAAATTGGCTCTAAGTCAGTGAGGATTTTATTTTCGATCAATTGAAATTCAGCTTTTGTTAGCAACTGAACCATTCATACCACCTTATAATCCTACTTTGATTTCATAGATTCCATCAGAATCTGATGATTGAGGAACTATGACTTTCAAGACCTTTCCAATGACTGTTTCAAGTGTTGCATTCCCATCATCGATTCTAACTTGTCCAGTTGCAGCATCATAGAATAAAATGTCCCCTTCAGCTGCTGGAGTTGCTACCCATGATGATGTTGTAGCATCATAAGCATAAGTTGTTGCTTTCAATTTTGTGACTCCATCCACAACCACTGGAACCTCATCTCCAACATCATAAGAATCTACATTATCCACATCATCAACAACTCCCAAAACTTTCCCATTTGCAGTAAAAACTGTTTTTGGATAGGTTGTAGCTGTAGCAGTATATGATTTAATGTATTTGTATGCCATTTAGACCACCTCATTCAATGCCATATCTTCTCCATGGGTTGATGTCTTTCCCTGGCTCTGCAAAAGAAGCCCCAACAATTTCAGTTGTCTTTTTTGTGTTAATATCCACCTTAGCAAAGACGTCTAAAACATCTTCAACTATTTTACAGTTAGCAAATACTTCTTTATCAATGCCGAACTTTGAGCATATTTGTTCAATCTTCTTTTCCTTTTCCATTTGTGCAAAAATTTCAGCTTTTGTTTTTTCAACCGCTTCCCTAATTGCTTTATCTTTTTCCTCTGCAAACTGCTCTTTCAACATTTTAGCCTGCTCCTCTAACTTTTCTTTAATCATCTGCTCTACTTCATCTTGCGTATAGACCTTAATACCAAAATCTTCCGCAAATTGTTCTAATGCTTTCTTAACATCGTCTGGATTTTGATTAGTTTGGTTTTGAGCTGTCATAACCATCACACTTTTTCTTTAATGATTCTGGCATGCCTCTGTCAAGTGGATTATTAGGACTATACTTATGCCCTATTCCAAGTTCTAAAGCCCTTTTAACTGCGAAATTCCAGAGATACTGCCATTCTTCACGACTATACATTTTGTTATAAGTTGGATGATTGAATAACTTTGAAATATACACCAAGGCAGCTTTAACTCTCGCAGGAGTATCGCAAGGGAATTTCCAGTTAGCCCTATCAGCAAAGAGCTCATCAGGAACGTCTTTATACTTTGATGGCTTTGTTTTATGCCCATGCTCTTTTGATGAAGGAGGTTTTGCATTTGCCATTGCTATTGGTGCAAAATTTAGAATTTTGGCATCTGTCATTTTGGGAGTGCTGTTAATACAAATTGCCAATCCATAAGGAAACACATCAACAACCTTTCCATTTTGAACTGCTTTTAACCACTCCGCACTAACTCCAACTTGGTTATTTTTCAGATATTCTGCAACTTGAGGGTCAAAAACTGCAAACTTACAATAAGCTTTGCCTTCATCATCGGTCCAGACATCAATAATGTAGCCCTTAAAGGATTGCGGGTCTTGGAATGGTAGAATGTGGTCGATATCAACATGCTTTCCAATTAGGAATTTTGCTCTTTCTTTAACCAAATCTGGCGTAATCCCAGCTTTTCTATACTGCTGGTCGTTTGGGTCGTAAAATAAACACTCAACAATTGCTACTGGGTCGTATGGTTTTCTATCACCCTTTGCAAATTCTATTTTTCCAATTCTGCAAGTGAAAGTGTCCATGTTTCCACCAAGATAAAAAGAAAAAAAAGAAATTAAAGCTTCTGCAACACAATCTTCTCAAGTAGGTCTAACTTACCTCTGAGCTGGGCTACCTCCGATTCCAACGCCCCCAGCTTTGCCTCTTAATGCTCTGATTTCTTCTTTTAATTCATCGATCTCTTTATCTTTCTTAGCCAGTTCTGCTTTTAGTTCTGCAATTTTCTCACTTTGTGATTTTTCATGATAGAATTGTTCCATTTCACTTCTTCTTACCAAAGTATCAACTTTGTCTTTTCTTATTGTTTCTTGTGCTATTTTTTCAACATAATCGCTCTTTTTAGGAACTAAATCATCTATTGCATCAGTATCTTTCTTCCCAAACAATGCCATAACGAACACCTTTTTGTTGTATTGTATTAGAATGTGGGGCCCCACAGCCCCTATGCAAAACCGCACCGTTAGAATTTTTAAATTCTGATTTTATCTGTAAATTTAAATTTATAAATACTCAATTCGAAAAAATAAAAAAGTTCTTCCCTAAGTTCTTCCCTTCAACGGTCTCCCGTCTTTCTTTAATAATACTTGGCCATAAATTCTATACCTCCGATATAATTCCTTACACCACCTGTAACTAATCCCAACTTTTTCGGCTATATCTTTTAGAGTCATTCCCTCTTCAAACATTTTTTCGATTAACTTTAATTCTTTATTTGATAATGAGTATTTCCTTTTATTTCTTTTATTTTCTTTCTCCAGATAACGTAAATCAATTAAAAAATAGATAACCTCCCCATTCAACCCCTTTACCTTTGAGATTATTTTCTTTTTCATCAGCTGTCTTAATCTTTGAGAAATATGTCCCAAACCATTGCCCGCATCTATATTATAAACTTCTCTAATCTCTCTCGTCGATACTGCCCCACCATTATTGATTATTAAGTTTAGAAGCTCTTCCTGAGAAACCATCTTTATCACTTTTTATTTGTATTATTAGTTTATCCCCATAATCTCTAACATCTAAAACATCTAAAAAATATTTTGCAACAGCCCTAACAACATCCAACGCTAACCTTCCTTGCCTAACTCCCATAGAACCACCTAAAAATAAAAAAGATATTTGGAATTATTTTAATAATCAACTCTATTCTCTCAGTTCTACATTTATGCTTTATTGGCATAAAACCACCAAAAAGTTTATTCTAAAATCTCAACTTTAATCTTCTTAATCTTACATTTCTCATAATACTCCTTACTTTTAACTAAAATATCGTAATCCTCATAATCTTCAACTTTATTTCCTTCCAATTTTGCAATTTCTTTTATTTCCTCCAACTCATCGTTTATCCCATCTAAAACAACATCTAAAAACTCTTTAGCATCTTCCTCAGTAGGAAAACTCAAAGTGAAGGTTCTACAACATTCATTACACGTTACCTTAGCTATTTTACCATTTTCATCCACAATAACCCACATCTCCATTTTATCACCAAAAAAGTTTAAAAAAGAATTATTGCCCGTAAGTGATAATCACATACGACTTTCTCTTTTTTGCCTCAGCTATTACCATCTGCAAATACTTTGGCTCAATAATATGTTTTAGTGCGTTCCTTATCGCCTTTGAAGCTAAAACAGTATATTTAAACTCCTCTCCCATTCTACCAGGACTTATCCTTTCAGCAGTCCCCACCATAACAATATTCCTTCTCAAATCCCTAACCCTACATGTTGCTATAATTTTTCCATTAACTTCTTGGAAAGTTGGTGGCTCTACCTCAATATTTCCCTGCATCCTCATTGCTTTAACAATCCCAGCCCATGAGAGGATTATCTTCTCCTTTCCTGTTTTTTTATCTGGATAAGTATATGCCAAAGGTAGATGCTCATTAGCTTCATCCAATAACATCAAATCCTCATCTAACGTGTCCATCTTTTCAATAACATTATCTAATGTCTCTACATTTTCAACAGTTTTCTCTAAGACAACCATTGCATTGTTTGATGCTTTAACTTCAACATTATTTCCATTTGTCTTCATCTTCTCCTCCTCCCTAAGTTTTTTAAATTCATCTTTTAGATTTAAGTTCTCTAACCATTTAACAAACGCAGCTGATTCAGCAATCCAATTATTGTGCTCCTTCATAATCTCCTCTACTTGCTTTCTAATCCCATCTGGTGTTATTTCCGTTCCATACACATTTTTATGTGCCTTTGAAGCTAATTCATACTTGCACATACTTCCAACCTCCTCTTGTGTAAATCCTCATTTTCCTTCCTTTTAATTGCCTTCTTAGCCCTTTTCCACGCTCTAAGACCAACTCGTCTAACACAACAACCGAAACCTTCCAACATTTCTTTCGTTTCTCTAAACTCCTCCTCCGACCCGCAAACCCCATAACTATCAACCTTTCCATCAAATTCAACAACAAAATAGATTTTATTTGATGAACACCGCATCATAACCCTCCCTCCTAATATCAGAGCATAACCTAACTCTTAGTTCCCTAATCAAATCCTCAGCTTCCTCCAACTTCAAAATCGCTCCAACAGTGTCTCCATTATTATAATCACTCTTAGCCCTCTCCAAAACCTCAATAGCTTTATTTATTTGCATATTCCCACCTATACGTTGATTATATATAACCAAAACATTTATGAATAGAAAATTAGAAAAACAAAAAGTGCTTAGGCAGTTATCTCTGCAACTGATACTCCATAAATATCTTCAATCAACGCAGCTAAATAGCCATTATCTTCTATAGCTTCGATTATATCCTCCTTCTTTATGGTCTTCCTTCCTGATTTTTGTGCGTTCATTCTTGCTTTAACTAAAATCTCAATCAAAATCTTTCGCAAATAGTTGTTAAGTTCCTCAACTGCCTCATTAGAAATCCTGAAATCATAACCGCTTTTAGGATAGTTATCCACAATCTCCTTCATCGTCCTTTTTAACGTAGCCTTAGGGATCATACTCTCACCTCAGCTTTTTAATGTCAGAATCCAAATCTTTTAATTTTTTTATCAAATTTTTGACGTTGTTAATCTCTTTAACAACATCAGAAGTATCCTCTCCAAACTTGTATAATTGATACTCCTTTTCTTCCAAAAAACCAAGATATTCCTCTAAATATTCAATTGTTCTTCTCAAAGAAAATTTATCAATTTTTACAAAAATTCGCTCTCCAATCTCTTTAGCCAACTTTTCATCCCAAATAATGTATCTGAAATATTCCTTGTTCTTACCCTTAAATACCCAATACTCTCCTTTATTTTTTAAATCCACCATTATAAACTCATCATTAAACTCCTCTAAAGGATTACACCCACGACCCCACATTCTTAACCATCCCTCTCCCTTTACAAACTCGGATATTCTATATGGAACATCAAACCAGTACTCACATCTTGTTATTGGGATCGCTTTCCCATTTTCTAAAACATATATTCCCCAAAGTAATTCCACTATACCCCGTTCCTTACGGATTATATAACCATCTTCCGTCTCAAACGACTCACCAATCTTCATATTTTCCAAAAACTCTTTCAACTCCTCATCTTTTAACTCAACCCCATTAATCCTCAATCTCCTCATAATTATCGCCTCTAAGTTTTTTATAAACAAAGAAATAATGAGCTTCATCCCGCCCGTCTTTTAAAAAATTTATTTTGCAGTGTGGGGGAGGGTCTCTCAAGGCTTACATCCCACCCAATCAGCAGGCCCATTTCAGGACCTGCCTCATATACTTGGGTGGTCATTATGATATGTCATTATGTTATGACATGTCATATTTCTATGACTTGTTTTATAATTGTGGAGATATAAAAACCTTTCTCTATAAATTTGTTAATAGTAGATATTAAAAAAGTTAATACTAATAATTAAAAATATAAATAAAAAGCACAATATAAAAAATTACATACTTTCTGAGGTAGGACAAAATGAGGCACAAAAATAAAGGATTTAAAATTAAAAGATATAAAAAAATTGGGAAATATAGAAGAAAATACTATATAAGCAGGGAGGAATTTGAAAAAATAGAAGAGATTTTAGATATTTGTTTAGTTAAGGCAATGGAAGAAACAAAAGACGATGAATTATTAACTTACGATGAAATAAAAGGATTATTGGGAGATAAATGAAAGTGTTGTTTGCCAAAACATTTGCTAAGGATTTAAAGAATGTTCCAAGGCATGTAAGAAAAAGGATAAAGTTGATAATTGAAAACTTTCAAAATGCTAAATCGTTAAATGATTTAAACTTAGACATTAAGAAAATAAAGGGTTATCAAAATTATTACAGAATTAGAGTTGGAAATTATAGAGTAGGTATTGAAATTAATGGAGATACAATTATTTTTAGAAGGGTTTTGCATAGGAAAAACATATACGATTATTTTCCATAATTAATTAATCAGAGCCAAATATTTTCTCCCTACCTCCTAATTTAAAATACCAAATCCAAATGCCTATGCCAATAACTGCTATAATTGCAAAAGAAATGAATGAAATAATTAAAAATAACGTCTGCCCTTCTATAACTATCAACTCCTTTTTTATTATCTTTATACTAAATTATATTAATTTACTATTTATTTTATAGGTTTGCCATAGGACCAGATGAATTATTCTACTAAAACACTTATCTCATCTTCCCTTCTACTCCATAAAAACGGCTCAATATCATACTTATATAAAGCGTTAATCATGTCTTCAGAAGGCTTTCTCTCAGTGTCATTAATTATTGCTATTCTCTTAACCTCTTCATCCCTAATTGTATTTTTCACATCCTCAAAGGCAAATATTGTTGAATTGATAATTCTTTTTTCAGGTCTGCTAATTATACCAACTATTTTTTTAGTTTTAATTTCTCCATAATTCAATATTTCCAAAAATCTATGTTTTAAACCACTTCTACCACCGACATCTCTTTTCCTATATGGAATTTTCTTTTTCTCAAAATACATCTCAACATCTTCCCAGAATATTGACCTAACCTTATGTTGAGCCAATAAATGAAACCCATCAACTGCAAGAATTGCTTGAATCATATTATTGAAATATAATGGAAACTCATCCTTATTGGCAATTATAACTATTTCCCTACCTTCAAGATGAGCCCCAAAACCATTTAATACTGTTTTCAATTCATATAATCTTTTTTCAGTATTAATATCAACTCCTGCCACCTCAAGATTATCTAAAGTATTGCCATCATCAGTAAGTATAATCGAATCTCCCACAACCTTCATATAAAATTGAATTAAATCATTAGATTTATCAATAAACGGTGTTGTTATTTCAACCCACTCCCCCCCATTTTCCAATATGATGTTTTCCCTTAGCCAATTAAAGTATTCATCAATAAATTTTTCAATAAGTTTAATAGAATTTGACATAAATCCACACCTCATTTACTGGAAACTTAATATTAGGGGCTTTTACAACTTTACAATAATCAAGGAACTCCTGCGTAATTTGAATAATGTTTTTATCTGAGATATTTAACTTTTCAATCTCCTCAATAGGAACTGCCCATTTATCATCATAGCCCTCTACATAAATATGTAAATGAGGGCCTTTAATAGTCTTTCCAACATAACGACTCAATAAATTTATAAGGGAGTTGTGAGAATCATATAACGGGGGAAGTTTAGGAGGATTTCTATGTGGAGGACCATAATGTAAGTCCAACCTCCTTAAGATATATCGCTTCCTTGCAATGTTTGTATAGGATATTTTAATCTTATTTGATTTACTATACTTTCTATAAATATCTATATAGTAACTTTCAGTCCCATCCTTAGATTTAAGATTTATCCTGGATTTCCCACCGTTATTAGGGAATGGCACATCATTGTCCAATGAAATCTTTGGTATATTAAATAGTTGCTCTGCCATAGTTTGGGTTAGTGAAATTGTCCCACCTCCACGGCTTAATTACTTCTATGAAACAGTGAAAGCAATATAAAGAATAATATAAAGCATAACTGCAACAAGAAAATACTCAAAAACTTTTTTATGCCTTATAATTAGTTTTTTAGCATTTTTATTAATCTTTTTAAGGTTGAATTGTTTGGATTTTGACTTATTAGATTTCTTTTTATCCTTATCTTTTGGTGAGCCAAATTTCTTACAAACATAAATTTCATACTCTTTAATATTTTTATTCCATAATATTGAAACACCTATACCGATACGGTTATATTTGTTGCTGAGTATATGTTTTCTATGGTTAGGATTTCTTAACCACTCCTTAACAATCCTCTTAGCGACAGTTGTATGAGTCTCTCCCTTTACGGCATAATGAACTGTGCAGTTCTTCCTCTTTAATGCTTCCCTATTGGCTGACTTCGTTAGTGACTTACTCAGCTTTAATGGCTTTAACTTCCTACGCTTTCTTTCTTTATTTATCACCTCATGTAATCTTTTTCTTAACCGTTGCGGTTCCATGACCCCCACCAATTTTTGAAATAAAAAACTCAATAGATAAGCTTTATTTTTGTTACTTAACTACAATTTTTATACAACACCCCATAACTGGTTACAAGTTAAGTATGTTAAAATACGGCATTTTTATTTTATTCAAAAATTCATCTTTTTTCCCTATAGAGAGGTATTCAATAAATTTTTCTACTAAATATTCAATATCTTCTTTATCAATATCTATTAATATGATAGGATTTTCTAAAACTACTAATATCATGTCTTCTATATCTTCAATTGTGATAGTACAATACTCTTCTAATTCTATAATTAAAAAATATAAGTTTGTTAAAAACTTATTTCGCTCATTTTTATCATATATCATAGCACCAGTCAAACAACCTTCCACATATCTTGACTCGATATATTCATCAATTTTCTCTTTAATATCATTCATATCCATATTAACCACTTTTCATCTATTCATTCCAAACTCCATTAAATAACTCCGAACAACATCTCTTACTGCTTGATGTATGACATCTTCCCCCCTATACCTTAACATTTCTTCAAACTCACCTCTAATGACTTCACAGATGATTTTTTCTCCAAGCTCAATATCTCTTCCACAGTTATCTTTAACTTTTGTTTTTAAATATTCCAAAACTGCTTCTTTAACACCATCTTTTACTGCCTTATAGTTTTTCCAATTATTCATAGATTATCACCAAAATTATCCAACAATTACCGAAACCTTATCATTTTCGTTTATTGAAAATTTAATGGTTTTATTCCCAATTTTTTCAATGAAATCATCTAATTTATATAAAATCAGTGCATTTTTACCTTTTTGTGTTATTTTATAGCATGATTTTGGCAACATATATTCTGTCTCTTCTGTCCATTTTTCTACAAGACCTTCTTCAATGAGCTCAGATAATAATCTACTTAATGTACCTTGATGTAGTTTAGTCTCTTTTTGAAGCTGACTAAATGTTAATACCCCCTTATTATTAAGTATTTCTAATATTTCTCTAACATATTTTTTTGATAAAGTTTTAATTATCATTCTACTCCCTCCATCTTTAACGTTTTTACGAATTTTTACAACTACTCCTATTTTTATGAGTAGTTATATTAATTCGATGCGAGTAAAAATGTGAGAACTACTATTTTTATGACATCGAAAATTTTATATACTACCACAATTATAAAACAAGTCATAGAAATATGACTCCTCATAAGGGTGATACTATGACTTACGAACACATGGTTAAATCAATTTTAACCTTACTGGCTACATTTGAACGAAAAAATAGAAGAGTTTTGCTACTATATGAGTATGTATTACAGCATAAAAATCTACCTACTGAAGCAATTCCAGTTATTTATTTTATTAAATATAATGATTGGTTTGAAGCATATAAAAATTACTTAAAAAATAATTTAGACCACATTAACGACTTAGAATATAATGCTTTTTTGATATTAATAGGGGATACTCCTCACATAATGAATTTAGAATTATACGAGTTCTTTTTAGAAATTTCCAATTTTTCAGAGGAGCAAAAAATGAGGATAATATATAAAATTACCAAAAAAATTAAAGAGGAGGAAAAGTATGTCAGAAGAAATTCGCAATATCAAAGAACTCCTGAAAAATCCTGTATTTAAAAAATTTTTTGATGAATTAAGAAATAAACATGCAAAGTCAATAAAAGATTTAGTTGAAATTATCCCATCTATAGAAACCCTGAAACTCCATCACGAAATAGTATTATCATCTGAAGAAAATATCGATAAATATTTTAGTGCTTTAAAGTTTTACTTTCCAGAGAGGATAAAGCGATATTTTTTTAACAAATATCAGATATTTATTGATTTTGACAACAGATCTAAATGGCATGATTTCGTAGACATAAACACACTATTAAAAGTATATGAATTGAATTATATACAAAGTATAACAAAAGAAGGAAAAACAATTAAAGATAGTTTTGAGGAATTTTTTACAGAGTCAATAGTATTATTATTAAAAAATACACATACACATGGAATAAGAGAATTAGAAGATACTCCAATAGTTATCAAATTTAAAAATAAATTATATGGAGATGTAAATACCTGGAAAATTATGAAAGTTGAAAGTGAGGATGACTCTTTAACTTACTATGTAAAACTTGATGATAATAATTTAATATATATGAATATTACTGGAACTCAAAAGAAAAAAAACATTGTTACTCCTGTCAACATGGACATTCCAATATTCCAACTACATAAATGTGAAAAAATCTATGACCCTATAGATAATAAAACAGTATTCTATATTTCAGGATGGAAACTACAGGGTAATGAAGAAAAATATGTTGAAATAATAGATATTAATGATATAGGACAATTACTAAGTTCCCCAATCATAAACCTCTGTAAAAAATACAAAGAATTATACATGGAACTAAAAAATGTCCTAAAACAGATAATATCTCAAAAAGCTGAGGACTGTATAAAAACTGAAGGTTTCGCAGTAATTACCCATAATGGACATCTAACTATTCCAAAAAGATACAAAATGCCAGATACAATATTTTGTGAAGATTTAGAGCATTTGGATAGAATATTAACAAAAGATACAGATGAGTTAATTAAAGAGGATTTGATAAAATATCTTGCATTATTTAATAAGGTCCACAACTTGACTACAATAGGTGCATTTATAGCCAGCCATTTAATACATGTAATTAAACCAAAAATTGTTTCTCCTGTATTTATATGGGGAGATAGTGGCGTTGGAAAAACAAGTATTGCAATGTTACTTAGCTATGTAAACCCCGCAAGTTCCCAAACTACAAGCCACCAGTTAATGCAGAAAATTTCTGGGTTCAGATGCGGTATAGTTTATTTTGATGAAAAAATAGAGTATTCATCACAATTAACGCAGGATTTAAAGTATTCTGCCACAAACTGTGGATACATACATAGAATTAGCCATAACAAAAAATATGTTGCCAATGTCATGTTTTTGGCAACATCAAACCCCCAACCAAAATTTAAGACAAGGGGTCTTGAAGATTTAAAAGGGCTTTTGAGAAGAGCAGTATTTTTAAAAGTCATAAAAGAGCTTGATGAAATAAAAGATGAAAAAATTGATGAAGCTTATGAGATATTGGACATATATAGAAATGATTTAATTAAAATACTGCTTGATGAGCTAACATCATTCTCAGAAAAGGAAATTAAAGACATATACAGACAATTTACAGTTAGGGAGAAGTATAAACTACTTCTAACTGGAATTGAACTCTGGAAGGCAATATGTGAAAAATACAATATTAAATTAAATATAAATTATGATGAACTTATTAGGAGATTTGAGGATAGTGAAAAAGAGATATTAGGATTTGGAGATATAAGCTTATTAGAATTAATAAAAGGAAGAATTATAGAAGATGCAATACACACTGCAAGAGTTTTAGATGTAGAAGGTAAAGATATTGTAGTTAGAGTTGCAGATAAAAACGTTGTGAAATCTCTACTTACATCAAAAGGATATGCAATATACTTAAAAGATAAGAAACTTTATGCTATACTTTCTGTTAGAGGGTTTAAAAATCTAAAAGATAAAATTAAGGAACTACCCGATTTAGAAACTAAGAGAGACATTGAAAGTTACCTCGGACAGAATGGCATTGAGTTTGAGTATAAAAATACGAGGGCATATGGAATATCCATAAAAGGATTCTTTATAGAAATTAAAGACATTGAAATTGACATTGAGGATGATGAAGAAAATAACATTTCAAACTCAATACTTAAGAGCAGACAAAAGCAGAAAAACCTTGAGGAGAAAATTATAAAGACAATAGAAGAAGCTGGAGAAATTAGTTTCGATGAATTAAAAGAAAAAATAGGGCTTGATGAAGAAACATTAGAGAAATTAATCAAAAGGTTAATAAAACTTGGAGATATATTGGAGGTAAGACCTAATACTTATAAAATATTAGTATAAAGTTATTTTATTATTTTTTTGAAATCTCAAATTTTCACCATCTTCAAACCCCAAACTCTTTTCATTATCCCTAATGTTGTAGGTATAATTATAGGACTAGAACCTACTCCACGTCAGCGACCATAGCGACCATATCAGCGACCATGAATATTACGGTTTTTTCAGTTAGATTTTTGATAAATTTTCTTATTTTTTTAAAAATAACAATAAAATATTATAGTCGCTGATAGATATAACAATCTGACTTTATCTTATTACAATAAGAACTACAGCGACTTTTTGAAAACCAGCGACCACAGCGACCACTTGGATATAACTATTATGCGGTCAGGGTGTGGAAAAAATTTGAAGTCATTGAGTGGTCGCTCGGTCGCTAAAAATTAAAAAGGATGTTAAGTTGAGTATATTGTATATAATCAATAATATGTTTAGATTGTTAGCGACTCAGTTTTTATGTCATTATTATTCCAAATTTGACAGATGATTTGATTCATTTCTTGAAGATAAGAATATATTCATAGTAGCCGATACGGTTGCTGATAGAAATTTCACAGTTGCTCTTTAGTATAGAAAGCTTTATATATTTCCGCAATTATATTATATGTCATAAAAATATGAGATGTCATTTTGGTGATACAATGGTGAGAGTAAAAAAGAAGGCATGGAGAAAACCAAGAGATGTGGTTATAGGCTTTGTTGCGGTTTGTAAGGCAAACGGTAATACTGTAATTCCTAAACCAACTTTACCTCCTGATTATGTCGGCAAAAAAGTTATAATCATTCCGATTGAAGATGAAGATGAAGAGTTTGATGTGGTTGATGATAATTGAAACTAAGAAAGTTGAAAAATCTAAATATCCAGCTCGAAATGTCGAAAGTTCTTATGGGGTTGTTAGTGTCCCTATTTATGGGGATAGGTACGTTATCCCCGCTTCTAACTTGGAGTTTGGGTGATTCTCATGAGGTATAAGTCAGAGGTTGATGCTTTGGCAGAGCATGTTGAAGAGGTTATTGAGATTTTAATATCTCATATGGATGAAGAGGATTTGATTAATTTGCATGCTATAGGCGTAGGGATATGTCAAAGAGTTGCTGAAGAGTTTAAAGAAAGATTAAAGTTGAGGGAGATTTTATGAGGAGGGCAACATTCTATTTATGTAGGAATATTGATGGTAGGAAACTTAGGTATCTTTTGCATAGGTTGGAAAACGTGGAAAATATAGATATTGAGACATTAAGAAGAGCAATTGAGGCGGAGAAGAAATACAAAAGAGCAATAACGCTCACAGAGGAAGAGGAGGCAATTATACAGAAGTTAGGTAAGAGTGCAAATTTACTTTTGAATTGTGAGTTGGTGAAGTTGGATGAGGGAGAAAGAGCTTAAAAATCTCTTACTTTTAAAACCTAAGAGGGAAGAGATTAAAGAGACGGATGATATTAAAAAATGGCTTGATAAGTTTAAAGAAGAGCGTTTATTTGATGGTAGGAAGGAAAGCACTATAAAAAATGATTTAACACGGTTGAAAGTTTTCTTGGACTTTTGTTATAATAGGTTAGGAAAAAGCCCTGATGAAATGGAGACATCTGATTTCGTTAAGTTCTTTAACTACTTAGAGAAAGAGAGGAAGTTATCTAAAAATACTCAGAAGAGGTATTATGACTTATTGAAAGTGTTTTATAAGTTGATGAGGTTAAAGAACTTTAATGAGTTTGCTGAGGAGAGTAAGGAAAGAAAACGGTTTGCTTGCATAGAAATAAGACATTATGATGCTGTTGATGCTGAGATTTTGAATGAGATTTTGAGGAAGATTGTTGAGAGTAATAGCAGAACAAGGATGAGAGATGCATTGATTGTAAGATTGCTATGGGATACTGGAGCGAGAGTATCTGAAATATTAAATCTAAGATACAAGGATGTTGATTTCAATGAAGGAATAATTAGAATCACTAATACAAAAAATAGGGAAGAGAGAAAGGTGGTCTGTGCATCTGAAACCTTAGAGCTGTTAAGGCATTATTGCCAGTTCAACATAAGGCAAGGACCGGAGGATTACCTATTCCAAAATAATAGGGGAGGGAGGGTTAGAAAGGATTGGATTAGTGAGGTTTTTAGAAAAGCAGTTGATGAGCTTAAAAAGGAGGGTAAGATTCCGCCAAATAAGAGGATTGTTATTCATTCTTTGAGGCATGGTAGGGCTGTTGATTTACTTGAAAAAGGATTACCTCTTGATGTTGTTAAAGAATATCTTGGCCATAGGAGTTTGGAGGTTACTTTGTTTTATTCTCATTCTAAGGAGAGAACTGAGAAGTTATTAAAAATTATTAGGAAGTTGTAGTCCTGTTTGGTGGTAATCTGTAAGGTCTTTGGTGTTGTGTCGGATTATTACGGTAGGGTAGTGAGGTGTTGATGGAACATTTTTGAGGTGTTGATGGTAAAATTTATATATGTGTTGTCGCATAGTATATTAAAAAAGTTTGGTGGGGTGGTGTGGAACTGCTAATCCCGTTGGGCATAGCCCAACTCGGGTTCAAATCCCGACCCCCGCGTCATCTATTTTAGGTTTTTATTTATTTTTATTATTTTTTAATTTTTATTATTTTAGGTATTAAGTTTTGAAGGGATTTATTTTGCTATTTTTATAGATGAGCTAAAATCTTTGCACTTCTATCTTCATTGCAAACCAAAAACTTTTTTTATTAAAAAGGGATATTAATTATCTACAATAAAATTAACATTATGGTGAGTTCATCATGGAGATGCCAAAGGACTATAATATAGAAGTCGAAAAACAGATACAGAAAAAATGGGAAGAAAGTAAAATCTATAAGTTTGATGAAGAGAGTAATAAACCACCTTATATTATAGATACCCCACCACCATATCCAACTGGGAGATTACACTTAGGACATGCGTTAAATTGGACTTATATAGATATAATAGCAAGATACAAGAGAATGAAGGGTTTTAACGTTTTATTTCCACAGGGCTGGGATTGTCATGGATTGCCAACAGAGGTTAAAGTTGAAGAGATACACGGCATAACAAAATCAGATGTTGATAGGCATAAATTTAGAGAGTTGTGTATTGAATTAACAAAGGAAAACATCGAAAAAATGAGAAGACAGATGAAATCCTTGGGAATTTCTATTGATTGGGATAGAGAGTATATAACAATGACTCCTGACTATATTAAAAAATCCCAAACTGCCTTTGTTAGAATGTATAAAGATGGATTAATTTATAGAGGTAAGTTTCCAGTAAATTGGTGTCCAAGATGTCAGACAGCAATTGCCTTTGCAGAAGTTGAGTATAAAGAAAGAGAAAGCAAATTAAACTATATAAAATTTCCAGCAGTTGATGGAAACGGATATTTATTGATAGCTACAACAAGACCTGAACTTATGGCGGCATGTGTTGCTATATTAGTTCATCCAGAGGATGAGAGATATAAGCATTTAATCGAAAAAGAGTTTATAGTTCCATTGTTTGGGCATAAGGTTAAGTTGTTAGCTGATGAGGATGTAGAGAAGGAGTTTGGAACTGGAGCGGTTATGGTTTGTACATTTGGGGATAAGACAGACGTTTTATGGGTTAATAGGCATAAATTGGAGATTAAGAAGGCAATTGATGAGAAAGGAAAATTAACAGAAATAGCTGGAAAATATAAAGGGCTAAAAACAGAGGAAGCAAGAAAGAAGATTATTGATGACTTAAAGAAAGAGGGTTATTTAGTTAAGCAAGAACCAATAAAACAGAATGTTGGTGTTTGTTGGAGATGTAAAACACCAATTGAAATTATTGTTACTGAGCAGTGGTTCGTTAATGTTAGAAAGCTAATTCCAAAGGTTAGAGAGGTAGCTGATGAAATTAAATGGGTTCCAGAGCACATGAAAATTAGATTGCTGAATTGGATTAAAGATATGGATTGGGATTGGGTTATAAGTAGGCAGAGAATCTTTGCTACACCAATTCCAGTTTGGTACTGTAAAAAATGTGGAAATGTAGTTGTTGCTAAGGAAGAGGATCTACCAGTGGATCCAACAAAAACAAGTTATGTTTGTGATAAGTGTGGCAGTAAGGACTTAATCCCAGAAACAGATGTTTTGGATACATGGATGGACTCTTCAATAACACCGATGGTTATAACAAAGTGGTTGGATGATGATAAATTCTTTGAAAAGCATTATCCAGTCCAATTAAGACCACAAGGGCATGACATAATTAGAACTTGGGCATTCTATACAATAATTAAATCAGTAGCTTTAACCAATAAAAAGCCATGGGAAGAGATCGTTATAAACGGAATGGTGTTTGGAGAAGATGGGCATAAGATGAGTAAGAGTAGGGGAAATGTTGTAGAGCCAGATGAAATTATATCTAAGTATGGAGCAGATGCTTTACGACTGTGGGCAAGCAACAGCGTTGTTGGGGATGACGTCCAATTCTTATGGAAGGAAATTGATTATGCTTACAGATTTTTGAGAAAGTTCTGGAATGCTTGTAGATTTGCTAAGATGCACATAAGTGATGACATTATTGATGAATTAAAAAAACCAGTTGAAATTAAAAATCCAGTTGATTTATGGATTTTGAGTAAATTGCAGAGATTAATTGAGAGAGTTGATAAGGACTTAGAGAATTATAGGTTTAATACAATAGTTGAGATTTATAAGTTTGTTTGGCATGAGTTCTGTGATAACTACATAGAAATGGTTAAATATCGATTGTATGGAGATGATGAAGAGGCAAAGAAAGAAGCAAGATGGACATTATACTATGTAATTGATAAGATCGTTAGATTGCTGTCTCCATTTGCCCCACACTTCTCTGACTATATGGCTGATATTTATAAAATAGACAATCTCCACTTCTCATTCCCAGAGGTTGATGAGAGATTTATAAATGAAGAAGCAGAGAAATTTGGGGAAATAGCTAAAAATACAGTTATTTCAATTAGAAGATTTAAGGCAAATTCAGGAATGGCTTTAAACGCCCCATTAAAATACGTTGAGATTTATACAGAGGATGAAGAGACATATTTGGCTTTAAATAAAACAGCTGAAGATATTAAAGGAACATTGAAGATTGAAGAGCTTAAAATAATTAAAGGAAAACCAGCCCTTGAATCTAAGATTGTTGAAATAATCCCAGACAAATCAAAGATAGGGCCAGAGTTTAAGAAGAATGCAAAGGCAGTTATGGATTTAATTAAAGAGGCAGATGAAGAGACACTTGAAAAGATAATTAATGAGGGCTTAGAAACGGAATATGGGGTTATTAGGAAAGAGCATATTAAAGATGTCAAAAGAGCTTTATTCTGTGAAGGAGAGGAAGTTGATTCAGTAGATATTGAAGGAGTTTTAGCAATAGCAATAATTAGGAAATAAAAAATATAATATAAATAAATATAACGAAAAAAAATGGGAAAATATATCAAAGACAAAAAACATTAAAATAAAATAATTTTTTACTTTCTTTTTTATTTTTTATTCATCATAGACCTTTATTCCCCATTTTGTTCTTATCTCTTTAAATTTCTCTTTTAATTTTTTGGTTATTTCTCCAACTTGTTTATTATTTATCACTCTACCATCTATTTCAAAGACAGGCACTATCTCAGCAGCTGTTCCTGTTATAAAGAGCTCATCAGCAGTGTATAAGTCATGTAAAGTTAATGGCTCTTCAACAACCTCTATTCCTTCTTCTTTAGCTAATTTTATAACAACATCCCTTGTAATTCCTTTTAAAATACTTTGATAGACAGGAGGGGTTTTTAAAACTCCATTTTTAACTATAAATATGTTATCTCCAGTTCCTTCAACAACAAAGCCCTTATCATCCAATAAAAATGCCTCATTAACTCCTGCATAATTTGCTTGGATCTTTGCTAAAACACTGTTTAAGTAGTTGAGGGACTTAACTGCTGGATTTAAAACATCTACTGGCAATCTTCTAACTGAAACGGTTATGACTCTAATTCCCTCCTCTCCCAACAAAGGAGGCATAGGAATTGCTATACAGAAAATCGTTGGCTTTCCACACTTTCTTGGGTCTAATCCTAAATCACCGACTCCTCTTGTTATAACCAATCTTATATAAGCATCTTTTAGATTATTAACTCTCAATGTCTCTAAGACAACATCAATCATCTCCTCTTTTGTTAATGGAATATCTATGCAGAGGGACTTTGCTGAATCATACAGACGATCTATATGCTCTTTCAACATAAAAACAACGCCATCATAAGACCTAATTCCTTCAAAAATTCCATCTCCATACAACAGACCATGATCAAATACGGAAATTTTTGCATCTTCTTCTTCAACAAATTTTCCGTTTAAATAGATCTTCATAACCTCACCTTTGTTAAATTGTCAAAATAAAAATAAAAGAGGGACGTGGTATATAAATTTAAGTATAGGGTGAGTAATATGTTTATAGAGAGTAAATGGGTTTTTCCTAAATTTGATATAATTTAAGGTAATTTTTTAGCATATCCCCAAGAGCTTTTTTAATAACTACGAAAAAAATAAAACTGTGTGGATTTTTTAATATTGATATAAATGCTTTCTTAAATAAGTCATTTTCATCCTCAAAATTCATGTTATCATCCTCTCAGCAATATTTCCAATTATTGGGAGTTTAAATTTTTCTCCACCAGATGCTTTGTAAGCTCCGACAATGCACAATATAACATATACAATAAGCCAAACTATTAAAAAGCAATAAAATGCATTATCAAGCAGTGGTGGCGTGGAATACATGAGATATAATCCAAAGTAAAGATATATTGTGGCAATTCCGGTTCCAACCAGTAAATAGATTACAACCAATAATAAGGCCTGTAAAGAATGAAATTTAATGAATCCATTTTTATTAAATATAATTAAAAACAACAACGGCACTACAAACAATAAAATAAACGTTGAGAGGTAAGATAATGAAGCAACAATATTTTCTGTTTTAATATTCATAATTTCACCTTATTTATTTAATGAAATCATTATTTTTTCAATAATTTTTCTTATTAATGGGATTTTGAACTCATAACCTACAATCACTGCATTAAATCCTACAATAAATGGAATTATCACAACGAACAATGAAAATAATCCAATACTTCCTATGATACTTTCAATTAACTTTGAAGAACTATGGGAATTTAAAAAATAATCAATGTAATAATAAAACAATAACCAATAAACTACTGTCCCAAATATAAAAACTACTAAAATTATTAAAAATAAAAATAATGCCTGTAATGAGTGAAATACAATAAATCTATTTTTTCTAAACGATATAAGGAAGATTATCGGAACTATTAAAGGAAATATTGGAACAAGAATATGAGAAACAATTATCTGAATTATCAAAGACAACAAAATTAGGAGATAAATCGATGAAGCGATAATATTTTCTTTTATTTCCATAATTCCACCTCAAAAATAAAAAATTAAATATTATCCAGTAACATCTTCTTGATTTATGAATAGTATTTTCTTTTCGTGATATAGTTCATTAATATATTGTTTTGATAGTTTTGCATCGATTATTGCAATGGCTTTTCCTGTTGAGTAAAAGGTTATTTCTCCAGATGTATTTTTGGAGATAATTTCATAATATGCGTTATTTGTATAATATCCATAATATTTTGGATAGTATCCTAAAAAGTCCTTTGAATATATTAAATGCCCTTTTGCCTTTTGCTCTATACTGTAATTTTTTGGAGTTTCAACACCTGTATATTTTGTTAAAGATTTAAGTAATTCATCGACTTCATCTTCAAAAATAAACAGTTCATATTTCTTTCTAATTTTATCAAACTCTTCAGAAATGTTCTTTTTATAATTTATGACCTTTCTTTTATATTCTTCACTGTATCCTATTTTTTGTGGGATCAAAATTCTAACATAGTCCAAAGTTCCGTTAAACTCTATCTTATACTTCAATTTGTATATGTTGTTTCCAGTTTTTGTAATATTTGCTTCTATAAACTTTCCATAAGGATATACAGGAGGATTCTTAAATATACAATACATTGGAAGAATTGTGTAGGTTTTTGAACTTAAAGAGATATTTTTAACCTCAATTATATTGTTATTAAAATTAATCATATCCCTACTCCAATTAACTTTTACAAATTTATACCCTTTCGGAGCATAGTCCTTAACATTCGGAGATAAAAATCTATAATCAACGATTATGATTTCAGTGTTGTTTATAATCTCTTTAGGAATTTCCTCTACTATTGGAGCAGTTCTATTAACCTCATAAGGATTGTATATGATGTATGCGATTAAACACCCATAGTTATCTAAATACTGATACACTACATCAAAGTGAGTTGCTGAAATTGTAGGAACTCCTCTATCAACTGGAACCGTTAGATAATAACCAATAAACACTGCTATTGAAAAAATAAAAAGAAAAAGAAATAGGTTTTTATTCTTCATGATTCCACCAATAATAGTTTGACGATCCTCTCAGCAATATTTCCAATTATTGGAAATTTGAACCATTTTCCTCCAGATGCTTTATAAGCTCCAAATAAGAGAGATATAAAAAATCCATAAACATAAATAGCACATAAAATCATTAATAAATCGAAATTTCCATTGTTTATTAAATAATTTAGAATGTATTCTTTATTCGTTAAAAGTTCCATTGCAATAATATAAAATATCAGTTGAATAAAAAATGCTTGGATTGAATGGAATAAGATAAATTTGCTCTTTCTAAAAACAATTATAAAGATTAATGGGGCAAAGACAGGAAACACAAAGAATGAGAGATAAGATAAAGCTGATAAAATATGTTCTGTATTTAGGTTTTTCATTTTTTATCACCATTTTAAATCTAAAATCATTTTTTAAAATTTATACACAATACTGTTGTATATGATAATAATATCAAAAATATGGCAGTTATTTTTATGAAAAACACAAGTAGTGGATTACTTTTTCCAATTAGATAATCACCAATTACTAAAAGAGCGGTAGATAATGACATGACAACAATTGGGATCATTACAAACAACCACGCCATTATTAAAAAATTTACAACCTCTTTTTTTCTTTCTTTATTTTTAAAATAAGTTCCAATACTTATAAGCAAAAATAGTATAAACCATCCAATTAATATACCAACAGCTTCATACAGTATGGAATAAACTCCCTTAGAAAAATAAGAAGAACCATAACCACAGGCGTAATATATAACTCCAATAAATGAAATGGTGCTTCCAATAAATTTTAAAGTTGATTTTATGCATTTTAAGTGTTGTTTTATTTCATTTAACATTAATTCCACCATTAGATAATTTAGAAATTAATAAAAATTATCATTTTCAATGTTCGGCAGATTTTTGCTCATTTTTACCACTCTTGCTAAGATGGCATTATTATTACGAAATTTAATTGAATGCTTAGTTTTTAAAGTATTTCTTACTAAGTTTGATTATTATAAGTGCTAAACTAACAATTATCATTGAAATAATGAGGATTTGTAAAATTATTATTAACATAAGTTGAATGACAGGCAGGACATCGTTGAGCATACATTATCACTATATCTAATTATTTTGGTTCATGAAAACCCCCTGCCTCAAACATAGTTGGCATTTGATTTAACAAACTCCACTGCCATAAGTCCATATACGCCTAATAACCGAAACAAAAATAATGAAGAAAGATACTTGTAATATGTAACTCCTGAATGCAAATCTAATCCATTATGAATCTCAAATAACAATATTAATATTGACCCAATCACAAATGCTATGTCGGCTCTAAAAAGGGTTTTAAGTTGTTTATTATTAGACACTATCAAAAATCCAGCTAAGATAGTGGTTGGAAGTATAATCTGGGTAATTTGCTCAATGAAAAAATGCAATAAACCATTGGAAATTACAAAGGAACTTAATATTGATAATATCATTGTAGATACACATAAAAATATTGCCAACAATACTCCAATAAACAATTTTTTTGACATGTTTTCACCTTGTCACCAAAAATAAAAAATTAAGTATGAAATATATTAAGGATGGGGTTCTCCGATTCCTCCTATGTCTTTAATTACATAAGGTCCGATTCTTTCATAAGAATACCAAAAACCAAGTCCCCATACATACCAAATACATCCGTTTTCGTCTTCAATAGCGGACATTCCATGGTTCATTATAATATCAGTCACTGCACTTGAAATTCCACCATACACCACAGCGGCAGACCCCTCCGTAGCTAGACCGACTAAAATCCCCACTATTGCCCCAATAACAGCTGGAGCATCATTTGAATATACTTGTGCAAGATGTATATGGTAAAGTCTGTTTCCGTGAATAACCTTAGTATTCCATGGTTCTATACCATAATAATCGTAGTCAGGGTGTGCATATTTAATACCTCTACCCTCTACATAATAAACTCCATCCCACCAGTAGTGTGTTGTAGTGTATGACATTGGTAATATATTTCCTATTTTTGCATTTACTTTCATATCCTTGAGTTTCTTTTTATTTATCTCCATTGCCTTTTTTAGTGTCATTCCTTTTTCAATAGGGTTGTAGAAGGTTTTTATTGTTTTGAATTTTTTACCATTCATATACATTTCAGTTAAATAAGTATCCTTTACTTTTTTAGTTATGAATTTGTAGTTTATTGTTTTTCCTGTTTTCTTATCTTTTATTTGAAGAGTAGCAACTTTCCCATCTGTATGGTATTTTATTATTACTCCATTAACTTCAACTATCTGCTCTGTTGGCGTCTTTTTTAGTATTTTAATATCTACCTTCTCCACACCAACTGGCTTTTTACTTACCTCTGACAAGCTCGTTGATGTAGCAAAAACGCTCCCTACAACGCATAGCATAGCCACTAAGGCAAAAATTTTAAATATTCCTTTGCTCCATAGTTTCATAATACCCCTCTTTATTTGGTAGTTGGGCTTTATTTGGCTCCGCCTCTATACAGAGGCATCATCGCCAGCTATTTTTTACTTTACCTTTGTAAAGTTATATTTATCAATCCTTTGATAGTTTTATCTTAACTTTTTAATATTTAAACCTTACTAAGTAGTGTTGTTTTAATCTGAAACAACTAAAAACAACTTAGTAAAGTACAAAAAGAGAGATATTAAAGTTCTCAATAAGATAAAAAACCTAAAAAATTAATTTTTAAAAAAATCAAAACTAAAATAGATAGTTTATTTATTTACAAATTTCTTTAAGTTTATTTTCTAAAAGTAGGGATATGTTTTTATCTACATCGTCTCCTTCCGCTTTATATATTACTCCTTTTTTACTAAATTTTTTGTAATTCTTTTCATTTATTTTTTTACAGATTATTGCATCGATTTTTTGTTTTATTTTTTCTCCGCAGTTATCATTAAATACTGTTTTAACGGAATCTATCTCTCCGTCTTTTATTTCAAGAATTAGAAAGTATTCGCAATTTTCAAACTCATCACTTATTTTATCTAAACGCATAGGAATTATTATTTTCATTACAATCCTCTCCATTTTTCAGATAAATTTTTAGAATCTTTATTTAATATCTTTATTTAGTATACATTATAACATTCTATTTCTATTATTATCGTATTTAAGATTTTTTAATTGTAATTAAAGTATATAAAAAATTATAAAAAATTTTATAAAATAACCGTCTAAAAATAAAAAATTAAAAAATTAACTTGAAAGGTAAACGAATCTTAGTGCAAATAAAACTGCTAATAAATAAACAAGCCAGTGAACTTCTCTCCATCTTCCAGTGAAGACCTTTAATATTGGATAGGTTATGAAACCAAGTGCAAGACCTGTGGCTATACTGTAAGTTAATGGGATAGTTAGCAGAGTTATAAACGCAGGAATTGCCTCAGTATAGTCATCAAAATCAATAAATTTAACGGATCTCATCATCAACGCCCCTACTATAACAAGTGCTGATGCGGTAGCGTAGGCAGGAATTGCTTTAACAACAGGATAGAAGAATAGTGCAAGTAAAAACAGAACTGCGACAACTACTGAAACAAAACCTGTTCTTCCTCCGATCGCAATTCCACTTGCGGATTCAATGTAGGTTGTTACTGTTGATGTTCCGAGTAGCGATCCAACTACTGTTCCGGTAGCATCTGCCATCAATGCTTTTTCTACTCTTGGTAGTTTTCCTTCTTCATCCAAATAACCTGCCTGAGATGCTAATGCACTTAGAGTTCCTAAGGTATCGAACATATCAACAAAGAAGAAGGCCAATACAATTGTTAGCAATCCTAAGTTTAAAGCTCCCATTACATCAAGTTGTAAGAAGGTTGGGGCTATTGATGGAGGCATTGAAAATATGCCATCTGGAAATGGAGAAATGCCTAAGATCATTCCTAAAAGTGATGTTATTATAATTCCTAACAGTATAGCACCAATAACGTTTCTACTTACCAATATTGAGGTTAGAAATATCCCAAACATTGCTAAGAGTGCTGATGGATTCATTATATTTCCTAAGGTAACGAGGGTTGCTTTACTTTCAACAATTATCCCTGCATTTTTTAACCCAATAAACGCAATAAACAATCCAATACCGACAGCAGTTCCGTATTTTATAGCATTAGGGATGACATTAAATATCCACGTCCTTATTTTAGTTAATGTTAAGATTACAAACAAAACACCTGAGATGAACACTGCCCCCAATGCAACTCTCCAGTCAATTCCCATTCCCAAACAAACTCCATATGTGAAATAGGCGTTTAATCCCATTCCTGGAGCTAATGCAAACGGATACCTTGCATATAGGCCCATTATTAGTGTAGCTATTGCTGAGGAGATACATGTTGCAACCATAACTGCCCCAAAATCCATTCCCGTTGTGCTCAAAATTTGAGGATTTACGAATATTATATAAGCCATGGTCATGAATGTGGTTATTCCTGCAAGAACTTCAATTTTTAAGTTGGTGTTGTATTTATCAAATTCGAAATACTCTTCTATAAACCCCATTCCATCACCTCAAAAAGTTTTTAACAGCACACAAAATAGAAAATTTGTGTTGATTAAATAATTTATGGAAATATTGAATATAAAATACTTTACACATAAATTTTGTTATATGGGGTATATCGATATTTTATTACGCTTTAAAAATTATTTTTAATACTTTTTTTAGGTTCATATTTTCTTCATATAAAAGAACTCCTATTTTAAACAATTTTATTGATAGGAGGAAGGATATAATTATGCTAATGATCATTATTGTAGTTGATAATGCAATATCTGTGGTTGGAATATTCGTAGAACTTGCTCTTAGAACAACAGTGTAGGGAGCGGTAAAAGGAATATAGGATAATATTTTCGCAAGGTAGTGATTTGGGTTAACCATGATGGTGTTCATGAACATTATTGGGAGTAGTTGTATGAGGATTATTGGAGACATCAATTGGGAAGCGTCTTTTGGATGAGAGAAGAGGGATGATAATCCACAAAGTAGGGAGGAGTAGAATAAATACCCCATTATAAAATATGCCATTGCGAGGGTTATTGTGTATAAAGAGATTTTCACAGCATAGGTTAAAAGCAGAGGAATTCCTACCATTACCCAAATTCCAATTTGAACCAATCCTACAATTGATATTCCCAATATCTTTCCAAACATTAAATTTTCAGCAGAGGAGTAGCATAGTAAAAGTTCCATTATTCTATTTTGCTTTTCCTCTATCACCGAAGATACGATAATTCCAGATAGGGACGATATAGCCATATACAATAAAAATACAAATCCAACAGGTAGTAGTTGAGATAGAAAGTTCTCTTTTTCGAATCCTTTTTTTGATAGGGAATAGATGGTTAAATTCATAGGATTTATAACTCTTTCATATGTTTTGTTATCTACCTTTCCTTTTAAGAGTTTCTTTATTAATAGTTTATTTAGTGTTTCAGTAATAAGGGGATTTGGGGACTTAGTTGTGGAGTAGATTATGATCTTTCCTGTATCTAAATAATTCTTTGGAATTATAATTAGAGCGTTTATTTTTTCATTTATCACATCCTCTTTTCCTTTTTCTATATTTTCATATTTTAGGAAATATATTGTAGTATTCTTCCCAAGATTGTTTTCAATTACTTTATTTGGAATTTCTACTCCAAATTCATCAACATAACCGACTTTTATCTCCTTAATATCAAACATCATCATACTTCCTATTACAGAAAAGGCAATAATTACTATTGGAACAATAATTGTGGCTATTAAAAACTGTTTTCGTTTTATATTGCTCATCACTTCTCTTTTTCCAATAGTAAGAATTTTTTTTATGCTGAGTTTCATTCTTCCACCAAAAATAACTCTTCCAACGAATATCTGACTTCAAATTTTACTACATGTTCCAAATTCTCCTTCAAAATGTTTAATGCATCTTTATATGGGAGCTCTTTTTTTACAATTTTTCCATTCTCTAAATATTCAATATAAGCCATTTTTCTACAAATATTTTCAATTGTTCCGTAATGGATTGCCTTTCCTTTTTTTAGAATCAATATTCTATCACACAGTTTTTCTATCTTTTCCAATTGATGGGTTGAGAGGATTATTGTTTTTCCTTTTTCTTTTAGTTCCAGTATTATATTTTTTAAAAGGTTCACATTAGCAACATCTAAGCCAGAAAACGGCTCGTCCAATATCAGAATGTCGGGATCGTGTATAACTGCTACAATAAATTGAACTTTTTGCTGATTTCCTTTAGAGAGTTCTTTCACTTTAAAATTTTTATACTGTTGGATTTTTAACTTATTTAGCCAATAATTAATACTATCAACAAGTTTATCGCCCTCAACACCAGCCAATTTTCCAAAAAACTTTAACACATCAAAAACCTTTTCATCCCTATAAAGTCCTCTTTCCTCAGGTAGATAACCAATTTTTCCATCTGTTTCAACCGATCCATCGTAATTTTCAATTATTCCAGCAATTATTCTTAAAGTTGTAGTTTTTCCAGCCCCATTATGTCCCAATAATCCAAAAATCTCCCCCTCATAAACCTCAAAGGATATATTGTCTAAAACTTTTTTATCTCCGAAGTATTTGGTTAGGTTTTTTACAACAATTTTAGGTTTTCTCATGCTTCTCCTCTCTAAGGTTCCATTTTCATTTTATCCCAAATTTTTATGAATGATTATATAAATATTATGAACTCTCATCCTTAACTAATTTTTACTCAAATAATTGATGATTTTAATCTTTAAATAATTTGGAAGTTTTATTATAAATTTATTATTTATAAATCTTCGCTATAAACATAACGCATATAACTAATTCAATAACAAACCAATAATAAACATGATAACAACAATAAATATAGATACAATGAAGTGATAAAATGCTTGAACCAATTGCCTATGATATTGGAAGATTGTGCAAAGAGAAAGATAAAGAACTAACTCCAAAACTGATAAATATTGAACTAAATACTGATGAAGTAAAAATGCCCTTTGATACATTTAAAGAACTAACTCCGTTATTTAAAAAATCTTTTACTGGAAAAACAACTTATAAAGGAGAGGAGATAACTTATCAAATACTAAACTTTGGTAAGCATATTGATCTAATTGATCTTGAAGAAGTAGATCTGTATGTCATCGCTGATGGTAGACGATTAATAGAACGAAAAGAATTACAAATAATTCCAAAAATAAGAGAAAAAATCTCTCCGAACTCATCAATTTATTTTCCATCAGTTTTTCCATGGGAAATTCCTCTGTTGGCTTATATGGGAGTGGATTACTTCGATGATTCTATGGGAAGATTGGCTTCTTCCATGGGTTATAAATTAACCAAAAACAGAATGATAAAAACAAACAATAAGATAAACAATAATATTGATGGTAATAATATTGACGATATTTATAAAGATAACATTCATATTTACAACGAGATAATAGAAGAAGTTAGAGTAGCCATAAAAAACGGGTTTTTGAGGAATGTAGTTGAGGAAACGGCAGTATCTCATCCCTACCTCTGGGCAAACTATATTAGGTATGAGCCAGATATTAGAAATATTCCTCTATCAAAAGGTAGAAAAATCATAATAACTTCAAACATTAACACTCCAGAAGTAAAAAAATATTTAATTAGATTGGATAAGTATGAGCCCTACTCAAATGTTATAGTTTTACTTCCCTGCTCTTCAAAAAAGCCCTACTCACTTTCTCAATCGCATCAGAAATTTATAAAGGCAATAAGATCGTCAAAAGTGATCGTGGAAGAGGTCGTGTTAACATCTCCTTATGGATTAGTGCCGAGGGCTCTTGAAAATTTAGTAAATTATGATATTCCGGTTGTAGGTGAATGGAGTTTTGAGGAAAAAGAGCTAATAAATAACTGCTTAAAAAACTTTTTAAAGAAGGTTGAGGAAAAATTTAACAATTATGTTATTATAGCACATCTTCCGGAACACTACCTCGATATTTTGGACTTAGACGAGGTTGTCATAACTTCAAAAGAAAATCCAATATCTGAGGATGCGTTAAAGTGTTTAACTGAAACTCTTAAAAATTATAAAGAGATGACAAAAGATTTAAAACTAAGTAGAAAAGGCCAAAGAATACATAATATCCAACAACTTGCGAAATTTCAGTTTGGAGTGAACTTTCTACCAGACGAAATATTTATAAATCACAAGGGACAAATATTTACAGAAATTAAAAACAAACGACAACAGATCGCTTCAATAAATTTAAAGAATGGGTTGCTTGTATTAACCTTAAAAGGAGGAGAATTACTGTGGAACTGTGGGGGAAGGGAGATAAACTATGTTGAGGTTAGTTATCAAATTAAAAAGGGTTCACTATTTCCTCCGGGATTTGTAGATTGTAATGAAAATATCTCCTATAACGATGAACTTGTTTTAATAAAAGATGATGAATTTTTGGGAGTAGGGAGAGCATTAATGAGTGGCCTTGAAATGAAAAAAGCAAGACATGGGGCATTAGTAAATATAAGAAATGTTATAGGGTGAGGGATTTGGATATAGAAAGAGTAGCTGAGTTAGTATTACTCAAAGATGTAAACTTTAAAGATAAAGAAAAAGTAAGGGACTTATTGAGGGAGTATATAAAAATAAAAGATGAGATAAGCTATTTAGATAGTATACTTGAGGACTTTGAAAATTTGGATGCAAATTTAAAACATTTAAAAAGAGATGCAGACATAATAAAATCTACACTTCCAAGATTAAGCAAATTTACAAATATTCCATTTTTTATGGGTCTCGTTAAAATGCTTGATACCGTTGAAAAAATAAATATTGAAGATTTAGAGTCAGTAAGATGGAGCATTAACAAAGAAATTGAAGAACTAAGCGAAAAATTGAAAAAAATAGAAAATGAACTTAGGGCTATAATTATCAACGAATCGATGAATAAATTAGGAACTGCAAACTTGGAAGAGTTTTTAAAATACTTAGAAAACATTAATTTTGAAGAAAAAGAGCCCACGGCTTAACTATAATCAAAAATATCATAAGAAATTTGGTAAAGGGAAAAGAAAGTTTTTTATATTATTATCAGCTTTCTATTTTAATAGGTAATATCAAAATAATCATCAGGGTGAGATTAATGGAATTACCTCCTCAAATTCAGGCACAATTGATGCAGTTGCAACAATTACAGCAACAGTTGCAGATGATTTTAATGCAGAAGCAGAGTGTTGAAACAGAACTAAAAGAGTGTAAAAAGGCATTAGAAGAATTAGAAAAATCGACAAGTGATGAGGTCTACAAATTGGTAGGCGGTCTTTTCATTAAAAGAAAAAAAGAGGAAGTTAAAAAAGAACTCGAAGAAAAGGTAGAAACATTAGAGTTAAGAATAAAAACATTAGAAAAACAGGAAGAAAAATTACAGGCAAGATTAAAAGAGTTGCAAGAAAAAATTCAAAAAATGATACCAACTGCACAGTAAATTAAATCTAATTTCTTATCAGTAATTATTTATTATTTTTAGATTTTTTAACCTAACTATTTTATTAATGAAATTTATATTTTTTCATCATCCTTTCTATTCTAACATCCCTTCTAACAAGTTCTTTAATCCATTAAAAAGTTAAAAAGTTTTAGGAGAATTATTTAAAGAAAAAAAGAAACATCATAACACTAAATATTTTAATAATTTTAAATAATACTTTAATTCATAATGCTGACCTCCTCTCCGAGCTGAAGTTCGGAGCTTCCTTAGCGACAACTAATGGTGAAGATTATGGCCTCATCTGAAAAACTGATAGAATACTTAAAGAGAGATGAGATTCTCTTTTTATGCCACCACAATGCAGATCCCGATGCAATTGGAAGCTGTGTGGCTTTGAAATATCTTGCCTCATATTTAAACCCCCAGGGAACATTTAAAATTTCCGCAGATTCGGTTAGCAAAATTTCAAGAAATATATTAAACGAGATTGGAGAACATATAGATGTAGAGATATATCCAAAATTACCGAAAACTGTTTTTATTGTTGATACTTCTTCAATTAATCAGCTTAAAGTTAACTTTGAAGAGTTAAAGAAAAGAGACGTTATAATAATAGACCACCATAAAAAAACAGATCTGGCAGAGGTTTCTAAATTTCATATAATTGAAGAGAACCGCCCCTCAACATCAGAAATTATTGCTGAAATATTTAAAGAACTTAGTATATTTCCTCCAAAATACGTAAGAATTGCCCTTCTATGTGGAATTGTATATGATACGAAACACTTAAAACTTGCCAATCAAAAAACCTTTGATATAATAAGTTATCTGATAAAAGGAATTAGTTTTCAAAAAATACTATATCTCCTCTCTCAAGAGAGCGATTCCAGCAAAAGAACAGCCCACTTAAAAGCATGTAGTAGAATGGAGATCAGAGAAGTTGATGGAATAAAAGTAGCATTATCATACGTGAGTTCTCACGAGGCCTCCTGTGCAAAAACGATTGTAAGTATTGGGGCGGATGTTTCTTTTGTTGTGGCAGTTAGGAAGAAAGAGAAGGAGATAAGAGTAAGTGCAAGATGTAGAAAGCACGTTTCAAAGTATGTCCACATGGGAGATCTTATGGAAGAATTGGGAAAAGAGCTTAAAGGAAGCGGAGGGGGACATAGTGAAGCAGGGGGTTTAAATGCTCCTTATGATAGATCTAAGAGTAAAGATGAGATTATAAAGGAAGTGCTGGATCTCTGTTATAGAAGATTTGTGGAGAAGTATAAAACAGCAAAAACAAGAGATAATAAGATGTATAATAAGATGTAATTATAATAGGGATGTAATAAAAATATTTGAAAATGAAAAAATCAAATATATAATTTAGAATCTAAAATGTGATGACATTATCACTTTCCTTTACAAAGGCAATTAAATCATGCATTGTAGCTAATTTAGCCCCTTCAATTAAATCCTCTTCTTTTAGTCCTCTTGCCTTACAACATGGTCCACAAACTTTAACAACAGCTCCTAAGTCGATTGCATTTTTCAACAACTCTAAATAGTTAGGAACATCGGAAGGATTTTGTTCAGTTTTCGCAACATAAACACCATTTTCAAGTAAAAAAATGTTTACATCAACACCTTCCAATAAGGCAGTTAACGCAAATCTTAACGCTGAATAAGCTCTCTCTTTTCCATAAGGTGCCTCTGTGATAATTACAGTAAACTTCATCCCCTCACCTGATTTTTCTTTTTTTATTTATTTTTTGATTTAATTTCTTTTTTATTTTGTTTATTTCCTTTATTTTTTAATTACAATTCTGAATCCATCTTCGGTTTCTTCTGCTAATACAACAGTGTATCCGTTATTCTCAACGAATCTTTTTATATTCTCCAAAGCAGGTTTGTAATCACCTATCACTTCTAACTCCTCTCCTTCTTCTAACTCTTCTAACGCTTTTTTTGTTTTTAAAACTGGAACTGGACAAACATCTCCTTTAACATCAAGGGTTTTCATAAATCTCACCTTTCATTGAACAGCAATTAGTTGATTACATTCAATTTAAATATTCACATATATGTTTTGAATTATGACGTATAAATTCTATTAAATCAAGTTTAGTCAATAATCAATAGTTTTAATAAAAATATTTCTTATAAAAAATTAATCTGAAAAAAAATTAATCGCATATAGGTTATTTAATTTTTTAATATGATAGTTTTATAAGAAGGTAAAAATAAAAGATAAAAATATTAGAATACCCCATCGATCTTTTCACCACACACCTTGCATCTTCCAGTAGCAATATCTAACTCTATAATTTGAGTGTCAAATATATCTCTCTTTATCAGCAAAGCCCCACAGTTTGGGCAGTAGGTATTTTCCCCATCATGCCCGGGAACATTACCTATGTAAACGTATTTTAACCCCTCCTCGATAGCTAAATTTCTCGCTATCTCTAAGGTTTTTATAGGGGTTGGGGGAACGTTGGTTAATTTATAATCGGGATGAAATCTTGAAAAGTGAAGAGGAGTTTCTTTTCCTAATTCATCTCTTACAAAATGTATAATAAATAATAAATCATCTAAGTTATCATTATAACCCGGAACTACCAAATTGGTTATTTCTACCCAAATTCCCAATTTTTTTGCCAACTTGCATGTTTCTAAGACAGGATCTAATGTGGCTTTGCATATCTTTTTATAGAATTCAGCATTTCCTTTAATGTCGATATTCATTCCATCTATAGGGAGAGCTTTTAATGGATCTTTTTCAATATATCCGTTAGTGATCATAACATTAAATAATCCTTCCTCTCTTGCTATACTTGCAGTATCGTACATAAATTCATAGTAAACCGTTGGTTCTGTGTAAGTGTATGCTAAACCAGGACATTCATATTTTAGGGTAAGATCTACGATCTCTTCGGGAGTGGTTTCTCTATGTGGGATCTTATCTGGTGGAAATTGTGATATACTCCAATTTTGACAGTGCAAGCATCTAAAATTACAGCCACCAATTGCTAATGATAAAACACGACTTGTTGGATAGAAATGAAATAGGGGCTTTTTTTCTATGGGGTCTATTGCCAATGAACAGACCTTTCCATATCCAACAGCATATAATACCTCATTTATATTCTCTTTATTCCAGCAGAACCCCCTTTCTCCATTTTTTATAATACAATGCCTTGGGCAGATATTACATCTAACCTTATTTTCATCGATAACTTCATAAAACATTGCTTCTCTCATAGTTCTCCCTCTTAAAAATATTAAAGTTAAAAGAGTTAATTTGCATTGATTATTAAACAATTTAGTTAAAATTTTTTAATTTTATTTAATTATTTAATTTTACAACTTTCCTCGAATTGCAAATACTTCTGTTATTTCCATCAATATTTTATTTTTGTAAATTATATTATATGTCCTTTTTGGTAATCTGTTATGGCTGGTTTTTAGGATTTTTTTTAGGTCGCTATTTATTTCAGCGATCCCAATCTTGATTATCTCTCTTCTTGTTTCTAAGTTGTGTTTTCTTATAATCTTTCCAATGGGAATATCGGCAGAGAGAAGGTCTTTTTTTATCTCCTCTCTAAGATTTTCCTCCTCGATATTTTTAAATGGTGTTTTTGAAATTGCATAAACAAGAGGGATCTCATTAACTTTAAGAACCACTTCTCTATAATTTGTATTGTTAAGAATTACTTGCTTTATCGTCTCAACTGAACAAGCATCTTCAAATAATATCTCTAAAATGTTTGTTATGCTTCCATCAGTTCCTAATAGTATTTTTTCTTCGTTTAAGAGAGGAAATATTCTGTTTAATTTGGCAATCTCCTTATATACGATCATGATTATCTACCTTAAATGTGGTGAGATAATGAATAATAGAATCAGCAGATTTTTAAAGTATATGGAAAATGAGGGTATAAAAAAGGTAGTAGTTTTAAAGAAGGAAAACATTAACTATTTTTTAGGTAAGTATTTTACAAGCTTTTCAGCCCTGGTTTTTGAAGATCAGGCATATCTTTATGTTGGAAATCTTGATAAGGATTATGCAGAAGAACTCTTCAACTTTTTAGAGGTTAGAGAATTTAAGAGTTGGAGGGATCTGTTTAACGGATGTGATGGTGTTGAAGAGTACCTTCCTATTACATATTTAAAATACCTTAAAAAAGATTATAAAATAATATCTAAGAAAATAAAAGAGATGAGAATGATAAAAGACAGTGAAGAAGTAAAAAATATTGAAAAAGCTGCCAAGATTAGCGATAAAGCGATAGAGTGGATTTATAAAAATTTAGACGAAGTAAGAAAAATGACAGAAATAGATGTTGTGGCAGAGATCGAGTATATTATGAAAAAACATGGATCAATAAAGCCAGCATTTGATTCAATAGTAATATCTGGAAGAAAAACATCGTTTCCTCATGCATTACCAACAAACGATCGTATAAATGATATTTTATTAGTGGATATAGGGGCAGTTTATAATGGCTACTGTTCTGATATAACAAGAACATTTTTACTTGAAAATAAAAATACTGAATATAAAAATAGAGATTCTAACCTGAATATTGAAAAAACATATGAATTAGTTTACGAAGCGAAAAGATATGCAGAAGAGCATTTAAAAGATGGAATTTCAGCGAGATCTCTTGATTGTATGGTTAGGGAGTTTTTTGGAGAATATAAAGATCTGTTTATACATTCGTTAGGACATGGAGTTGGTTTAGAAGTCCACGAGGAGCCGAGAATATCTTGTAGGGTTAGCGATAAGGAAGATGTAATTTTAAAAGAAGGGATGATAATAACAATAGAGCCGGGATTGTATTTAAAAGATCATTTTGGTGTTAGGATAGAAGATCTCTACTTGGTAAAAAAACAGGGATTTAAAAAATTGTCCTCTGCCAAAATTCCAAAGTATTAAATTGAATCTAAATAAAAAAACATTAAAAAATTTTTTCAGTTTTTATAAGTTTTTAGTAAATCAAACACGCTTAACGTTCCAACAACCTCATCTTTATCATTAACTACTGGATAAGCAACATCTTCGTTTTTTATCATCTCATTTATAAGATCATCAGTTATCTCATCCTCCTCTTTCAAAACTTTTACCTCATCAATCAATAGCATTAAATCCTCTATCTTTGAGTGCTTACAACCCATAAGCAGATCAAGAGCAGTTATCCAGCCAACTAATTTCCCATCCTCAATAACTGGGGCGTAGTTTTTATGTTCCTCATATAAAAGTTGAACAACCTCTCCACCAATATCGTTCGGAGAGACGTTTATAAAGTTCTTATTCATAACCTCTTTAATTTTCATAATTTCACCAAATTTTTCTTTTATCTATTTTATTTTATTTCATTTTATTTCTTAGTATTTCTTATTTTACTTGCTTTACTCTTTTATCTTCTTATATATTTATTGAATATCTATTTACTCATTAAATTAAATTAGCAAATATGATGTGAATATCGTTTTTTCTAAATTTTATTAAGACGATTTCCAAACCGTTAAAGTTATTTATTCGTTCCTATATTAATGATTATCGAAAAAAATGTGTTCAAAAAAATAATAAAATAACATAATAAAACATCATGGTGATAGGTATGAAAAACTGCATTGCCAATATCCCAGAAGTTAGAGAGATGGTTGAAAAGGCAAAGTTGAAAGGCATTGAGACACCACACACAAGATTTCCAAACCAATTCCCAAAGTGTCCTTATGGGTTAAAGGGTGTTTACTGTATATTATGTGCTAACGGACCCTGTAGAATAACAGAAAAAACTCCTTACGGTGTTTGTGGAGCAACAGCAGATGTTATTGTAGCAAGAAACCTCTGTAGAGCAGTTGCTGCTGGAACATCATGTTATGTTCACTGTGCTGAAAACGCTGCAAGAGCTTTATTATCAGCTGGAAAAGGAGAAGGAAGCTATGAAATAAGAAATGAGAAAAAATTAAAGTTTTTAGCGAAAAAACTTGGATTTGATGCAAATAAAGACGCTAAGCAGTTAGCTGTTGAAGTAGCAGAGTTTGTATTAGATGATATGTACAAACCAAGATGGGAGAAGAGTGAATTAGTCCCAAAACTCTGTCCAGAGAAGAGATTGGAGGTATTTAAAAAATTAGATATTCTTCCAGGAGGAGCTAAGGGAGAGATTGTCGATGCATTAACAAAAACCTCAACAAACTTAAACAGCAATCCAATGGATTTATTGGTTCACTGCCTTAGATTAGGATTACATGCTGGCTTTACAGGGCTTTTAATGACTTGTTGGCTAAATGACATCTTATTTGGATCACCAAAGATTACAGTAGTTGAGAATGGGTTTAGCTCAGTTAAGCCAAACAACGTAAATATTATGATAACAGGGCATCAACATGCATTAATTCAGCCATTATGTGAGGTAGCGATGGAAGAGGACTTAATAAAAATGGCAAAAGAGGCAGGAGCTGATGAGATTAAAATCATTGGAGCTACATGTAACGGTCAGGATATGGAGACAAGAATTGCTCACTTACCAGAGAGTTTCGTTGGTTATATAGCAAACAACTTCACAACAGAGCCATTAGTTGCAACTGGATTAATTGATGCCGTTGTCTCAGAATTTAACTGCACATTCCATGGATTGAAGTTTGTTGCTGAAAAGACAAAGACAAAATTAATCTGTATTGATGATGTGGCTTATGTTGAAGGAGCAGAGTTTATAGAGTGGAAACCAGAAGATGCAAAAGAAAAGGCAAGAGAGATTATTAAGAAAGCAATTGAGGCATTTAAAGAGAGAAAAGGAATGCAAAAAGATTACTACGATGAGAAAGTTAAATCAGTTGTTGGAGTTGGAGAAGAATCATTAGTTGAGTTCTTAGGAGGAAGTGTCAAGCCGTTAATTGAATTGATTGCAAGTGGTAAAATCAAAGGGGTTGTTGGAGTCGTTGGATGTTCAAACTTGGCAAGTGGAGGACATGATAACATAATTGTTACATTAACAAAAGAACTCATAAAAAGAGATATTTTGGTCTTAGCAGGAGGTTGTGTAAATAGCCCATTGAAACACGCTGGTCTCTTTGATCCTGCAAGTGCTGAGTTAGCTGGAGAGAACTTAAAAGAGGTTTGTAAGAGTTTAGGAATTCCACCTGTCTTAAACTTTGGAGCATGTTTAAGTATTGCGAGAATTGAGCAGGTTGCAGTTGCAATCGCTGAAGAGTTAGGAGTTGATATTCCTGATCTGCCTGTCGCTGCCTCAGCACCACAGTGGTTAGAAGAGCAGGCATTGGCAGATGCAACCTATGCAGTTGATATGGGCTTTACTGTCCATGTTTCACCAGTTCCATTCGTTACTGGCAGTGAGTTGGTGACAAAGGTTTTAACTGAGGCAGTTGAGGGCTTAACGGGAGGTAAATTAATTCCAGAACCAAATCCATACAAAGCAGCTGATTTATTGGAAAAAACAATTATGGAGAAGAGGAAAAAACTTGGAATCTAATTGAATCTTTTTTAAATCTTTAATCTTTAAACATTCTTTAAATTAACTTTAAATTAAAACATTTTAAAAGGTGGAATTATGAGAATTAGGGGATTTGAGACCTCAATGATGGGGAGAGATATTGATTTTATTCCCCCAGCAATGTCAAGGTTATGCTGTTTAAATGAAATCTCCCATGCATTGGCAGGAGTTATGGCTGTTGAGAAAGCTCACAATATAACAGTTCCAAATGAGGGGCAGTATTTGAGAGAGATTGCACGATTGGGAGAGATTGTTGAGGTAGATGCAATTAAGTTGAGAGAATTTAAAAATACAGATGAGTTGGCAGATATTGGAAGCAAAATAAAATCAGTTTTGGGAAAGAAGGCAAAATATTTGACTGTTGGAGGGGTTTTAGAAAATATAAGCGACAAAAGAAAAGAAAAATTAATTAATTTAGCAAAAGAGGGATTAAACTTAGTTGATAAGGACTTTGTTAAATTGGTTGATGAGAGAAAGGCAAAGATTCCATTGCCAGATGTTGAGTTAATTGAGGCATATAACTTTGATGTTAATAAGGTAGAGATAAACGGCTTGCCAAAAACATCTTTTTATGATGGAAAGGTAGTTTATAGTGGGTCTTTGGCAAGAATGTATAAGGAGGGCTTAATAAATTCAAAAAACTTGTGGGATGTGTTATCTGCAAGAATGATTGAGATTGAAGTTTGCCTAAATAAGATTATAGAACTTTTAAACAAGTTAAAATTAACACAGCCATATATGGAGCCAATTATAAAGGATGGAAAGGCAGTTGGAGAGGTAGTTATAGAAGGAGGGGAAGGAATTGTTTATCACAAAGTTGAATTACTCGGAAGGGAGATTTTGGACTATACAATATTAACAAGTGAGAACTTTAACAAAGCAGTTTTGGATAATACAAATGAAGAAGAAGCAAAAAGAATCATCCAACTTTGTGAAAGATGCTACTATCTATAATCTAATTAATAACTATGAAAATGTATGGGGCTGAAAGCCCTTTAACTTAATGGACACGTTTTGATCAAGCTTTTACTAAAAAGGTTGAAGGTGATTTCTATGACCGGATGCGGTTCTTGTGGCAAGATTATCAAAAACATTGAAAAGAAGTATTATGACAAATTAAAAGAAAAGGGCATTGCACTGGTTGGAGGGGCTGTAAATTTAGATGATGAAAAAGAAGTAGAAAAAATAATGGAAATTAGAGAAAACTCAAAAATATTGATAGCAGTGGGTAGCTGTGCTGTAAGTGGTGGTTTCCAAAGAATGCTTATTGGTTTAGAAAACGGCTTTCCACAGAGATTCGTTAGGATTGGAGATGTTGTTAAGGTAGATTATGCAATAATCGGCTGTCCTCCTGATGAGAAGGAAGTTGAGAGAGTAGTTAAGGCAGTTATTGAAAAAGACAAAAACGTTGTTGATTCATACTTAATATTGAAACCTTATGAAGTTATTGCTGGAAAGCCAATTATTGAGGCATATATGAAAGTTAATGATGTTTTACTAACTTCAAATAAAGAACTCTGTTTAGGATGTGATGATAAACCAATAAATGATGAGTTCTGCACTGGTTGTGGGACTTGTGTAGCTAAATGTCCAGCAAACGCTCTAACAATAGATGAAAAACCAAAAGTCAATATAAGTAAGTGTATCAAATGCGGAACTTGTTTCTTCAACTGTATAAGAGTAAGAGAGGCATCATTACCATAAATTTAAAATTTTAAGAGGCATTGCCGAGCGAAGCGAGGCAATGCATCCCGGGTATACCAATAGGGCGGAGCCCTATGGTTATTAAAAGTTTCGAGGTGAGATGTATGAAATACCTTTCAGCAAAATCAAAATTAAACATCGAATCCCAAGATGGAGGATTTACCACGACATTTTTGGGCTACTGCTTGGAGAGAGAAATATTAGATGCAGTTGTGGTTGTTAAAAGTAAAAATTGGAAACCAATTGCTTATTTAGCAACAAACACAGTTGAGTTGTTAGAATCTCCAAAGAGTAAATACTCTATCTCTCCAAATAACAAGTTGTTAGAGTATGCAACAGAAAACTACGATAAAGTTGGTTTAGTTGGCTTGCCTTGCCATATATTGGGAGGATTGCAGTTTGATTTGACTTTAAAGGTTGGTTTATTCTGCACTAAAAACTTCTACTATGATACAATAAAGAGCATTATAAAAGAGAGATTTGGAGTAAATATTGATGAAGTGTATAAAATGAACATTACAAAAGGTAAGTTTGTTGTTGAAACATTAAAAAGAGAAGGATTTGCAAAAACTGAAAAAGTTGTTTATGAAATTCCAATAAAGGAGATTGAAAAACTCTGCAACTTAGGATGTAGGGTCTGCACTGACTTTTCAGCTAAATATGCCGATGTATCAGTTGGAAGTGTTGGAAGTGAAGACGGCTGGAATACAGTAATTGTAAGAAACAAGATGGCTGAAGAGATAATAAATGATATGGTTGATAAGGGGCTGATTGAGATTAAGGAAGAGGTAGATATTAAAGCAGTTGAAAAATTGGAGGACATTAAAAAGAAAAATGAAGAGATTAACAAATGCTCTGCATACTTTGCTGTATGCCCAGCCCTCTTTTAAAATATTTAAAATATGATGCTTTTTATCTGTTAGATCTTTGTTATTTTATTTTTCTATTTTTTTGAGATATAATTTTAAAGAATATAATTAATGTAATTTTAAGTTGTTTCAATAAATTAATAAAATTAATCAATAAAAAATAAAAAATTATGAAATTTCTTTTTTGTAAGTTTTTTATAAGATTGATGGTGATAAATATGCTGATTAAAAAGATTGAGGAATTGAAAAACTCTGAAATCAAAGATGTTATTGATAAGAGAATACAAGAATTCAAGTCATTTAAAAATAAATCTAATGAAGAGTGGTTTAAGGAGTTGTGTTTTTGCATTTTGACAGCTAATTTTACAGCTGAGGGGGGAATAAGGATTCAGAGAGAAATAGGAGATGGATTTTTGACACTATCAAAAGAGGAGTTAGAAGAAAAATTAAAAAAATTAGGGCATAGATTTTACAGAAAGAGAGCTGAATTTATAGTTTTAGCAAGAAGATTTAAAAATATTAAAGATATTGTTAAGAGTTTTGAAGATGAGAAAGTAGCGAGGGAGTTTTTGGTAAGAAACATAAAAGGGATTGGATATAAGGAGGCAAGCCACTTTTTAAGAAATGTTGGTTATGACGATGTTGCTATAATTGATAGGCATATTTTGAGAGAACTTTACGAAAACAACTACATTGATGAGATTCCAAAGACGTTGAGCAGGAAAAAATATTTAGAAATAGAAAATATATTGAGAGATATTGGAGAGAAAGTGGATTTAAAGCTCTCTGAATTGGATTTATATATTTGGTATTTAAGGACAGGGAAGGTTTTAAAATAAATACAATAAGTTTATTTCATTTGCTCTAAAATAATTGCTGGACAAATCTTTTTTATTCCTTCAATTTTGCCGATTTTATTAAATATTAAGTCAGAGAACTCTTTTCCATCCTTAGCCCAGATTTCAGTCATGATCATGTGGTCTCCTGTTGAGGTAAATACTTTTTTAACTTCCTCAAATTTGCAGAGTTCCTTAGCGACATTTAAGAATTTATCCGGCTCTGTGTCAAATCCAGTCAAGGCAACGACATTATATCCAATCTTTGAAGGATCAATTATTGCAGTATAGCCCTTAATAACTCCTTCCTCTTCTAATTTTTTTACTCTCTTTCTTATAGAACTCTCACTTGTGCCCAATTCTCTTGCAATATCTGTGTATGATCTTCTTCCATCTTTCATAAGAATTTCGATAATTTTTAAGTCCTTTTCATCCATATTTTCACCGAATTTCGTATAATTAATAATATAAAACATAACCAAAAAATATGCGAGTTAGTATTTATTTCGTTAAAATATATAAAAATTTTGGGGGAAGAGAATGGCGGTTGAGATAATCGTTGATAGAAACAAGTGTATCGGATGCGGAAGATGCTATGATGTCTGTCCAAAAGCTCCACTTATATGGAAAAAAGATGAAGATGGAAAATATTATGCTTATGATGTTGAATACTGCCACAACTGTAAATTTTGTGCCGGTAGATGCCCGACAAAAGCAATTTTAATTAAAGTAGTTAAACCAAAAAAAAGAAAAGAAGAAAAAAGGATGAAATAAGAAATGAATAAAATATAAAATAAAAAAGAATAAAAAAGTAAATATTATTAATTATTCTTTTATCTCAGCAAGAACATTATCTAATGCATCAATTAAAGCATCTATATGCTCTTTCTCCACAATAAGCGGAGGTAAAAATCTCAAAACTGTGTCAGAAGTGCAGTTGATTAAAAATCCTTTTTCAAGCATTTTTTTAACTATATCTGCCCCATTAAATTCAAGTTCTGCCCCAATCATTAATCCTAAGCCCCTAACATCTTTTATGAAGTTGTATCTCTCCACAAGGTTTTCGAGTTTTCGAATAAAGTATTTTCCTTTCTCTATAACTCTGTTATCTTTAATTAACTCCTCTATAACCTCAACTGATGCCAATGCAGCAGAACAAGCCAATGGATTTCCTCCAAAGGTTGTTCCATGATCTCCATAACTTAATGCCTTTGCTATCTCTTCTTTTAAAAGCACTGCTCCTATTGGAACTCCTCCTCCAAGGGCTTTTGCCAATGTTAAAATATCTGGTTCAACACCATAATGCTCAAAAGCAAACATCCTTCCAGTTCTTCCCATTCCACACTGCACTTCATCAAAGATTAAGATGATATTTTTATCATCACACAGATCTCTAACTGCCTTTAAATAATCTCTATCTGCTATATGAATACCCCCCTCTCCTTGAACTGGCTCAATCATTATAGCAGAGGTTTTGTTTGTTATTGCTTCTTTCAATGCCTCTATATCGTTGAATGGAACATATTTAAATCCTTCTGGTAAAGGATAAAAGCCCTCTTGATACTTTGGTTTTGGTGTAGCGGCTAATGTTGTTAAAGTTCTTCCGTGAAATGCGTTATACATACTGATTATCTCTCCTCCATCTCTTCCCAAAACCTTTGATACATACTTCCTTGCAAACTTTATAGCTCCTTCATTTGCCTCAGCTCCACTGTTGCAGAAAAACGCCTTATCTAAACCACTCAACTCAACCAACTTTTTAGCAAGTTTTATTTGAGGAATTGTGTAATAGATGTTTGATGTATGAATTAACGTCTCTGCCTGCTTTTTTATCGCTTCAACAACCTTAGGATGGCAATGCCCTACATTATTTACTCCAATGCCAGCCAAGAAATCAAGATATTTCTTTCCATCAATATCATAGACCTCCATTCCTTTACCTTCAACTAAAACAACTGGCAACCTTCCATAAATTTGGAGATGGTATTTTTTCTCTAAGTCAATCCAATTTTCGCTCATTTAATCACCAATTTTTATTTAATGTTAAATAATTTCAATCTCATTTTAGTTTTTAATTTAGTTTCAAGGTAATGATGTATATCCAAATTTTATACAATTTTTATTGTTTTGTTATGGTTTGTTAGTGTTTTGTTCTATACTTGCATTATCATTCGTTCTTATTCCTTCTTAATAAACTTTTAATTTTTAGATTAATAGTTTTTTTACTTAATTTACATTTGAAATATTAATGAAATATCATAGGGCTATTATCTTATAGTCCTTTGATTACCTAATCAAAAACATTTTTATTTAATATGCGGTTTATTATACTTTGCTGTTGATGATCATAAATAAGAATATAAAAAATAAAAATTTATAAAATCTTTTGGTGATACCATGCATAAGATATGTGTTATTGAAGGAGATGGAATAGGAAAAGAAGTAGTTCCAGCAACAATACAGGTTTTAGAGGCAACTGGCTTGCCGTTTGAGTTTGTCTATGCTGAGGCAGGAGATGAAGTTTATAAAAAAACTGGTAAGGCATTGCCAGAAGAAACGATAGAAACTGCCTTAGATTGTGAGGCAGTGTTATTTGGAGCTGCAGGAGAGACAGCTGCTGATGTAATCGTTAAATTGAGGCAGATATTAGATACCTACGCCAATGTTAGACCAGTTAAAGCATACAAAGGAGTCAAATGCCTAAGACCTGATATTGATTACGTTATAGTTAGGGAAAATACAGAAGGGCTTTATAAAGGAATAGAGGCAGAGATTGATGAAGGAATTACAATAGCTACAAGAGTTATAACAGAAAAAGCATGCGAGAGGATATTTAGATTTGCTTTTAATTTGGCAGAGGAGAGAAAGAAGATGGGCAAAGAAGGGAAGGTTACATGTGCCCACAAAGCAAATGTCTTAAAATTAACTGATGGATTATTTAAAAAGATATTTTATAAAGTTGCTGAGGAATACAACGATATAAAGGCAGAAGATTATTACATAGATGCAATGAACATGTATATTATAACAAAACCGCAAGTATTTGATGTTGTAGTTACTTCTAACTTATTTGGAGATATTCTTTCAGATGGGGCTGCGGGAACTGTTGGTGGTTTAGGTTTAGCTCCTTCAGCAAATATAGGAGATGAGCATGGATTGTTTGAGCCAGTTCATGGTTCAGCTCCAGATATTGCTGGAAAAAAGATAGCTAATCCAACAGCTACAATATTAAGCGCTGTTTTAATGCTTAGATATTTAGGGGAGTATGAATCAGCAGATAAAGTTGAAAATGCCTTGGAAGAAGTTTTATCATTAGGTTTAACAACACCTGACTTAGGAGGTAATTTAAATACCTTTGAAATGGCTGAGGAAGTTGCTAAGAGAGTAAGAGGAGAATAAATTAAACTATTTTTCTTTAGAAAACTTTTCTATTCTTTTATTTTAAAAATTTAAAATAAAATTAGGTTTTTATTTATTAGGAGGTGATTTTATGAGATTGGCTATCATTGATTATGATAGATGCCAGCCAAAGAAATGCTCTATGGAATGCATGAAATACTGCCCCGGAGTTAGAATGGGAGAAAAGACAATAGAGATTGATGAAAACACAGGAAAGCCAGTAATATCAGAGGTTTTATGTTCTGGTTGTGGAATATGTGTTAAGAGATGTCCATTTAAGGCAATATCAATTATTGGATTGCCTGAAGAGTTGAGTGAGGATAAGATAGTTCATTCCTATGGGCAGAATAGATTTAAGCTATTTGGTTTGGTTATTCCAAGAGAGGGCGTTGTTGGAGTTATAGGGCAGAATGGGATTGGTAAATCCACTGTTTTAAGAATTTTAGCTGGGGAATTAATTCCTAATTTAGGTAAGCATGATAAAGAGCCAAATTATGATGATGTCATAAAATACTTTAGAGGGACTGAATTGCAGGATTACTTTGAAAAATTAAAAAATAAAGGAGTAAAAGCCATCCATAAAGTTCAGTATGTTGATATATTACCAAAGGTTGTTAAGGGAAAGGTTGGAGATCTATTAAAGAAAGTTGATGAAAAGGGCAAGTTTGATGAGGTTGTTGAAAAATTGGAGTTAAAAAATATTTTAGATAGAGAGTTAAGCCAGTTATCGGGTGGAGAGTTGCAGAGAGTTGCTATTGCCGCGGCATATTTGAGGAATGGAGATATTTATTTCTTTGATGAGCCATCTTCATGGTTAGATATTAGGCAGAGATTTAATGCTGCGAGATTAATTAGGGATTTGAATAAAGTTGTTGTAGTTGAACATGATTTAATTGTTTTGGATTACCTATCTGATTATATTCACATTATGTATGGAGTTCCTTCTGCCTACGGTATTGTTTCAATGCCTAAGAGTGTTAGAGTGGGAATTAATGAATATCTTTACGGAGAGTTGAGAGAAGAAAATATAAAATTTAGAAAAGAGCCCATTATATTTGAGAAGAGGGCGGTAATTGACTTTAAAAACAGACCAATTTTGTTGAGCTATTTACAGATGAAAAAGACACTTGGGGACTTTAAATTAGAGGTTAGTGGAGGAACCATTTACAAAGGAGAAGTTATTGGTATTTTAGGGCCTAACGGTATTGGAAAAACAACATTTGTTAAGTTATTGGCAGGAGTAATTAAACCAGATGAAGGAGAAGTTATTAAGGAAGGAGATATAAAGGTCTCATATAAGCCACAGTATATTTCTCCAGATTATGATGGAACTGTTGAGGATTTATTGAGTTCAATAACCAATATTCACACTTCCTACTACAAATCAGAAATAATTAATCCTTTACAGTTAGAAAGAATTTTAGATATGAATGTTAAAGATCTCTCCGGAGGAGAGTTGCAGAGAGTAGCTATCGCTGCATGTTTGAGTAGGGATGCAGATATTTATTTGCTGGATGAGCCATCAGCATTCTTAGATGTTGAGCAGAGATTAATGGTTTCAAAAGTTATAAGAAGAATAGCAGATGAAAAAGAGGCAGGGATGTTTGTTGTTGATCATGATATTTTATTCCAGGACTATATCTCAGATAGATTTATTGTGTTCAGCGGAGAGCCCGGAAAGTTTGGTATAGGAAGTAGTCCGATGAATAAAAGAGAAGGAGCCAATAAATTCTTAAAAGAAATGCAAATTACATTTAGAAGAGATCCAGAAACAGGAAGACCAAGAGCCAATAAAGAAGGAAGCCAAAGAGATATTATGCAGAAGGAGAAAGGAGAATATTATTACGTTGATGAATAACCATAGAGGGGGCTACGCCCCCTCTCCCCCAAATAAGAAAATGAAGTTGCCAAAGGAACTGTTCGGAATGGGATAGAGTCCTATGGGTACGAAGGAGAAAGGAGAATACTATTATGTTGATGAATAACTAAGAGGCATCATCGAGCGAAGCGAGATGATGCATCCGGGTATCCTAATAGGGCGGAGCCCTATGGTTGTGGATACTTCCCCATTATGTTGATGAATGACTATCTATTTTTTATTTATCTTGTTGTTTGTTTCTGTTTTTTTGATTTTTAGGTTTTTAGTTGAGGTTTCTGTTTTTTATTTGTTTTTAGTTGGTTTCGAATGGGTGGTTTGTTTTATTATTTTGTATATTTAGATGTGTTTGATTATGGAGTTTTTTTAGAGTTTTTAATTGTTTGTAGTTGTTTTTAGAAATCCATGGTTGATTAATTATATTTTATGTTTTTATGTTTTATTTATTGTTATTTTTTAAATAGAAGTTTGAATTGTTTTGTTAAAAGGTTTATAAAGAAAAGGGGTTATTTATGGGTAGAAATTTTATAGTGTAGAAAAATATAAATATTAGTAAAAACATTAATAATAAAATAAAAAAAATTATCCTATTAAAATCAGCACGGATCGTGATGGAAACCGGACACACAACCAACGGCGGGTTCGGAGTAGGCGGATAATTAAAATCAGCACGGATCGTGATGGAAACCAGGATAACCTCATTGAGGGACCCCTTGGGTGTGATGTATTAAAATCAGCACGGATCGTGATGGAAACCTAAATAATTATATTTATTTATTCGAGAGATCTTCTATTAAAATCAGCACGGATCGTGATGGAAACTGATTCTTGTTGTTACTTCACCATACAACTCTTTTAATTAAAATCAGCACGGATCGTGATGGAAACAATCATTTATTTAAAAACATAAAAAATTATATAAAAAATTAAAATCAGCACGGATCGTGATGGAAACTGTTTTAGAAATGCTTCTTTTGCTTCTAACCTGCAATTAAAATCAGCACGGATCGTGATAAAAAAAGGATATTAAAATCATTTTTTAGATGTTGATCAACTCTAAAAGAGAGAACTCAATTAACGTTAGCATATCAATAGGGCAGAGTCATATAGAACTCAGACCTCTTTAAAGGAGGGGAATATTGCGTTATTTGCATTGAAGTTTTTTCTTTAATGGTTAAAATTGGGATGATGTTTTGAAATATTGGAAGATAAAATCTTCTTTCCATTTAACGAAATTATAGATTTTTGTTTTTGAGAATTTCGATTATCACATCGTCTACTGGGCTCATTGCGTTTGCGATTTTTCCTATATTTTTTATACATTCTTCGAAATTTTTTCCAACAATTCCGTTGTTGTATGGAACGTTTGAGAATAGAGAAAGGTAGATAGAGAAAACACCTGAGGCAATTTTTAAAGCACATCCGATTTTTCCACCATCACATACAATTCCTGGAAGATTGGCAGTAAAACTTTTTATACTTTCTTCTATTCTATTTTCTCCAAAGATATAGTATGATAATCCAGAAACTGCTCCAATTCCTCCTCTGTTTACACATCCACACATTGCAGAGATATAAGAGGAGTGGTAAGCTGAATATATGGTAGTTAGTGCTGATAATGTTAGTGCTTTAATTAGTTTCTCTTTGTCGTTTTCTGTTATTTCATCATAGGCGATTATTGGTAGTGTGGCAGTTAGACCCATGTTTCCGCTTCCTGCAATAGCCATGGCTGGTTTATTCATGCCGATCATTCTATTATAAACTGCGGACGTTGTTTTTTTAATCATATGGTTTAAAATATCGTCTTTTAAGTTTAACTTCATAAAGTCCTTTGGGAGTTCAGGAGTTGATAGGTTTTTATTAACCTCTATGGTTTGCTTAATAATATTAACAATATCCTCGGGAATATCTTCTATATACTCAATAAAATCTTTTAATTTTAGGGTTTTGTATGTGTTTTTTAACTCAGATGATATGGATTTGCCAGAATGACTACCTTTTGTTTCAGATTCATAGATTTTATCTGCTTTTATAATTGCTTTACAGTATACGTCTGAGTCGATTACTTCTATTTTTAATCTGTTTTTAATATAATCCTCTAAATTTTCGTCATATTTAATGTCTTTAAAAACCTCTAAGCCATTTTCTTTTTTTCCGAGCAATCCACCAACAACGGCAGGGATTATTCCAAATTTACCTGTATTTGGAACACCAACTGAGAAGGCATTTTTAAATGTTCCTTTATCTAAAATTAGTGTGATTTTCTCTATTGAGTAGGGATCTTTTGGCTTTGCCTTAGCAACTGTATGTCCTATTAAACCGACTTCTGTGCATCCGAGTGCTTTAACTATCTCATTTTTTAAAATCTGGGTTATTAACTCATCTTTCATTCTATCACTCCGAATATTTAAAATTGGGGCACATATTAATTAGTATTTTTTATTTTTTATTATCTTTTTTATATTGGTAGTGTATTTTTAGCATATTTTGCTTATTTTTGTATGATTTTTTATTTTGTTGTTTTATTGAAATGTTATCTCTTTCCCAACTCTTCAACCATTAACAAAGCACAATAATCCCCACAAATAGAGCAAGCTTTTTCTTCTTTTGATGGGATCTCATCCCTCATCTTTTTTGCTTTTTCTTTATCTATTGCCAATTCAAACTGTTTTTTCCAATCATGGTTTTTCCTTGCATATGCCATTTCTATCTCTTTCTTCCAAGCAAGTTTATTACCTTTTGCTACATCCGCAGCTTGTGCAGCTATTTTGGTGGCTATAACTCCTTCTTTTACATCATCAATATTTGGCAGTCGTAAATGTTCGCTTGGAGTTACGTAGCAGAGAAAGTCAGCTCCGTAATAACCAGCTAATGCTCCTCCAATGGCGGAGGTTATATGATCATACCCAGGAGCTATATCCGTAACTATCGGTCCCAAAACATAGAATGGAGCATTTTTACATAAGCTTTTTTGCAATTTTATGTTTGTTTCGATGTAGTTTATTGGAATGTGTCCTGGCCCCTCTACCATACATTGGACTCCTTTTTCTCTACACTTATCTACTAACTCTCCTAAGATGATGAGTTCTTCAATTTGAGCTCTATCTGTGTTGTCTGCCAAGCAACCGGGTCTCATTCCATCTCCTAAACTTATGGTTACATCATGTTCTTTAAGAATGTCTAAAAGATAATCAAAGTTTTTATATAATGGATTTTCTTCTCCGTGATATAATATATAAGCAGTCAAAAACGCTCCTCCTCTACTTACAACTCCCATTATCCTTCCACTTTTTTTTAATCTTTCAACAGAGTGTTTTGTGATTCCACAATGTAGTGTCATAAAATCGACTCCTTCTTTTGCCTGCTTTTCTATAACGTTAAATATTAAGTCCTCATCCATATCCACGACTTTTCCATATTTTTCTCTTGCTAATTTTCCAACTTCGTAAATTGGAACTGTTCCAATTGGTATTTTTACTGCGTTCATTATTGCTTCTCTAATTTTTTTTAAATTACCGCCGGTGCTTAGATCCATGATCGCATCTGCTCCGTATTTCTCTGCGGTTTTGGCTTTTTTTATCTCTAATTCAATATCTACACAATCAGGAGATGTTCCAATATTTGCATTTACTTTTGTTTTTAGATCTTTGCCTATTCCGATAGGTGTTGTATCTCTGTTTTTATTTTTTGGAATAACAACGTATCCCATAGCAATATATCTCCTAAGTTTTTCAGGATCTATTTTTTCTTTTTTTGATATTGTTTTCATTTCTTCTGTAATGATTCCTTTTTTTGCATCGTCCATTTGAGTCATTATCCTCACCACAAACAATTACTCTTGATTTGTATTTTGTTTATATTTTGTTTATACATTTTATTGAGTGTTAGAATAATTCTGATTTTTTTAATTTCGATTTGAATAAATTTAGTAAATATTTAGTTAATATTATTTAGATCGTTCTGATTTGATTTTAATTTTTTTAATTTTTATAGGGTAGATAACTTAAAATTTTGAACGACTTTTTAAATTACTCCACTTACTAATCTTATAAATAATTTGATCGGATTAGTTGTTAGATTATTATCTTCAAATTAACTATTAAGATATTTCTTTTCTCTACCTCATAATTAAAACAAAACTATATAAAAGGTTAAGGTAAATTATCATTATTAATTATGATAGATCTGGGATATTCACTAAATATTCATATCTATGGATTTATGTTTTGTTTGTTAGTTCTGTTAATATAAATTGCTATCATAAATGTTCGAATAATGAACTGTTCTCTGAACTATAAAAGTTTTGAATTAAATTAACCAAACATGTCTAAATATGAATGTAGGTGTTAAATTATGAAGTGTGAAGGAGAGATTGCCATTGGGCCTGTTCATCCAACAATGCTCGAACCGCATAGATTAAGATTGTTTATTGAAGATGAAATAATAAAAGAGGCAGAACTTGTTATCGGCGTTAATTATAGGGGAATTGAATTAATAATGGAAGGTCTTCCCCCTGAGAAGATAAGTATTATTTCTGAGAAGATCTGTGGAATATGTTCTCATATTCATGTGTGGTGTAATGTAACTGTTGCTGAAAGAGGAAGTGAAATAGAAGTGCCAGAGAGGGCAGAGTATATAAGGGCAATAGTTGAGGAATATGAGCGATTACACTCGCATATGTTGCTTTTTGGGCATGCATTTGAGGTTTTAGGATTTGAAACAATGGCATTTAGAGCATTTATGATCAGAGAACCGATTATGCAGATGTTGAAAGAGATCACTGGGGGAAGAGCTCAAAACTCATGTCCTATTATTGGAGGAATAAGACCAAGATGTAATATAAGAGATAGTATGATCCCCTCTTTATTGGAAAGATTAGAGAAATTTGAAGAAAAATTAAAAAAATTATTGGAAAGAACAGTAAATGATCCAATGATCATGTCAAGGATAAAGGATGTTGGTGTTTTGGATAAAAAAACCGCTAAAAAATTGCACGCTCTTGGACCAACTGCTCGGGGTTCTGGAGTGCATAGTGATATGAGAAAGATGGGACAAGTTCCTATCTATGATAATTTTGAATTTGAGGAGATTTTATTTGATGATGGAGATGTTTTTAGTAGATTGGCAGTTAGATTTTACGAATGTCTCGAAAGTGTTAAAATAATTAAACAAGGTCTAAATGATTTAAAAACTTTGGATAACAAAATATACAACCCAAACTATGAAATAAAGGAATTTAAACCAATAGATGTTTATAACGAAGCTCAAAGAGGGCAAGTTTACTACTCCTACGGTGTTGATGAGAATGGAAGAGTTAGACATGTAAAGATAAGAACTCCAACTGCTACGAACTTAGCGTGTATGGAAGCAATCTTACCAGATCATCACATTTCTGACGCTGAATTAATAATAGCAAGTTGTGATCCTTGCTTTACTTGCACGGATAGGATGATAGTTGTTGAAAAGAGGGATTAAATCCAAATATTAGCAATATCTCCTTTTTCACATCTTGTAATAATTGAAGCAACAATATTTCTTGAAAATACTACTGAATTGCTCTTTTTTATGAATGTAAAAACACCCTTAAAACCTTCATCTATCAGCCCAACATCTTTAATATTTAAAATTTTTGCATTGTTTATGGTTGCCATCCTCAAAATATCTTTTGGATCGAGATGATACAGTTTATAAATAAAGTCCATTTCCTTAAATAAAGATGGAGAATTTGCCATAAAGTTATCCGTCCCAATTCCTAAGAGCAAATTCTCACTCATCTTTTTTAAGTTTGGCATTCCAACATTAAAAGATAGATTCGCTCTAACACACACTACCACAGGGATTTTTTTATCATTAAGCAAGATAATATCTTCATCAGTTAAATGTGTGCCGTGAATTACAAAATCTGGTTTCACTCCAAGATTTATTAATCTCTCAACCTCTGTTTCTCCATAATTTTTTAAAGAAAAGTTAACCGCTCCCATATGCTCTGCAACGTGTATCGAAAATAATTTTTTATAGAGGTAGTTATTTTTTGTACTTTTTTCAAATTTTTTAAAGATTTTAAATATCATTTTAAGATCTTCATCCTTAAATTCATTTGCTCCACTCAATCCTAAACCATCAGAACTTTTTATAACCTCTTCCACATCCTTTTTTGTTAAGTTTGCTGGCCTACCCAGAATAATCCCTTTTGGACATCTCTCAATTCCCTCTTTTTTCATTGCTTTTTTCAATATGTTTATTCCTAAAATTCCGTTTTCTCTAAAATCACAAAAATATTTTATCCCGTTTTCTCTCATATCTCTTAATCCAAATCTTATTCCCTCTATTAACGTCTTTTCATCACAACCACTTAAATATTTATGTTTTAAACCGTTAGGTGGTTTAACTAACTCATCCAAACTTTTATTAATACCTATATCCTTTATACTATTGTCAGCAATATGGGTGTGGGCGTTTATAAGTGGTGGAATTACAAATCCTTTAAATTCAAATACATCATCTGAATTATATGCTTCGTTTGTAAATCCTTTAATCATTCCATCTTCAATTATTAGGACACCTTTCCTAAGTTTAAAATCTTCTCCATATAGGAAATTACTTTTTAGTAGCAAACTATCCCTCAAGAGAGGTTTTATTATGTCAGTAAGTAAGGTTAAGTTAGGAATTAAGATTTTACTACTTGTGTTTTTATTGCATTATTTAATCTCGATCTTTAATGTTGGGAGATATGTGGATATAATTGCAGAGTATCAAAACCAGATTATCATTGTGTTTGTTATTATATTGTCAGGTCTTATTTTTATTGATATTGCGTCTGAAATATTTAAAAAGTATGCAAGAAAGAAAGAGGAAAAAGCAGGGGAATATTTAACACTAAATTACATATTTAAATATATGGTCTACGTTGCTATTGCCTTAATGATATTTGGAGTTTTTTATAAAAATGTCTCTTCTCTGGTTGTCTCTGTTGGTTTAATTGGTGCTGCGATAACTTATGCATTGCAAAAGCCAATTTTGAACTTTGCTGGATGGGTAGTAATTTTATATACAAGAACGATAAAAATAGGAGATAGAATTTCTATAAAAAATATAGGGGCAGGAGATGTGTTTGATATAGACACACAGCATCTCTATCTAAGTGAACTAACTGCCGATAATTTTGAACCTACTGGAAAAGTTCTAATAATTCCAAATTCTTATATATTCACAACTGCAATAGAAAACTTAACAAAGGGATCACCATACGTTTGGGATAGTATTGTTCTCCATTTCACCCACGATAGTGATGTAGAAAAAGCCAAACAGATAGTTTTTGAGTCGACTAACGAAGTTGTAGGAAATTTAATGCTTAAATTGTATGAAAAATGGTCTAAAAGGAAGTATCTAATCTCAAGAAAGTTGGCAAATAAACCAGTTATTAGAGTGGGAATAACAAGAACTTCATTTTATATAAAAGTGTATTATTTAGTGAACGTCTATGAAAAGGCAGAAATTAAAACAAAAATACAAGAGAGAATATTGAAAGAAATAAACAAGGAGAGATCTGTTAAACTTTCCTATCCTCACGTAAAGGCCATTGTTGAATATGAAAAAACTTTAAATACTAAGAACTCGTGATAAATATGATAAAGTTATTTAAATACATAGATGAGTTTAAAGACCTGGATTTTTTAAATGCAGTGAAAACATACAAACTACCTATCCTCTCTAAACTTAGAAGTATTTTTGAAGAAGATATTAAATTTAAAAAAGAATATAACGAAGATTTACAGAATTATTCTACAATATATCAAACGGACATAGAAAAATTAGACGAATTAATAGATTTTCTTTTGATTGTTATTCTATCCCACACACCATACTTTAATGCATTCATCAGAAGATACTCCGAAATAAAAAAGAGCGAAATAGCCAAAGATCTTAAAAATTATGAAAGGGTCTGGGAGTTTATAAGAATAGCATCAAGATCTGGAAACAACGATTTGCATCTTGAAAGATTGGATTTAGAAAGGGGGGTAGTAAATATAAAAGATGTTAAAGAAATTTATGCAAGAGAGATGATCCGAGTAGAGTTAAAAGATCTTGGAGATATGGCAAAAAAAGTCCCTTTACCTGATGATTCTATTATAAAAAACATATTAGATGAGATTACAAGTTATCTCAAAGAAAAAATCAAATATAAAGCAGTTGAGAGCATACAAGCCCCGATCTATGAAGGAGAAATTCCTTTTGATTGGCATCCTCCATGTATTAGGGGAATTTTAAATGATATTCTAAGTGGAGGATCCCCATCTCACTATGCAAGAAGGAGTTTTGTGGTTTATTGGTTTTGTGCAAGATTCAATCCAAATTTAAGACCTCTTGATAAAGATGGGAATATAATAAATGTTTCTGCCACAGATATTGCCTCAGAAGAGGAAATAGAGAGATTTATTGATGAATTAATAGAAATGCTTTTTAAGAATGTAGAGGACTTTAACGAAAAAAAGACAAGATACTATATTATGCACAATATTGGCTATAAAGTAGGACATGGACGATTAACTCATTGCGAATACTGTAAAAACTGGAAAAATGACAATGGAAAAGGTCTGAATCACTACTGTAATCCAGACGAGATCTGCAAAAAAAGAGAAATTAAACACCCTTTAGATTATCTCTGCTATAACATAAATCTCCATCTTAAAAACGAAAAAATAAAAGAAAACCTAAAAATAGAGGAGAAAGCCCAGAAAGTAGAAGAGAGGGTTGAAAATGAAAATAGACAATAATAAAACAGTGAAAGAAAAAGAAATTATAAACCGATTTTTAGATGAGGAGGTTCTCTTATCTCCACAGGCATATGAGAAGATAAAAAATATTTCGAAGGAAAATTTAGAAACACTAATTAAAAAAATCAGTGAATTTAAAAAATACAATGATTCATTTATCTTACTTGATGAAAAATTTTTAGATGTGTTTTTAAATTCAAACCTCAATACAATAATAAAAGATTATAAAAATTTTGACTTTATTGAGTATTATACAGGAGAAAAAACGTCTTATGAGGAGAAGCAGGAAGAAAAGATAGAGGATAAAGATAAGAAAAAAGAAGAGAAAAATAAAGAATCTGAATTTTTAACATATCCTTTAGATCATAAAAAAGAGCAGTTTGTAAAGAGATCTGAAGAAGATTTAGAAGAAAAACTAAAAAATTTACTTGAAAAAGAAAAAGACAAATCCAATACTGATATAGAAAACGAAAGAAAAAAACGTTATATTGAAATCTCAAAAATAAGAGAAAGTGTAAATAATAAAATAAATTGGGTTGCAAAAGATATTGAAGAGAGAATAAAAATATACGATGATTCTGATGTTTCAGGGAAATCTACGTGCACAGGAACTATTGAGGACTTTGTAAAATACTTTAAAGACAGATTCGAGCGACTTAAAGTTTTTATAGAAAGAAGAGCTCAAAGAAAGGGTTATCCATTAAAAAACATCAGAAAAATGAGGGGGCAGAAGGATGTCTTTGTAGTTGGGATAGTTAGTGATATAGACACTACAAGAAACGGAAACGTGATAGTGAGAATAGAAGATACAGAAGATGAAATAACCCTTATAATACCAAAAGATAAGATAGACAAGATACTGAAAGATGAACTACTCTTGGATGAAGTTATAGGAGTTAAAGGAATGGTAAGTAAGTCGGGAACATCCATCTACGTGGATGAGATAATAAGACCTGCTCTACCACCAAAAACAATAAAGAAAATAGATGAAGAGATATACATGGCATTTCTTTCTGATATTCACATCGGAAGTAAAGAATTTTTACATAAAGAGTTTGGAAAATTTATTAGATTTTTAAATGGAGATGTCGATAACGAATTAGAAGAAAAAGTTGTAAGTAGATTAAAATATATATGCATAGCGGGAGATTTAGTTGATGGAGTTGGTGTTTATCCAGGGCAGGAGGACGATCTCTACGAAGTTGATATTATAGAGCAGTATCGAGAGATTGCAATGTATTTGGAACAAATTCCAGAGCATATTAGCATTATCATCTCTCCCGGAAACCACGATGCAGTTAGACCAGCAGAACCACAACCAAAACTTCCAGAAAAGATAACGAAATTGTTTAATAGAGATAATATTTACTTTGTAGGAAATCCATCCACCATAAATATACATGGATTTGATACTCTCCTATACCACGGAAGGAGTTTTGACGATTTAGTAGGACAAATAAAAAATGCAAGTTATGAAAATCCAGTAACCATTATGAAAGAACTTGTAAAAAGGAGATTACTCTGCCCTACATACGGAGGAAGATGCCCCATAGCTCCAGAACATAAGGATTATCTTGTTATAGATAGGGATATAGATATTCTACACACTGGACATATCCATATAAACGGTTATGGTCTTTATAGGGGTGTGGTTTTAGTTAACAGTGGAACGTTTCAAGAGCAAACAGATTTTCAGAAGAGAATGGGGATAAATCCAACACCTGCGATAGTTCCAATAATAAACATGTCAAAAGTTGGAGAAAAGGGGCATTATTTAGAATGGGATAGGGGTATTTTGGAAGTTAGATATTAAGTTTTTATTTTTTTTATTTTTTTAAAAATTTTTAAATAGAGATATAATGTTTAAATACTTTTAATTAAGGTTTTTAAAACTTTTATATCGGAAGTGAAAATATGTAATATGTGCCATACTGAAAATATTATACTAACTTAAAATTAAATATTTAAAATTGGGTATTATAAATATCTCATACTAACGTATTAAAATGTTCTAATGCAAATACTTTCTTTTATGAAAACTGGGAGGGAAATTATGAGAAAAATTTTAGCTATACTACTGGCAATTTTCATACTAAACTCAGTAAGTGCCGTAATAATAAAAGCTCCTGCCGTTTCTTTAACAGACATGGGTTATGTAGGTGTTCCAATAAACATACAAATAAATGTGAGTAAAGGAACAGGACACGTTTTTATGGATACCCTTCCCTTAACTGAACTGGATATGCAAGGATCTGCAAGAATCGCTGCAAAAGTTGCAGGAGAAATAACAGGAAAAGATATGAACAAATATAATGTATATATAACGGTTAGAAGCGATGTACCGGTTGTTGGCGGGCCATCTGCAGGAGGAACTATGACAATAGGAATAATATGCGATCTAATGAATTGGAGCTTAAACAAACATGTTATGATGACAGGAATGATAAATCCTGACGGTAGTATAGGGCCCGTTGGAGGAATTCTTGAAAAAATCGAGGCAGCTAAAAAAGCAAACTGCACGATTATGTTGATTCCAAAAGGGCAGAGATATATTAATGTGGATGGAAATAAAGTTGATGCAGTTGCTTTTGGTAAAAAACTTGGAGTTAAAGTTATAGAAGTTGGAAGTATCTACGATGCGATTCCCTACTTTACAGGAAAGAAAATAGTTATGAAGCAATATCCTGAGAATCCTGCGATAGAAGAGAAATACAAAGAGATAATGAAGCATTTATGTGATAAGATATTAAAAATAGCCAATGAAAAATATAACTATCTCTCAAATGCACTAAATACTCCATATATCGGTTATGAATATCAAAAAATGCTACTAAGTGAACTATCTTCTTCAAAAGCACTTTTAGATAAAGCAAACGATGAATACTTAAAAAATGATTACTACTCTGCAACATGCTCAGCATTTAATGCCCTAATTAAACTTGAAACCATAGAACATACCCTAAACTATTTGACAGGAGATGAAGATGTTAAAACATTTTTAAATAGGGTTCAATTAGACATCAATCATGATAAAGAAATTGTCTACTCAAAGAACGTAACTACCTCCAATTTTGAAGAAGTGTTGGCAGGAAGAATAAGAATTGCAGAAGCAGAAAAACTATTAGACAATGCATGGAAATCTTACTATCTTGGAAACTATGAAAATGCAATAAAATACGGAAGTTTTGCTAAGTTAAGAGGGGAGAGTGCAGTTTGGTGGGTTTCTTTAAAAGAGAATAATACTGGAAAAGAGATAAACAACTCCACACTAAAACCACTTGCTCAGCAGTATTTAGATAATGCAGAAACAATATCTACATATGTAGAAACAGTATTTCCGAACTTGCCAACAGATGAACTTGAAAATGATTTAGAAGCAGCTAAAAAAGCATACAAAGAGGGGGATTATTTACTAACAATTGCTGAAAGTATAGACACATGTGTAAAGGCCGAAATTCCATTAGTGATGTTTGGAGATATTGATTATTCCAAAAAATATGCAAGAAATAAAATAAACTTGGCTGAAAGTTTGGGAATAACTCCAATATCAGCTCTCGGATATTATGAATATGCAAATACATTAAATGACACAATATCAAAAGTTATGTATTATAAATACAGTTCATACTATGCACAAATGGACATAGACGTTATGAGATGTTTAAATAAAACAAATTGTAGCGGAATTAGCGAAATTGCAGTAGAAAATAGTGGTAGTGAAGAACAAACAACAGTAAGTTGTGAAGGAAATTCGAATGGAAATTTCACAACCACAGTTCTTTCAGCAGTAATCGGAGGAATCGTTGGATTTGCTGGAGGTTATTTCAGCAGAAAAGTTAAAAGTTAACATATAAATTAAAAAGGTTTAAATATTTTAAACTCCTCTTTTTATTATTTATATTTAATTATTATTTAATTACATTTATGATTTTCAAGTCAATTTTACATCGCTAATACTACATTTATTGGAATTTAATACCTAATCTTCTTTAATGTTCCTATTGTTAGACATTTATTTATTAAGAAAACCATTAAAAACAGAATTCATAAAAATAAAAACATCCGAGGGATAGATATGGGAGTGCAATTTGGAGATTTTATTCCAAAAAGACAAATATCCTTAGACGATTTAAAAGGAAAAAAAGTGGCTATTGATGGAATGAATGCTCTTTATCAATTTTTAACCTCAATTCGATTAAAAGATGGATCTCCACTAAAAAATAAAAAAGGAGAAATTACATCCGCCTACAACGGAATCTTCTATAAAACAATACATTTATTAGAAAATGATATAACTCCAATATGGGTTTTTGATGGAGAACCACCGAAATTAAAAGAAAAAACCAGAAAAATGAGAAGACATATGAAAGAACAAGCAGAAGAAAAAATGAAAGAAGCAATGAAAAAAGAAAATTTGGATGAAGTGGCTAAATTTGCAAAGAGGGCAAGTTATCTAACCCCAAAAATTGTGGATAATTGCAAATACTTACTTGGATTAATGGGTATTCCATACGTAAATGCTCCATCAGAAGGAGAAGCACAAGCCAGTTATATGGCAAAAAAAGGAGACGTATGGGCAGTAGTAAGTCAAGATTATGATTCTTTGTTATATGGGGCTCCAAGAGTCGTTAGAAACTTAACAACAACTAAGGAAATGCCCGAATTGATAAACTTAGATGATGTATTGGAAGAGTTAAGAATATCCTTGGATGATCTTATTGATATAGCGATATTGATGGGAACCGACTACAACCCCGGAGGAGTTAAAGGAATAGGATTTAAAAGAGCTTATGAACTTGTTAAAAGCGGAGTTGCTAAGGATGTTTTAAAAAAGGAGGTGGAAAACTACGAAGAAATAAGAAAAATATTTAAAGAACCAAAAATCACTGATGAATACTCTGTAAATTTGAGATTACCAAATAAGGAAGGGATAATTAAATTTTTAGTAGATGAAAATGATTTTAACTATGAAAGGGTAAAAAAGCACGTTGATAGATTATATACTTTAATCGCAAATAAAACAAAGCAAAAAACATTAGATGCATGGTTTAAATAACTTCTTTATTTATAAATAAATCATCAATCTTTTTAATATTCTGCTTTTCTTTTTTTATCAATTTTATAATAAGATCTAAACTAATTGGCATGTAGTTAACAACTTCCACGGATACGTTTATTCTTTTCTCTTTCCAATTAAAAAAAGGATACTTATCCAAAAAATTTCCATGATGATGTCCATGAATAACCCATCCCTCAAAGTTTAAAGCATTACAGCTATCAGGATTGTGGATTAACATGAATCTAATATCTTTATGAGATATTATTTTAAATTTATCTCCTATTTTATCATGATTTCCCCTTATGAATATAATTTCTCCATTCAATTGCTCGCAATACTCTCTAACTCTTTCTTTTTTATTTTTACTAAGAACAAAATCCCCCAAAAAATAAACTAAGTCCTTATCTCTAACAACCTTATTCCAATTTTTGATTATTGTTTCATTCATCTCCTCAACACTGGAAAACGGCCTATTACAGTATTTTATTATATTTACATGATCAAAATGAGTATCTGAGATAAAATAGATCTTTCTCATACTCTCACAAAAAGTGTTGTTTATCATGGCTGTTTTTATAAGTTTATAGATTATTTATATATGCCATATAAATATAAATTTGATCCGATACATATTAAGGTATAATAACAATATATTAACACATTGCAATATTATGGGGCTAAGGATTATGTAATATATTCATTTATAACTATTTATAGTAAAAGAATCAATACAGATCAAAGATTGAATAATTGGTGATCATTTTGGAAAAAATAACCATATTCAATGGAATTAATAAATGTGATATTTATCTCATCGGAACGGCCCACGTCTCAAAAAAGAGTATTGAAGAAGTAGAAGAGGCGGTCTCAACTTTACATCCCGAAGGGATCGCAGTAGAACTTGATAATAAAAGATTTCTCTCCCTTTTATCTAATGAGGAGAAGAATATAGATCTAAAAAAAGTTCTAAAAGAAGGTAATTTCATAAGATTTTTTATATATTTGATTTTAGCAAATTCTCAGAAAAAAATAGGGGAGGGTCTTGGAATAAAACCAGGTAGCGAGATGAAAAAAGCTATTGAAATTGCAGGAGAGTATGGTTTACCAATATTTTTGATTGATAGAGACATTGATATAACATTATCGAGATTAATTTCCAGAATGTCTTTTAAAGAGAAGATAAAAATTCTTTGGGATCTTTTAAATGCCAGCGAAGATGATCTTGAAGTAGATAGCGATCTCTTAAAGGAGATGGTAGAAAATCCAGAAAAATTTATAAAATTATTAAAGGAGATCTCACCAACTATCTATGAAGTTTTAGTAGATGAAAGAGATAGATTTATGGCTAAAAAATTGTTTGAATTAAGCAAGGGGAAAAATTCACTGCTTGCAGTTGTAGGAGCAGGACACGTTAATGGAATAAAACAATATTTAAAGAAATTAGAAGAAGGGGAGGATATAGATTTAATAGAACTTATAAGGGTTCCAAGAAAAAAATTTTCGGTAATGAAACTCTCAACCTATGTTGTTTCAATAATTATAATAGGAATTTTTATCTATGCAGTTTATTATGCAATTAACAATCCCGATCTTTTAAAGATGATAACATTCCAGTGGATTCTATTTACAGGGGGTTTATCAGCCCTCGGGGTCTTGTTGGCAAGAGGGAAAATAATAACTGCAATTGTTGCATTTCTATCAGCACCGATAACCACACTTGTTCCCCTACCTCTTGCAGCCGTTGGAACAATTGCTGGTTTAGTTGAATTAAAATATAGAGAAATAACAGATAAGGACTTAATTGGAATAATAAACGCTGATTCAATAAAGGAATTAATAAACAATAACTTATTTAGAGTATTGCTTGTAGCAACTCTGTCAAATATTGGAGCATCGATAGGGGTGTTTTATTGCTTGGGAAAATTTATTGGATTTTTAGGATAACGTATAGAATCAATCAAAATAGAGAAATTAAAAAGATAATAATAAGATTAATAACAAAAATAAAAAACATATCTGAAAAAATAAAAAAGAAATCCTATTAATTTATTAATTTTATTCTTTCTCCAATCCACACATTTTCCTTAAATCCTTTCCGACCTTTTCTATTAAATGTTCTTTTTCTAATCTTCTTAAAGCATTTAAGTGAGGGAAGCCCGCTTCTCTCTCTAAACTCCATTCTTTTGCAAATCTTCCGTCTTGTATTTCTTTTAAAATCTCTTTCATCGCTTTTCTTGATTCTTCATTTATAACTCTTTCTCTTCTTGTTAAACCGCCATATTCAGCAGTATTTGAAACATTTTCCCACATTCCTTGCAGACCTTTCTGATAGATCAGATCAACTATCAACTTCAACTCGTGGCATGTTTCAAAGTAAGCCATCTCTGGAGCGTAGCCCGCTTCAACCAATGTTTCAAACGCTGCCTTAATTAACTCAGTAACTCCTCCACATAAAACAACCTGCTCTCCAAATAAGTCCGTTTCTGTCTCTTCCTTAAATGTTGTTTGTATTACTCCAACTCTTGTTAATCCAATACCCTTGGCCATTCCTAATGCAATTTGCAAAGCATCTCCTGTATAGTCCCTCTCAACAGCTACTAAACCAGGAACTCCAAAGCCCTCTTCATATGTTTTCCTAACCATTGCTCCTGGGCTTTTTGGAGCTACCATTGTTATATTAACATTTTCTGGTGGTTTTATAAACCCATAGTGGATGTTGTATCCATGAGAGAAGCTTATTGTTTTTCCTTCTGTTAGGTAGGGTTCAATCTGCTTTTTGTAAACTGCTGGTTGAACCTCATCTGGAATTAGAATGTGGATAATATCTGCCTTTTCTGCTGCTTCTTCTATACTCATTACTTCATGTCCATCCTTTTTGGCTTTTTCCCATGAAGATCCATTTGGTCTTAATCCAACTACAACATTCAACCCACTGTCCTTCATATTAAGTGCCTGAGCTCTTCCCTGACTTCCGTATCCGATAACTGCTATTATTTTGTCTTTAACTGCATTGAAGTCAACATCTTTATCATAGAATATCTTAACCATTTTTTCACCAACAGAACTTTTTTAATTTTAATTTTAGAGATTAATTATTTAAGCGTTTTGTATTTTATATATTTGGGGTTTCATGTATAACTTGTGTTTTATGGTTTTCTCTTTTAATAATAAAAGTTTAGGGTATATAAAAATGTGTTGAAATAGATCAAAGATTTAAAAAATTGAAAATTCATGAAATTAAAATTATAAGATAAAAATCGTTCCAAATTTGACGATTACCGAAAGCATAAATAATAAATAGTTTTAAAATAATCAAAAAATAAATAATAATGTAGTTAATCTAATAACACAACAATATAACGCTCTATAATTAAAAGACACAAATGAATAAATTTGATCAATTAAAATTTAGAAAAATTTAGATTTGATACATAACATCAACTACGGTGAAATAATGAAGATAACCTCCGTTAAAGCTAAAAATTTATTATCTTTTGAAGATTTCGAAATAGAGTTTGGGGAGGGGAATGTTGTTATAATCTTTGGGCCAAACAACGTCGGAAAGACAAACTTATTTAGGATCTTAAAACTTTTAAAAAATATAATCAATGAAAAAATGACAATTCAGGAATTGGAATTGTATTTGCATGACAAACAGAAAAAATCAATGAGTATTGAAATTGGAGTCGAATTTGATAACCTCGATAAAAATCTCATCTCAAGATTTTTGAAGGTCTTTTTCAAACTATATGCTCCAAACTTAGTAAAGACCTGCAACAACATGAACATCAACATAATAGATGTAATAATCGATTACTTTTCCTCTGGATCATATATTTGGGAATGTTCTCAACTAAATTGCCATAAACCTCACTTTTTAGTGCAATTAAATAATTTAGAAAGAGATATTGAAGAGATAAAATCCTACTTAAAAGAGAAAGGATATTCAACAATGATTCCTGACTTAATAGATCATTCTAAAATCCTTCAAGAATTAGATAGAAATGTAGAAGTGATCTCTGCAATAAATGAGTTAAAAAACATAATAACTTCTACAATAAATTCAATAATTGACGCTTATGAAAAAGGAGGGAGGATATTTTTTACAACATTGATTGAGGGAAGAAATTCTGCAATTTTAATTGAAAAAGATAAGAGTTATGAGGAGTTTAATACTGCAATAGGAGAGAATATAGAAAAGTATGGAGGATACTTTAAGCGTTTAAAAATGGAATATGTATTTTTAAAACTTTTTATTGTTCTTATTGCTCTAAAAAAATTGACAGCAAATAACATGACCATATCTCTTAAAAAAGTAGTTGAATATTCAAAAGAAAATCCTTGGGATGATGAGATCCTCGAAGATCTTAAATATATAGCAGAATTTTTTGGTTATGAGATCACAGAGATGAATGATGTATCTTTAAATGATATTTTATTAAAAATATATGAAAATGGGCTTATATTTTATGAAGATTACCTTCCAAATAAGGGAAAGGTCTCGATTCCAGATGGTATGATCGTTGATCTACTTGCAAGTATTGAAAATAGCACTGAAAACTCAAAAATGAAATCAAAAATTCTTGAACTTTTTAAAAACTCGACAGTTAATAGTATGCAATTAGGCCTTTTAACAGACGATTGGGTTAGTAGTTATCTATTTTTTTTAAAAAACAACGCTGACATAAAACTTAGAAAGAAATTTTTAAAGATCAAAGAGATGTTTGAATTCATGTTTAACGGAGGAAAACTAAGCTTTGATGTGATTTTAGATGACAATAAGCCAGATATTGTAATATACTCTGAAGAAATAGAAGTCCCATTAAACATGGCTGGCTTAGGAGTTAAAAAGATCTTAGAGATACTTACATTAATATATGGCTATGATTCGAAAGTTGTGCTATTAGATGCTCCGTTTATTCAACTTTATCAAAAATATCAGAAAAGATTTTCAAAAATATTTAGGGATATTAAAAACATCGAATCGCAGACGATCATTATACTCCACTCACTACACTTCATAGATGAAAAGATAACCTCAGATATATTTAGATTCTATCGACCTAAAAAGTGCACAAGATATGTCCACATAGGAAATACAATAAAAAAACTTGAAAAAGAAATAAATACAAAAATTTTAGATAGAACTACAAGAAAAATGTTATTATCTGATGCAGTGATTTTACTAAGCTCCGCTTTAAGAGATCTGCCACTCTTTGATTTAGCCGACTACTTCAACATACCAATGGATGAATTTAACATAGAAGTGGTAAGGCCCCAAAACACCCTCTGTTTCGAAAAATACTACTCTCTATTACAATACACCTCAATACCTTATTTAATAATCGTAAGGAGCTCAATACTTTACAACCTTTATGAACCCACTGAGGATGGAAAATACCGCTTACTTGAAAAAGGAAAGTTCCATAAATTAGTTGAAGAAAGATTAAAATTCTTTAAAACAAGACATCCATTCTGGCTAATTAAAGAGGAGTTTGATGAAGTTATAAGCCAGTATATAAAGACATTAGAAACTCACAGAGAAAAATTAAATGAATTGGGATACAACTACCTATCATCAGAAGAAGATGTTGCAAAATACTGCATAAACCCACTTAGAGAGAAATTAGATCCTCTCCTAAGGAAAAAATTATTTATATTTACAGTTCCTCACGACTTTATACTTCCTGCAAATGAAAACAAAGATCCTCAGATAAAAGAGCGTTATATATTACACAACTACTTAGCATATAAAAAAGAGACATTAGAGGAGTTTAAAGAATTTTTCGATTACTTTATTAAATTTCACAACTTGCAGTAAAAAGAGGTGAAATGTTGATACTGATAAAAAATGTTTATGTAAATGGAAAAAGGCAGGATATTTTAATAGAGGATAATATCATCAAAAAAATTGGAGAAATTAAAAAAGAAGAAGAGATGGAAATTATAGATGGGACAAAAAAAATAGCAATCCCTGGATTAATAAATACTCACACTCACATTCCAATGACCTTATTTAGAGGAGTAGCTGATGACTTACCATTAATGGAGTGGTTAAATAATCACATATGGAAGATGGAAGCGAAATTAAATGAAGAAATAGTTTACTGGGGAACACTACTTGGCTGTGTTGAAATGATAAAAACAGGAACTACGACCTTCAATGACATGTATTTTTTCTTGGAAGGGATTGCAAAAGCAGTTGACGAAAGTGGAATGAGGGCAGTGTTAGCGTATGGAATGATAGATCTATTTGATGAAGAAAAAAGAGAGAAAGAAATTAAAAACGCTGAAAAATATATTAATTATATAAAAGATTTAAACAATAGGAGAATAACTCCTGCTCTTGGTCCACACGCTCCCTATACTTGCTCCAAAGAACTACTCCTCGAGGTTAACAAACTGGCAAAAAAATATAAAATTCCAATACACATACATATGAATGAAACCTTAGATGAGATAAAAATGATAAAAGAAAAGTTCGGAAAGGAACCATTTCTCTATTTAAATGAGTTTGGATTTTTTGATGGAGTTGATGTTATCGCAGCACACTGCGTTCATCTAAGCGAAGAAGAAATAAAGATAATAAAAGAGAAAAATATCTCCGTATCCCATAACCCAATAAGCAACCTAAAACTTGCTTCTGGAATCGCTCCAATTCCAAAACTTTTAAACGAAGGAATTAATACAACATTGGGAACAGACGGATGTGGAAGCAATAATAATCTAAATCTATTTGAAGAGATTAAATGCTCAGCAATACTGCACAAAGGAACAACATTAGATCCAACAATAGTTAAAGCAGAGGAGGCGTTTAATTTTGCAACAAAAAACGGAGCAAAAGCTCTGAATGTAAAAGCAGGAGATATAAGAGAAGGATATTTAGCAGATTTAGTTCTTATTAACGTTAATAAACCACAACTACGGCCAATTAGTAATATAAAATCGCATCTTGTTTATTCTTTCAATGGATGCGTAGATGATGTTATAATTGATGGAAAAATAGTGATGAGAGAAGGAGATATAATTACCTTAGATGAAGAAGAGATCTACGAAAAAGCAGAGGAAATGTATGCTATTCTTTCAGCATAAACTTTTTTAACTTTTTAATTCGTTTATCATCTTTATTAGCATTATTTTGTTGACTATTTTTATGTTTTTGAAAAATAATCCTCCCCTAACTTCATAGCCAATTATTAAAACATCTCTTCCCCTATACTTTAAAATAAACGTTTTTTTATATTTAACAAAAAGATCTGCGATTTTTGAAAGATTATTCAAAAAATATTTTAAGTCATCAATCTTATCAAAAAGAGATTTAAATTTTTTAAATTTTTCAGATTCCTTTGAAAATTGAAAAATATTAAAAAATTCTTTTAATAAGGAGAGATCTTTAACATCGACAGTTAAACGATGACTTTCGATGGTTATTGTTAAGATATTTCCAAGTATCAGAGATAGATCTCCCCCTTTTATTAAGTCCTGGAATAAAATTAAATAAGTTAGGTAATAAAAAACATCTTCGTCCAAGATTCTCACTTTTTATTTTCTTTTTTTATTTTTTATTTTTAATCAATTATCTCTCGCTTTTTTCTTTTTTTAGAGGAATTATTTTTAGTCCAACTTCTCCATCGATCGTTAGGTTGTTAAATACGACTTTAACTTCACTTCCGCTACCCTCTAAGATCTTGGCTAATTTTTCAACATCAATATTCAGTTTTGGCAATTTATCTTTAACTTCATCAATAAGTTTTAACATTTCTTCAACTTTCTCTTTAGAAACCAACTCTTTTTTATCTTTTAAAGAGTTTAAAAATCCTGTAATTTTCTCTATTTTCTCAGCAATTTCTTTAGGAACTTCAACTTTTATCTCTTTAACGTCTTTTTCTTCTGTCATAGTTAAAACCCCACTTTTATGTTATTTTACTTTTAATTATCTTAATAGTTTTATTTAACATTTAATTTAACTTATCTTAGTTGTGAATATTGCACAAATTATTATTATGATATTGGGGATATTTATAGTTATCCTTCTTCTTCAAGCAACCTCTTAAACTCTATTATGGCCTTGGAAACATCAATATCCTCTTCATTTTTAAGATTTTTTATAAATCTTTTTCTGAGTTTTATTATACGATCTATCTCCTTATTTTTTGGTTTAATACGTTTTATATATTCCCCAACGATCTTCCTTGTTTCCTTATCTATCTCGTTTATAATACTGTAATCTTTACTTATGCTATTTTCAACCCGATCTCTAACTTTCTCATCCTTTTTTTTGGATTTTTCAATTAAACGCATTGCAATCTCATAATAATCGATCTCTTTGGTAGTGTCAACGGTCAAAAACGGCTCATCCCATCGATACTTTCTTCCCGGTTCATCAAATTTCTTATACATTTCAACAATCACTTCATTTGGTATCTTCTCCCCTCTTTTTACGTTTCTTTGAAGAAGAGTATTTAAAGGAGCTCTTAAATAAATGATTGCATAATTTTTTTCATTTTTCTTGGCAATATTTATTAGATCTCTTCTCATAGAGTTGTAGTAGTTTGTATCATCCACGATTACCCAATACTCTTTCAAAGCGTTTTCTATGAGATATAGCGTGTTTTTTCTTATAAATTCCTCATAACTTTCTCTCCACGCTGGAAAAGATTCTCTCAACATATCACTACCTAACACAATAACATCGATCCCAAGTTTGTTTAAAATTTCTGCTAATTTTTTTGAAAAAGTAGATTTTCCAACGCTTGGAAGTCCTGTCAGTATTATGAGCATACTCTCTACCGTAATTTAATTTTATGATGGTTTTTGGGATTATCTAATCGTTATTTATGGCATTACTTTATAAAATAAGTTTAGCAATTATTAAGTTAATCTTGCTAATTTTATTTTTACTTCTTTATTTAATTCATTTTATAATAATTTTTGATTTTTTAAATTATTTTTAAATATTTTGAAATTATCTTAAAATTTTTCTGTTTTAGGGATCTATCATGATTATTCATTATAAATTTCAAAAATTTGTCATGATTTTTCATTAAAAACATTTATCATGATTTTTCATGAGCAAAAAAGCATATATATGACTTCTTTTAATTATAACATTGGGAACAAAAAAATTGGAGGTGAAAATATGAATGTTAAAGTTCAACACATCCAAACAAATAATGAGGGACTTGAAGAACTTGCTCAAATAAAAAGAGATTTAACAAGATCATATACCGGAAGTAGATTAACCAAAATTATGGGGTATGTGTTAACTGCTTTAATCTTTGCATCTCTTTTATTTTAAATTACACAATTGAAATTTAAAGATTAAAAAATTTAAAATTAGAAAACTATTATGGCCTATCCCAATGCAACGTCCAAATACTTTATAAATTCTCTTTTATCGCTTGGAATATATGCTCCACTGGCAAATTTATGCCCTCCACCACTTCCACCAACCTTCTCAGAAGCATACTTTATTGCACTTGCTAAGTTTACATTTTCAGCAAAACATAACAGTTTAGGACATCTTGCAGAAACTTTATATCCCTCCTCTCCCTCAGAAATTGCAAATATCGGCTTCATCCAATCAACGTCCTCGATAGAATAACTCATTCCAGCAACTATTCCCACAATGTTTGGCATAATCTTATCCGTCTCAAAGTACTGGAATTTTTCTTTTTTAATAATATCTACATCGTTCTTAACGTGTTCTAATGCTTTTCTTAAATTGTTTCTATGCCTTCTTAAATTTGATAACATCTTTTTGTAGTATTTGTCTCTATCTCCCATTAAAACATTTAGAGCAGTTTCATAATCCCCGTATCTTGAACATGCATTGATACAAGTTGAAAACTCCTCTAAATCCCTCAAAGGAGAACCAAAATCCTCCCCTTTGAACTCATAAACCTCTCCAAATATGACCTTTGGAATATAAGAAGTCCAATGATTTGGAACATAGTTTAGACACTTTATCAAAAGTTCACTACCTATAATTCGTTTATGCTCAAAAGGAATTTCAGCCAACCTCAACGATGGATCGATCTCTATATCATACTTTTTGCTTATATTTTGGAGATATTTTATTATTCTTGAATCATTATTAAGGAGATCCGTTCTAACATCTGCCCAATATCTCATAGACACAAACAAAGGCCTCGTCTGTCTGCCATACATTTGCAGGTCTGATTTTATTAAAATATCTCCTCTTAATCTTGCATCTTCAAGAATCAACCTATTTAAACCTATTAACTTACCTTCGATATTTTGAACATCTCCAACAGCCCCTAAAACAGCATATTTAGCCAGATCAGTCCACTCTCTATTTACCTCTCTTGCAAAAAGATATGATACTCCTGCACCACATATTTCTCCTCCACTTTTTCCAATTGTTAGAGGATTTATGTGAATAATACTCCTTGGAAGCTTTATGCTTTCTGGTTGATGATGATCTAAAATTATTACTTTGCTGTCTTTATCCGCTAACTTTAATTCCTCTAATTTATTTTTTATCATCCTTAATTGTCCGCTTCCGAGATCTGCAAATATTGTAAGATCGTATTCGTTAAATGGGATCTCTTCAATACTCCGCTGAGTAATCTGTTTTAAAAACATAAAATCAGCATCTAATTCCAATCTTTCAGATAATTTTTGCAGAATAGCTCTCGAAGTTAAACCATCTGTATCTATGTGAGTAGCTATCAATACTTTTCCATTAATTTTACTTTTTAAAGCATTGACTCCTTTTTTCAATTCGATCCAACTTTCCATAGTTTCCCATAACTCGTTTTTATCTATCGTTAATTTATTTATTATTTTATTTTATAAAGCTTAAAGTTTTATTAATTCTATTTTTTATTTCTATTTTTATATTGTCTTCTACTTCTACATATCTTTTAATTTATTTTTTAAAAAGTAGTTAATGAGTTTATATAAATATACATTTGTAAATATATTGCAATATACTATAACCATAATTAAATATTAGATCTTCATAATAAAAAAGTAAAATTAAGAGTAAAGATAGGAAAACATATAAAACTAATAAATCTTTTTTTAAAACTCTCTTTCTGTTGAAAACTTAAACTCCTCTTCTCCAAATAATTTTTTAACCATCCAATCGGCATTAAACTCAACTAAATCCGAATATCTCTGCCCCACACCTAAGTAAAGTATTGGTTTTCCAATTGCATAACCGATAGAAAGAGCAGCCCCTCCCTTAGCATCAGCATCAACCTTAGTTAAGATTATTCCGTCAATATTAACTGCTCTGTTAAATTCTTCTGCTTGATAAACTGCATCGTTTCCGGTTAAAGCATCTCCTACAAATATTACTAAATCCGGCTTTGTCACTCTAACTACTTTTTTGATCTCCTCCATTAAATTGGCATTTGTTGCCTGCCTTCCTGCGGTATCTGCCAAAACAACATCAATCCCCCTTGCCTTAGCATGCTGTATGGCATCGTATATAACAGCAGCAGAATCCGCTCCCTGTTTATGTTTTATAACTTTAACACCAATATTTTTGGCATGCTGTTCTAACTGCTCTATTGCACCTGCCCTAAACGTGTCCCCTGCTGCCAAAACTACACTATATCCCTTCTGTTTTAGTTTATAAGCTAATTTTGCAATTGTTGTTGTTTTTCCAGTTCCATTTATTCCTACAAAAACTATAACTGTGGGTTTTCCTTTCGCTTTGTTGGCTTTTATTATTTCTTCAAGATCGATTTTTTTCTGAGATAATATGTTTTTTATAGCAGTTCTAATCGCGTTTATTGTTATTTCTTCTACATCATCGTCAGGAGTTATTTTTCTTCCAACTAACTCTTTTTTAATATTCTCAATTAACTTTTCAACAACATCTAATGCAACATCCGCTTCTAATAATTCAATTTCCAACTCTTCAAGAATATCTTCAATGTCATCCTCCAAGATCACAATTTCCTTTTTTATTGCCTTCTTAATAGCCCTTGTTAATCCAAATCTATCAAAAAAACTTATCTTTTTTTCTTTCTTATGTTCATCCATTTTTTCTGATTTTTTAACCTCTTCTATTTTTTCTTCAATTTTATCAACTTTATCCTCTTTTATTTTTTCTTCTATTTTTTCTTCTTCACCACCTTTTTTATAGATCCTTTCAGTGATCTTTGATGTTGTTTCTAAAAGTTTCTCTTTTAATTTTCCAAACATCTTTAATCCCTCTCTTAATTGTGATGATTTAATTGAGGATTTAATAATTTTAAATAACTTTGAAGTTGGAAGTAGAAAACAATACTACGATAATTCTTATGGTAATTTTAATATATAATTGGCACTAAATCTAATATTAGTGATCTAATATTGTGTAATACTATTTTGTATTTATTTCTGTTTCTGATCTTTTGAAAAGGTGGAATTATGGAAAAAGATCCGAGAATGCGGATATTAAAGGACTTAATTGAGAGGGGTAGGATAAATGATGCAATAAAACTTATAGAAATGGAAGAAGGGTTAATGGATTTAATTCATCCTTTTTTAGTATCAAAAAACGCTAAGTTAAAAATAAATTGTATTATAGTTTTAGGAAATCTTTATTTGAATGGAAAAATTGATGATTCCTGCTTTATAAAGTATCTTGAAGATCTATTTTTAGAAGAAGATCGAAATCTGGTTTTCAAAGCTTTTTTAACATTAAAAGAAATTCCCGAAATATATCGAGATGATAGTGCATGTAAATTAATCATGAAGTATATAATAAATTATGAAAAATATAAAAGGGATTTAAGAAAGTATAGCACTTTACCAAATATGAAACGAGACAAAATAATGATAATTTTTGACATATTAAGAACTATAAAGAATAATGATTTAAAAAAGACAAATATAATGTATGCCACAAATTTGGACTGGAGAACACTTAACAACTATATGAGCTATTTAATAAAAAACGAGTTTATTAAAGAAGAAAGAGAAAAATTTTCTTTGACCGAAAGGGGAAGACAATTATTAGAAAAGATCGAAAATGTGCTTAGATTAATTTATTTTAACGAGTAAACGTTATCTTTATATAGGGGACTATAAACTTTGCTATATGTGGGCATTTACTATTAATTTTTTTATTATCCTATTTACTTTATTTATTTTATTTTTTACTTTTCATAAAAAATTTAAAAAACAAGTGGGTATTACATCTATTTTCACTCTGTGCTTTACATTCATAAACTATATTAGTATATTTTGTAATATATTATAATCAGAAAACAAAAACGAGGTGATAGTAAAGGAAGTAAAATAATGGAGTAAAATAAATAGATTGCTAAACTCGATATACGTATGGGGTGATACATATGGCTATCGAAGGAGGCATAATATCGTGGTTATTATCTTTAATATTCTCTCTAATGGGATGCTTTTAATTTATTCCAATTAATAACCATCTTAAATTAAAGAAAGAGGTGTCCAAAATGAATAATTTCAAAAAATACCTGCTTTCGTTGCTACTATCTGTAATAATGGGAATTGCAATTTTGGGCTCTGCCTCTGCAATCTCCACAACCTACGGGACAGGACAAACAACTGCAACTGTAAGCAACCTACCTCCCGTAGTCAATAGTAGTAGTTACGAAATGACTATAAAAACTGTGCAGGGAGTTACTGTATATGAATATAGAAATACATCAGGAGTAGCTCCTAACCTATTAAGAAGTGATGCATACGTTCCATACGCTTACACTGGAGAAGGAATAACCTTCTATGTAAATGTTAGTGATCCAAATGGAGAACAGGACTTACAAACAAACGGAGCAGGAGTTGACTTCTTATTAGTTCCAGAAGGTCAAAATCCAGCAAATCCAGCTTATGTAATACATGCAGGATTCGATCCAACAACAAGCGGAGACAGTGATTTATCCACTTTAAAATTCTACGCACAATGGACAGTCCCTGCAGGATCACACGGATGCTTTGATGTCTATGTAACTGCAAGAGATAAACATGGAGTTTGCACCGGTCCAATCTACAAAGGAAAAGTATTCCTAAACCCAATGATCGGAATAAACGTAACAAAAGATAACGATGCAACACCAGCACCGTTCACAGGACTAAGCTTCGGAAACGTAACCCCAGGACAACAAAACGTTTCAGCAGAAGAGAACGTAGTTTCAGTCCACAACCTTGATCCTGATAATGTAGGAACAAAAGTAGGTGTATTTGTATCTGCGACCTCATTAGCACAAGTAGGAGGAACAGGAATAATTCCAGCTGAGAATATCGAGGCAGATGTTATCAAAGTCAACAACGCAACTATCCACCACGAAATAACACTTCAAAATAACGTGAAAATATTATTATTCGAACCATTAAAACCAGGAAATGCAAATGCATTAGAAGTTAACTTCACCCTTGATGTTCCAGAACCATTACCAAGCGGATGCTACGGCGGATCAATTACATTCTACGGAATTGGATTATAATTCCCAAATCCTTTTAAATTTTTCGTCCATTTAAAATCAAACAAAAATCAAAATAATCTAACAAACTTACAAAAAAATTAAATTAATTTGTAATTAAATTAAAGAAGCCATAAATTAAATTTAGCAATACAATAGAAAATTAAAGATGACTAATTTACGCATAATAATTAATTAAAAAGTTTTTATTACAATTTTTACAGTTTTTATCCTTGATTATATTGTTGATCCTCTGTTAATATTGAACGCTATATGTGGCGTTTATTGTTTATTGCATTATAATCTTATTAATCACAAATATTCTCCAATTACTAATTTGAAGGTGAAACTATGAAAAAATTGGCATTATTTGCAGGGCTCATACTTGCACTCTCTATACTAATCCTTCCGCAAGTTAGCGGGCTGAGTGGGGCAATATCTCCCCCAAAAATAGACATCATGGTAAATTCAAGCAACGGTCTTCCTCAAGATGTGAATAGTGTTATGTATATAAAGAACCCAAATAATTTTCCTGTTAGGGTAGAACTCACACCTACAGGAGATCTAAATAATACAAAAAAAATTGAAATTATTATCTCCAAAAATAACTTTACACTAAAACCAGGAGAGACCGTAAGGGATAATTTAACATTTATCATAAAAGAATCGGGAAAGTATAAAGGAACAATTCTGACAAAAATTAGTCCTTTAACCTACGACAACAATCAAACCGTATTATTAAAAGCGAGCGTAGTTCTTCCAACAGAAGTAATGATAATGGCAGTTGACAGTTCTTTACCAACAAATGAGATAATAATTGCCATATTTTTGATAATAAGCATAATAGGATTAAGTGCGGTCTTAATAAGGAAAATATAAACATATAAATAACTACAAAGAAAAAAGAAGTGATTAATATGATGAAAGTCCCCCCTCCGATTGTAAATGGAAAAAATAATAGAAGAAGATATAAACGCTCCCAATTTGAAGTTATATTCGAGATATTACACATCATAAAAGAAGGAGAGAAAGTAAAGACAAGAATTATGTATGCAGCAAATTTGGACTGGAGAAACTTTTCAAAATATATGGATTTTTTAATCGGCCATGGATTTATAAAGAAAGATAAAAATGAAAAATTCGAACTTACAGAATTGGGTTGTAAATTATACAATTCTTTATACGATTTATTTACAATAATAGGTTCTAAGCCATAACTGAGGGGTTTTTATGAGACGATTTGGTTCAGTGTTGATTTCAGATATTGTAAAAGAATGTTTAAGTGGGGATGAGTTTGCAAAAGAGATAATAGAGGATTTACTAAACTTTTTGATAAAAATACGACTTTGGAGATGGAAATATCTTCTATCGATGAATGGAGAAAAAAACATAGATAGTTCAGATTTAATGATGTTAATAAAAGAAGAAAAAGAAGGGATAAATAAATTATTCTCATTCGTTTATAGAACGGACATTCCAACGGAGAATAGGATAGAAATCCTCTTACTTATTAAAGAGTTTATAAAAGACGAGATTAAATGGATCTCAATGGATATAAACGATATTCCTTTACAAAAAAGATAATATTTTATTTTTTTATTTTTAATTTTTTATATTTTTTCTTTTTCTATTTTTTATTTCGCAACATTGATTTATCTTCTCATAAATATTTACTTTTATGAATTATAGAAAAATTTATATAGAACTTCAAAAACATTAAATAAATAGACGGAGTAAAAAAAGAGGTGATAACAATGATAGGAAGAGATCCATTTGACTCACTATTTGAAAGGATGTTTAAAGAGTTATTTACAACCCCAATGGCAGGAACTACAATGATACAAAGTTCAACAGGAGTTCAAATATCAGGAAAGGGCTTTATGCCAATATCTATTATTGAAGGAGACCAACATATAAAAGTTATTGCATGGTTGCCAGGAGTTAACAAAGAGGATATAATCTTGAACGCAGTTGGGGACACCTTAGAAATAAGAGCCAAAAGAAGTCCACTGATGATAACCGAAAGCGAAAGGATTATCTACTCAGAGATTCCTGAGGATGAAGAGATATATAGAAACATAAAACTTCCTGCAACAGTTAAAGAAGAAAACGCATCAGCTAAATTTGAAAACGGGGTCTTATCAGTAATTTTACCAAAAGCAGAGTCATCAATTAAAAAAGGAATTAACATTGAATAATCTCCGTTTTTAATATTTATTTAAATTCCTCAACTTTTAAATTTTTATAATTTTATATTATTTATTTTTTAATTACATATATTTGTATATACTTATACATAGATTTGAATATGAATATAAAAATTAAAATTATTAAATATAAAAATAACATCTCTAAAAAGGATATAGGTAAATCAATAAACAAGATAATCATGGATTTAATCCAATATCTAATAAACCCTCTTCCTCTCTAAAACCGCACATAATATTCATGTTTTGGATAGCTTGTCCACTTGCCCCCTTTACCAAATTATCAATACAAGAAACCACCACAACCCTTCCATGACAATCAACTTCAAAACCCCCAATATCACAAAAATTCGTCCCCCTAACATAAGTCAACCTCGGAATATCATCAGAGAATATTCTTACGAAAAACTCCCTTCCATAAAACTCGTTATAAATATCAATTATGTCATTATCAGATATATCCTCAGTTAAAAATGCATGAGCAGTTGTTAATATTCCCCTTGTTATGGGAGCCAAATGAGGTGTAAACGAAACCTTCACCCTCCCGATCTTGTTTAACTCTTTTTCAATCTCAGGAGCATGCCTATGTTTTGTTATCTTGTAAGGCGTGATATTTTCATTCACATTTGGAAAATGCGTTGTCTCAGTAGGATTAACTCCCGCTCCACTAACTCCTGTTTTAGAATCAAATATTACTCTCTCCTCTATCAAACCCTCTTTAACCAGAGGAGCAATTGCTAAAATAGCTCCCGTTGGGAAACATCCGGGATTTGCTACAAGTTGAGCTTTTTTTATATTTTCTCGATTTAGTTCAGGAAGACCATATGCAATCTTTACATCAGGCAAACCGACATGTTTAATATTATAATATTTTTCATACAAACTCAGATCTTCAAATCTATAATCTCCACTGAGATCTATTACTCTAACCCCCCTCTCCAAAAACTTAGGGACTACACTCATAGAAACGCCGTGCGGAGTTGCAGTAAAAACTATATCAGCATCGACTTTATCAACATCTCCAACAAAATAAAGTTCTTTATACTTATCAACACCCTTTAAATGAGGATGAACCTTAAAAACATGCTTTCCTGCTTCTCTTCGTGAGGTTATATAGCAAACATCAACATCATCATGCCTCGCTAACAACCTTAATAACTCAGCCCCAGTATATCCCGTAGCACCAACTATCGCAACATCCATCAACATCACCAAGATCTTTTTTGTTATCATATTAAAATTATATCGAAAATGATAAATTAATTTAAAATCATGTCAAATAAAAATAAATTATTAAAAAAGTTATGAAATGTTTATCCTGCACCACATGCATCTCCTAAATCCATATCAATCAATTTTCCTTCCTCCAACTCTTCCTCCTCAATTTCTTTAACCGCCTCTTCAATCTCATCTCTCTTTTTAATTACTTCCGATTTATCTATGACCCTTAAAAGATGAGGTCTATACATTAAATTATTATCTAAAACAACCCACACATCTCCATTTTCATCCTTTACAATATCAACAACCCTACCCTTAGTCCCAGTGTTAATATATACAACATAATCTCCAACTTTTATATTAAGATCTTCCATAATTTCACCACCTAACTTGATAAATAAACTCTTTGATCCTAACCCCTATTAATATCTTGCTTCCTTTCTTTCACCACTGCCTCATCTGCTCTGATAACGATAATCTTAACTTATTGCCAATAATTTTAAAACCCGTCTTTTTTCCATTTAACTGGAAAATATTTATCTTTCGGTTGGAGTATTTGGCCTCTTTGTATATTGTTTGAAAAAATTATTATAAAACCTTGATATTAAGTTCTTTGCACGTGTAAGTATCATAATTATTACTTATATTTTTGAATTTTTTATTTTAGTTTGATTGTTTTTTTCCTAAAAACGTTTCAGTTGACAAGTTCTTCTTATTGGATGCACTTGAAGGTGCGTTCCCAATCCGAGAGGATTGGGACTAAGGCAAGCCCACGACTGGTGGTGAAACTCCACAGCAACCAGCCGCAAGAAAGGTTTATCCTTTCTTGCGACCGTATCTCCCACTTAATTCCGGTTGATCCTGCCGGAGGCCACTGCTATCGGGGTCCGACTAAGCCATGCGAGTCAAGGGGCTCCTTCGGGAGCACCGGCGCACGGCTCAGTAACACGTGGCTAACCTACCCTCGGGAGGGGGATAACCTCGGGAAACTGAGGCTAATCCCCCATAGGGGAGGAGGTCTGGAACGATCCCTCCCCGAAAGCTCCGGCGCCCGAGGATGGGGCTGCGGCGGATTAGGTAGTTGGTGGGGTAACGGCCCACCAAGCCGACGATCCGTACGGGCCCTGAGAGGGGGAGCCCGGAGATGGACACTGAGACACGGGTCCAGGCCCTACGGGGCGCAGCAGGCGCGAAACCTCCGCAATGCACGAAAGTGCGACGGGGGGACCCCGAGTGCCATCCCAACGGGATGGCTTTTCCGGAGTGTAAACAGCTCCGGGAATAAGGGCTGGGCAAGTCCGGTGCCAGCAGCCGCGGTAATACCGGCGGCCCAAGTGGTGGCCACTATTATTGGGCCTAAAGCGTCCGTAGCCGGCCCAGTAAGTCTCTGCTTAAATCCTGCGGCTCAACCGCAGGGCTGGCAGAGATACTGCTGGGCTTGGGACCGGGAGAGGCCGGGGGTACCCCAGGGGTAGCGGTGAAATGCGTTGATCCCTGGGGGACCACCTGTGGCGAAGGCGCCCGGCTGGAACGGGTCCGACGGTGAGGGACGAAGGCCAGGGGAGCAAACCGGATTAGATACCCGGGTAGTCCTGGCTGTAAACTCTGCGGACTAGGTGTCGCGTCGGCTTCGGGCCGACGCGGTGCCGAAGGGAAGCCGTTAAGTCCGCCGCCTGGGGAGTACGGTCGCAAGACTGAAACTTAAAGGAATTGGCGGGGGAGCACTACAACGGGTGGAGCCTGCGGTTTAATTGGATTCAACGCCGGGCATCTCACCAGGGGCGACGGCAGGATGAAGGCCAGGTTGACGACCTTGCCAGACGCGCCGAGAGGTGGTGCATGGCCGTCGTCAGCTCGTACCGTGAGGCGTCCTGTTAAGTCAGGTAACGAGCGAGACCCGTGCCCCATGTTGCAACCTCCTCCTCCGGGAGGAGGGCACTCATGGGGGACCGCCGGCGCTAAGCCGGAGGAAGGTGCGGGCAACGACAGGTCCGCATGCCCCGAATCCCCTGGGCTACACGCGGGCTACAATGGCCGGGACAATGGGAAGCGACCCCGAAAGGGGGAGCGAATCCCCTAAACCCGGTCGTAGTCCGGATCGAGGGCTGTAACTCGCCCTCGTGAAGCCGGAATCCGTAGTAATCGCGCCTCACCATGGCGCGGTGAATGCGTCCCTGCTCCTTGCACACACCGCCCGTCACGCCACCCGAGTTGAGCCCAAGTGAGGCCCTGTCCGCAAGGGCAGGGTCGAACTTGGGTTCAGCAAGGGGGGCGAAGTCGTAACAAGGTAGCCGTAGGGGAACCTGCGGCTGGATCACCTCCTGAGAAAAAAGAGCTGGTTGCTGTGGAGCACCAAACCAGTCGTGGGCTTGCCACATAGGCCAAAGTGGGCCCGTAGCTCAGCTGGGAGAGCGCCGGCCTTGCAAGCCGGAGGCCGTGGGTTCAAATCCCACCGGGTCCACTAAAACACGTGCAGCCTGCAACTCCAAAGAGTTGCAGGTGAAGGGCCTGACTAATGATGAGGGCCATGCATAGGTCTCCGCATCCCGGTGAAATCTGGATGCTCTGCCGGGCTATCACCCCGTCTGGTGGATGGCTCGGCTCGGGGCGCCGAGGAAGGGCGTGGCAAGCTGCGATAAGCCCGGGGGAGGCGCAGGCAGCCGTAGAACCCGGGATCCCCGAATGGGACTTCCTGCCCCATTTGGGGCGCTCCCGTTAGGGAGCGGGAACGCGGGGAAAAGAAGCATCCGAGTACCCGCAGGAAAAGAAACCAACAGGGATGCCGGGAGTAGGGGCGACCGAAACCGGCACAGGGCAAACCGAACCCTTATCCGTAAGGGTAAGGGGATGTGGTGTTGCAGGGCCCTCATATAAACCCCCACCGGGAAGCCGAAGTCCCCTGGAACGGGGCGCCATAGAGGGTGAAAGCCCCGTAGGCGTAACCGGTTGGGGGTTTTGAGGTGTCCCTGAGTACCGCGCGTTGGATATCGCGCGGGAAGCTGGGAGACATTAGGCTTCCAACCCTAAATACGTCCCGAGACCGATAGCGAACTAGTACCGTGAGGGAAAGCTGAAAAGCACCCCTTGCGGGGGGTGAAAAGAGCCTGAAACCAGACGGGTGCGGTATGGCACGGCTCGAAAGGTAACCACCCCGAAGGAAACTCCCGCGAGGGAGGAGTACGAGGGGTGGCATGCCGGAGTCGTGTCGTCCGTTTCGAAAAACGGGCCGGGGAGTGTACGGGTGTGGCGAGCCTAAGACCTTCAAGGTCGAAGGCGTAGGGAAACCGACGTGCCCGCAGCCCTTTTTGGGTGAGGGGCGAGGTCTTTGTGGGCCTGGAGTCACACTCGTACGACCCGAAACCGGGCGATCTAGGCCGGGGTAGGGTGAAGCCCCTCGCCAGAGGGGTGGAGGCCCGCAGGGGTGTTACCGCGCAAAGTGCTCCTCTGACCTCGGTCTAGGGGTGAAATGCCAATCGAGCCCGGAGATAGCTGGTTCCCTCCGAAATAACTCGCAGGTTAGCCGGGAGTTAGGTAGATGGCGGGGTAGAGCCACTGATAGGGTGTTTAGGGGGCGAGAGCCCTCGGCACCCTGTCAAACTCCGAACCCGTCATCGCCGTAGCTCCCGAGTGAGGGCATACGGGTAAGCCGTATGTCCGAGAGGGGAACAACCCGGACCCGGGTTAAGGCCCCTAAGTGCCGGCTAAGTGTAAATGGAAGGGAGTCCCTGGCCTAAGACAGCGGGGAGGTTGGCTTAGAAGCAGCCATCCTTTAAAGAGTGCGTAACAGCTCACCCGTCGAGGTCAGGGGCCCCGAAGATAATGGGGGCTAAGCCGGCCGCCGAGACCCGGGGGCACCGTTATGGTGATCCGGTAGGAGGGCGTCCCGCGAGGGTAGAAGCTCGGCTGTGAAGTCGAGTGGACCTCGTGGGAACGAGGATCCCGGCAGTAGTAACAGCAAAGTGGGGTGAGAATCCCCACCGCCGAAGGGGCAAGGTTTCCACAGCAACGGTCGTCAGCTGTGGGTTAGCCGGTCCTAACCCTCGGGGTAATTCCCTATGAGGGGAAAGGGAAGCGGGTTAATATTCCCGCGCCATCGGGGTACGTGCGGCAACGCAGGGCCAACTCCTGACGCTTCGGGGTAGGCCGACCACCCCCGTCGGGGTGGCCAAGCGTATAAGCCCGGGGAGTGCCGTAATGGCGAGAACCGGGCAAAAGCGTGATGGGCCCTCCGTTAGGAGGGTTCGGCTGAGCCCTGGAGCCCGTGAAAAGGGAGTTGGTAAGGATCCCCGATGACCGTACCCAGAACCGACACTGGTGCCCCTAGGCGAGTATCCTAAGGCGTGTCGGGTGAATCCGGCCCAGGGAAGTCGGCAAATTGGCCCCGTAACTTCGGGAGAAGGGGTGCCTGCGGTCTTCTCTATATGGGGGGGACCGCAGGTCGCAGTGGCCAGGGGGGTCCGACTGTTTAATAAAAACACAGGTCTTGGCTAGCCCGTAAGGGTGTGTACCAAGGCCGACGCCTGCCCAGTGCCGGTACGTGAAACCCGGGTACAACCGGGCGAAGCGCCGGTAAACGGCGGGGGTAACTATAACCCTCTTAAGGTAGCGAAATTCCTTGTCGGGTAAGTTCCGACCTGCATGAATGGCGTAACGAGACCCCCACTGTCCCGGGCCGGAGCCCGGTGAACCTACCTTTCCGGTGCAAAGGCCGGAGACCCCCAGTGGGAAGCGAAGACCCCGTGGAGCTTTACTGCAGCCTGTCGTTGGGGCATGGCCGTGGGTGCACAGTGTAGGTGGGAGCCGTCGAAGCCACCCCTCCGGGGGTGGTGGAGGCGTCCATGGGACACCACCCACCCATGGCCATGTCCCTAACCCCGTGTGGGGGACACCGGCAGGTGGGCAGTTTGGCTGGGGCGGCACCCCCCTGAAAATGCATCAGGGGGGCCCAAAGGTCGGCTCAGGCGGGTCAGAACTCCGCCGTGGAGTGCAAGGGCAAAAGCCGGCCTGACTTGGTCGGTAAAAGAGGCCGACCAAGAGGCGAAAGCCGGGCCTAGCGAACCCCTGTGCCTCACCAATGGGGGCCAGGGATAACAGAAAAGCTACCCCGGGGATAACAGAGTTGTCGCGGGCAAGAGCCCATATCGACCCCGCGGCTTGCTACATCGATGTCGGTTCTTCCCATCCTGGGCCTGCAGCAGGGCCCAAGGGTGGGGCTGTTCGCCCATTAAAGGGGATCGTGAGCTGGGTTTAAACCGTCGTGAGACAGGTTGGTTGCTATCTGCTGGGGGTGTTGGTCGCCTGAGGGGAAGGTGGCTCTAGTACGAGAGGAACGAGCCGCCGGTGCCTCTGGTTTACCGGTTGTCCGACAGGGCATTGCCGGGCAGCTACGCACTAAGGGATAAGGGCTGAAGGCATCTAAGCCCGAAACCCTCCCCGAAAATAGGCGGCCAGTCCCTTTGGGGACGAGGGCTCTCCTAGAAGAGGAGGTTGATAGGTCGGGGGTGTAAGCGCCGAGGGTTCTGCCCGAGGCGTTCAGCCCGCCGACACTAACCGCCCGAGAGCCCGGCAGGGCATCCAGACACTAAGCGGATGCGGAGGCCTATGCATGGCCTAATTTGTAGGTTGAGGTTTATTTTTTATTATAGACATAAATATCCATAAATTTAAATATACTAACTTATAACCTGAAATAAATTTAAATAGTAATGTGGTATCAAAGATATTCGGAATAATCTTTAAGGTTTGGAGTATGGGGGTTTGTAGCTTAACGAGGAAAGATATTGAAGGTATTTTACATATCTTAGGAGGGATAACTCAAATAATCGGAATATTTACATTAATACCTTGTATTGTTGCATTTTATTTTAATGAAAACACAGTGTTGGATTTTTTGATTCCCGGTATTTGTTCTATCGTTTTAGGATCTCTTATAAAAAAATTTACTAAGCCAAAAAATTTAAAATTACATCAAACTATGGTTGCCTCTGCCCTATCTTGGTTAGTTGCTTCTTTTATTGGGGCAGTGCCTCTATATTTATCTATCCATTATTTTTCGTATGTTGATGCTGTTTATGAAAGTATGTCTGCATGGACAACAACTGGAATGACGTTAATTCCAAATGTTGAAGTGTTGCCAAAATCTGTTCTATTTTGGAGGAGTTTTCAACAGTGGATTGGAGGAGTTGGAATATTGGTCTTATCAGCCCTTGTTTTAGCTCGGTCTGGAACTGTTGCTTATCTTTTATATGCCTCTGAGGCGAGACAGGAGCGAATTATGCCGAGTGCTATTGGAACAATAAAGACAATTGTTTGGATATATGTGTTGTATACGATTTTAGGAGTTCTTTTATTATATGTTTCTGGTTTAAGTTTTTGGGAGGCAGTAAATTTAACTATGACTGGTATTTCTACTGGAGGGATGAGCATAAGCAATTACAGCTTTCCTTATAATGATTTTGCAAAGATCGTTATGATTGGAATAATGATGGTTGGAGGGGTTATGTCTTTTTCTATTCATCATAAGTTGTTAACTGGAAAGTATTTTAATGATATTCAAACGAAGTATGCATTGGTTGTGATAGCAATAATATCAGTTATTATTTCTTTTAAGGATCATATTCCATTTATTGATTCTTTATTTACTGTGGTTTCAGCAATGACTTCTACGGGGTTCACAACCATTAATGTTTCACTTTTATCGAATTTCTCTTTATTTTTGATAATTTTTTTAATGTTAATTGGTGGGGGTGCTGGAACAACCACTGGAGGGGTTAAGATAATTAGATTTTTAGTTATATTGAAGGCACTTGTATATGAGATAAAAGAGGTTCTCTATCCAAAATCTGCTGTTATATATGAGCATCTTGAGGATATTGATTTGAATTATAAGATCATTAGAGAGGCATTTGTGGTCTTTTTCTTGTATTGTTTTTCTTCGTTTTTAGTGGCGTTGATTTTTATATATCTTGGTTATAAGCCGTATGATTCTATTTTTGATGCAGTTTCTTTTACATCAAATATTGGAATCTCTCTTGGTGTAGTGACGTTAAAGACCCCTGTTATTGGAAAGATCGCGGGTATTGTTGCTATGTGGATCGGTAGGTTAGAGATAATTCCTGTTTTGGTTTTGTTTGCAACTTTGTATTTGAAGATTCGTAGGATGTTGAGAAAGAATAAAAAGTGAATTTATAATGAGAGAAATATAAAAGATGAATATATAAAAGTGGATTAATCGTTGTCTTTGTTTTTGGATTTATTTTCTATTCTAAAAATTATAACCGGAATATTTACAACCTTTTTCTTATGAAAGGAATACGTTGCAGGAATTTTAAAACTTGCCTCGTATTCGTGGGTTATTTCTCCTCCTTTACTTTCTATATAATTTTTAATAAAGTTTTTAGTTGGTTTATTATGAATCGTGTAAACAACATCTCCTATTTCGAGGGCTTTGTCTACAAATATTCTATCTGCCTGTTTTTTCTGTGCTCCAAAAGGGGGGTTTTGGATTATAATCTTTTTTAGATATTTATCTTCTTTTAATTTTTCATTTATGAATTGTCTATCGATCTCTCTTATATCTTTGCAGTAAAATTCAACATCAGCGTTTACTTTTTTTGCGTTTTCTTTTGCCACTTTTATACTCTCTTTATCTATATCAATACCAATGGCTCTTTTTGCTCCGAGTAATTTGCTTCCGATTGCGAGTTTTCCAGTTCCACAGCCGAGGTCGATAACTACATTTCCGTAAAAGTCGTTTATTGCAAAGTATAATATATCTCCGGCAAGTTTTCCATCTATTGTATATTGCTCCAATTCAATTTTTGGATTTGGATGGCGTTTTAGAGAGTCGAGGATCATTTCTAAGTGTTTTCTTTTTAACATAGTCCCACCTTTTAGGCGATTCTCGATTTTTTATAGTTTTTATTTTTTTATTATCTTTTAAATTTGGTTTTAGTAAATTTTAAATATCAAAAGGTTAAGATAAAATCATCAGATAATTTATGAATATGCATCTATAAAAGGTAAATCATTTTGTTGTTTGTTGCCTTTGATAAAACAATAAATAAAAAATAGGCAAGATTAATAAACTTTTGTTCAAGGAGGGAGATAATGAGCAAAAATCTTTTAAATATTAAAAATGTTGGGATTTTTACAATAATTGGAATGATTTTTGGAGCTTTATTTGGGTATTTTTGTATGGTTTATTATTTATTGTTCATAGATCCTTATTTAAAAATACCTAATAAATTTTATCCATTAAAATCATCTACTTTATTTTTATTTATATTTTTAATGATTTTTTTATTTGGTTTCTTTGGAGCATGCTTAGATGGTAATCCAAAAACTATCAAAGAATTTAAAATATCCACCATTTCCATAATTGTCGGAATATTTATATATTCCATAATATTGTTAATTATTATATTAGTAAGTGGGGATGCACTATCTACATATATATCATATAAAAATCAAGGCGTATTATGGATAGGAGGGATAATTGTAATCCTTTGCAGTTATTTCCTTATCAAAAAATATTTATTTAAAGTATCTTGGTGAAATAATGTCCAATCCTCTAATTAAAAAAATTTTCATAGTAATTTTTCCATTTATAATTTATTCTTTCTTAAATTTAATATTTTCCGTTAAAAATTTTGAATTAAATTATGAAATAGGTTCATTGTTTTTAGTTTGGTATTTGGGATATATTGTTTTAATTTTTGATGATAATTTTAAAATAAAGTTGAAAAATTTAATGAGTTTGTTTCTATATTCCTTGTTTGTAATATCTTGGATTATCCTTTCATTAATAATGCATCAGAATCCTGTATATGGATTTTTTGGAGAGTTCATAAATTATTGGTTATTCTTAACTATAATAATGATTTTAGCTTATTTCACTGTTTGGAGGGATAAAGAGAATGAAAATAATGCCCTTAAATTTGGATTGTTATTTTCAATTGTTTATTTGTTCATTCTTATACTCTTAAATTTAAATAACATATATATTTGCAATTGGAGGAATTTTATTAATACTATTAATTAAAACTATCAATAATCAATTATAAGTTTCAAATATTCAAGTTGGCTATCAGTTAATTTTAGTTATTTAGTTAATAATTATTAACTGATTTAACTACCAAGGGTTGTCTTTATTATGTCTAATGCTTTTTCTATATCTTCATATTTTGTGGCATAGCTGAATCTGATGTAGTTTTTTCCATTTTCTCCAAAGGCAATTCCGGGAACACATAGAACTTTATTTTCTATTAATTTTTTGGCAATTTCTGTTCCGTCTCCAAATTCTGAAACATCTGGAAAGATATAAAATGCACCTTCTGGTTTATTGACTTTAAAAATATCTTTTAGGCCTTTATAAATTAAATCCCTTCTTCTTTTAAATTCATCTACCATTTCTTTAACACATTTTTGGTCTCCTTTGAGGGCAGATAAAGCTCCATACTGAGCAAAGGTTGTGGCACATGCGAAGCTGTATTGGTGTATTTTTATCATATGATCGATTAAGTTTAACTCCTCATTTAGATTTTCTGAAACTGCTAAGTAGCCGAGTCGCCATCCTGTCATTGCGTAGGTTTTTGAAAATCCGTTGATCATTATGCATCTATCAGTAAATTGCATCGGAGTGTAATGTTTTTTTTCATATATGATTTTATCGTAAACTTCGTCTGAAAGGATAATCAAATTGTAGTCCTCTGCTATTTCTGCGAGGCCTTTTATTGTGTCTTTATCATAAACTTTTCCTGTTGGGTTTGAAGGGGTGTTTATCACTATCAATTTAGTTTTTTTTGTTATTAGGTTTTTAATATGTTCTAAATCGGGGTCGAAGTTTTCGTTTAATGGAGTGGTTTTAATTTTTCCTTCTGCGAATGCTGATAAGGAGTGATAGGAAACAAAGGATGGATCTGGAATTATTACATCATCTCCTCTATCTATTAATGTCATTATTGAAAGCATTAACGCTTCTGAAGCACCGCAGGTTATTATAACATTGTCTTTGTCAATTTCTAAGTTATAGTCCTTTTTTATTTTATTTGCTATTTCTTCTCTAAGTTCTGGAATTCCATTGTTTGGAGAGTAGTGAGTTTTTCCTTCTTCAAGTGCTTTTTTGGCCCCTTCAATTATATGTTTTGGTGTTTTAAAGTCGGGTTCTCCTATACCAAGGTTTATACAATCTGAGGTAGCTAAGTTAAATATCTCTCTTATTGCCGAGGGTTTTATGTTTTTGCATCTATTACTTATCACGTTTTCACCTTATTATTGCTCGTTTTCTACTATCTCTACTATTGCTTTTTTTAAGGATTTTCCTTTTGGACAGTTTATTTTTTCATTAATAACTTGCTTTATTTTGTATTTTTCTCCATCCTTTATTCCTTTTGGATTACAAAACGTATAGTATTCGCATTCAAAATTATCGCAGTTTATTGGGTGATGATTTAACACAACCCCTTCAAGTGCTTTTTTTGTGTCGATCATTATTGTTATATCTGATAAAACTACTTCAACCACTTTTACTCCACCTTCGTGAACTGGGCATGGGTGGTTTGCTGATCTTACTGAGATGATCTTGTATTTTCTTCCGATCTCTAAATTTCCGTGGCATAGTCGTTTAAATTTGCAGTTTTCACATTCCTCTATTTCTCCCAGGTAATAAAATTCTCCTCCAGTTTTTGCAAGTTTACTACCAATGAGTGTGATTTTGGTTTCTTTGCTCATATTATCCCTAATTTTGTTATTATTTTTAATATTGTTTTTAATTTAGTTTAATTTAGTAAGATTTTTATTTTGGTTTGATTTTTTATTTTCTTTTATCGTTTTTAACTTTTATAAATTTGGAAGCCAACTCCAAATAATATCTTCCCAATTCTTCCCTAAAATAGTCCAAATCCAAATATTTGGCTTTGTGGTCTTCTAAGTATATTGCTCTATCTCCTAAGGCAGTTAATAGGTCTAATGAACTTGTGACTATGATAAAAGCACTTTCTCCTAATTTTTCTCTGTCTTCCATAATGATCTCTGCTAAGGATTTAACACCTTCAAACCACTTACTTAAAACTCCGCTAACTAATAAATTAACTGCTGAATTGTCTTCATCTATTAAAATTAGTTTGGTTTTGTTTGTTATTGCCCTTTGAATTTGATATGCCATATACATTGAGCCCGATGCAGTTCCATAGACCGCTTTAGGAGAACCTTTAATTCCAGGAGGTAGTTTTTGAAAGAATAAACTTATATCTTGCCCGCTCATTTCCATACTTCCAGTTGATGCTTTTGATAAGCTTTTTGTAGTTATTATGAATTCTCTTCCGTCTCCTATTAAATGATCGTCTCTTCCGCTATCTATCGCTTGTAGTAGTGTTGTCTTTCCTTGTGCATTTCTTCCAGTGATTATAAATATCTCTTTTCGTTTTATTCCAAGTCCTTCTACTTTTTTTCCAAATTTTAGCTCTACTTTTATTGGTTCGAGTTCTTTTGGACATTCAAATGGTATGTTAACTTCTTTAGGTCCTGCTATTCTGTAATGTCTCCTAACTTCTGTGTATTTTCTTGCTGGTTTTGAATTATTTGCAATAAAACAAACTAAATTGAGGTCATCTAATTTATCTCTTAAATATTTCTGGTTTATTATATTTTTAGCTTCTTCTATTAGTATGTCTATTTCTATTTTTTTAATAAATGCGTTTAGATCATTGCAGAGTTCATTAATTTTACTAACGATCTCTGAGGGTTCTTTTTCTTTAAATATCATTCTAAGCATTAGGTATATTTTATCCTCTTTTATGTAGTTGTATTTATCTACTTTCCAAAGATCGTATCCTATATTTAAGTCGCAGTTTACTACGGTTAGGGGCTCATATAATGCTTTATATATTCTACCAAAGTATCCTGCTAATGGGAGGAATCGTTTCTTTTTTATCATTTCTTTTTTTATTTCTTCAATAACTCTTTGTGTAGCTCCTTCTATTCCATCACTATACTCTTTAAGTTTTAAAAACTTTTCATTTTGGAAGAAAAAAGGTAAAACTACTTTTATATTACCATCTGGCTGTTTTACAGCGTAGTATACCTTGTTTTTGTTGCTTTTAGTCAGTAGGGCTGTGTTTAAAAATTTGTTCTTGTTTTGTAGTATTTTTATTATCTCATCGATTAACATGGGTTATCCCTTCGCGTATTTATGGGCATTTATACACAATCTTTTGTAAATTTAAATTTTTATGAATTTTAGTTGAATGGATTGTTTATAACTTAATATTTGTGGGTAGTTAATAATAATTAATAATTATAGGAGGTTAATAAACTAACGAAATCCTATTTAAAAAATTTAAAAAATAAAATAGAAATTCTAATATATTTTATGCAAATTAAAATTTATATGAGGATAGGAAAATAGAATCTCAGCGTAAGGAAATAAAAATGCCCCTCAGCCAGTGCCGATTTCTTCATCCCGATAAGGTCAGTGGGGGTAACTTTCATCATTAGGGCGTTTTTAAGTTTTTAAAATTTTGAAATGATTTTTTATTTGATCATTATTCTATCATTTTATTTTTTTTATTTTTTACTATATTTGTTTTTCTTTATTACCTTTATCTTTTATTTACTCCCAACCATAAATTTAAATTTTTTGAAATGGAGTTTTTATTAAATTTTGAAGGGGCAAGGTATAAATATATTTTAACCATAACTGTTCAGCGAAGGTTTCTTTAATTTAATTTTTTTTAAATTTTCTGAAAAAACAAAATAAAAATAAAAATAAGAAAGAAAAACGCAATTCATTATAATAACATAGTTAAATTAATGAATAACATCAATAAACAATATTAAAAACAACTAATATAGGTCGGAGACGATGAAGGTGATCAGGGATTCTATTCATAAGGATATATATTTAGAAGATTACGAGTTGGAAGTTATAGATAGTAGTGAAATTCAGAGATTAAGAAACATAAAACAGACGGGTTTAACGTATTTAGTTTACCCCTCTGCAAATCATACAAGATTTGAGCATTCGTTGGGGACTATGTTTATCTCCTCTAAAATAGCAGAGAAGATAAATGCAGACAAAAAACTCGCAAGAATATCTGCTCTACTTCACGATATTGGACACCCACCTTTTTCCCATACCTTGGAGATCTTTGGATATGATCATGAATATTTTGGAAAAAGAAAGATAAAAAAGATGGATCTTGTTAATTTTTCAAGTAGTGAGGTAATTAAAACATTAAATAAAAAAAACTTAGAAGGGAAAATAATATCTGGGGATGTTGATGCGGATAGGATGGATTATCTGTTGAGAGATAGTTATCATACCGGAACTGCCTATGGAATGATCGACTTGCCAAGGATTTTAAGGGGGTTAACAACTTTTAAAAGTTTTAATAAGGTTAAGATTGGGGTGTTAAAGAAGGGAATTCAGGCAATTGAGTCATTATTGGTGGCAAGGCATCAGATGTATTCAGCCGTTTACATGCATCCTACGGTTAGGATTGCAGATACGATGATGAAAAGAGCCGTTATGAAAGAAATTTTAGAAAAAAATCTTAATGTTGAAGATTTATCCCTTATGGATGATATTTCCCTTGTTTCTTTTCTTAGAATGTCAGAAAATTACTTAATGGAGAAAATAGATAGGAGAGATCTTTATAAGAATCTTATAACCTATGGGTATTCTGACTTAACTCCTGTAGAGAGGTGGATCTTTGCTAACTTGGATGAGAATCAAGTTTTGCAATTGGAGGAAAAATTTTATAATCATTTTGGTTGTGATGTGTTTTTAGATATTTGCTCAATTCCAAAAATGGAGGAGCATAATGTTTATATTGTTTCTAAGGAGGAAATTAGAAGATTGGATGAGGTTTCTCCAATAGCCAGAAGTTTGAAAATGGCAGAGATCCAACTATGGAATATTGCTCTCTATGCTCCAAGGGAGAATATAAAACATTTAAAAGAAAATGACGATGTTAAAAAGAAGATACATAAAATCTTAAAAGAAATTGACTTTGAAATTAAAAGTAAATTGGTAGATATTTTAAGAGAGTATAAGAGTATTATTGGAAAAGGAAAATTTTTAGAAATTGCAAGAGAAAGAGGAATATCTCCAAAAGAGTTTTACGAAGAATTGCACAAGTTAATATTTTGTGGATTGATAAAAGAAAGGTTCAATGGACGGAAATATATTTATTCCCTCTCTAATTCTATAAACTCTCATTATCTATAAAAATTGTATCGTTTCCTTTTTCAAGTATGATGTTTAAAAGCACTTCCCTGCTTTTAATCCAAGATAGGTTTTCTATATTGAAAAATCCGCTGTCTGCGTTAATATCATATGGAATTCCTACCTTTTTTAAGGACTGCACCATAAATTTTGAAAATTTAATGTCCTCATCTATCGATGATTGAATCTCCTTATCTTTTTTAGAGATCCAGTATGGTCTCCAAGCCCCCACCCATGTTGGGATTCTGGTTTTGTTAGACCAGTTTAATGCTAATTCTATTGATTCATTTATGTATGTTGCATTATACGTGCCATGTTTTGGTCCTCCAGCATAGATGTGCCACTCTGCAAGAATATACCCATCATTAGATACGTTTAAATATTTTAAATAAGATGGTTTAGAAACATGAGCAGGAGTTATTATAATAATTCTCTTGGGATCTATTTTTCTTATTTCAGATATTGTTCTGTTATAAACTTTGTTTAATACTTCTGGATGATCTTTTATTTTTCCACTGGATTCTATTAGAAGATCATAAGATAGCAAGTAAGAACTACCTTTAAAACACTCTGCTACTGTTTTCCACCACATTACAAAGTGATCTTGGGCCTCTATGCTTGTTGGATTATTCCTAAGTTCTGGGGCGGTGTATGTTATTATCGGAATAAGGCCTACTTTAAGACAGTCGTTAACGATCTCTTTTAGCTGAGTTAGAGCGGTTTTATTTGAAATGACATCTTGACTTACTCTAATCCTAACGTTGGAAAAGCCCTCTTCTTTAAAATATTCTGGAACAGAAACTCCTTTTGAACGCCAGTAGAAATAATATCTATGCACTCTTGGAAATGACATCCAGTCAACATCAATTCCCACGCCGAGGATCTTTTGGTATGTCTTGGCTGAGATGGAAACTTTATCTTTTGTGTTATTGACTGCGTTTATTGTCTCATTTTTGTTATTTTCATTATTATTTGTTTTATTTGGCATTATAGGTTTGAGTTTATGAGTGTATGCTTCACTGTACTTATGATACGCTAAACCAACTCCAAAAGTCAATAACAACAAAAATATAAAGATATATACAACTTTTTTCATTTTTATACCTCCTTTTTTGAATCGTTTGGAGAGATAATTACCCTAATTAAGATCTTACTCTCTGATGTTTTTAAATTTTTTTAAAGTTCTTTTTATCGAATGTTGAAAGATTTCGAAGTAAAATTTAATAAATAAATAAAAAATAGACAAAATAATGGAAAAAGAAGTAGAATAAATCTAAATCAAAATAAAATAATTGCAAAAAACGGAATAACTAAAAACAAATAAAAAATATAAATATAAAAAAGATAAAAGATGAAAAATAGAAAATAAAAAAAGAAATTAAATTAAAATAAATTAATAAAAAATAGTAGATGTTTTATGTTGTAGAGCTCTCAGCATCGTTGTATAGTTCATCTCCAATCTCTACCTCTTCTTCGAAACCTCTACTATCTTTAAGTGTTTCTATTCTGAACATGTATGATTTATACCAAATATCCTCTGGTTTTTTCTTTATTGGAGAAAGATCCCATGCTCTTGTTTCTTCTTCATAGCCCCAATTTACGTAATGATTAAAGTTTCTTATTATATCGGTTATAACAACATTAAACTCATTTATTAAAGTTCTTTGAATTTCTCTCCATTTGTCTAATGAACTCTCTCTCCTTGTGATTCCAAAGTAGCCAGCCCTTCTCTCTCCTTTTAATGCAGAAATCCCTCTACCAATAAATGTTTTTATCGCATATACGGTTTCTGGAGGATCTGTTATAAATGTGTCAAATGCCTTGCTGTATTTATCCGGAAGTGGTTTTCTTAAATCTAATGTTATAACCTCTATATTTTCATAGTTTAGTTGTTTAGCAACGTCTTTTATAAAAGAGATTAATCTATCGTCAATATCCACAACAACAATCTTTTTAGGAAGTTTTGAAAGCATCAAAGCAATACTTGTTAGATCATCGTCTCCTAAAACGAGAACATCTTTATTGAATAGATCTCCTCTTGAGTTCATTAGAGCAATTCTTGAGATTGTGCACTCAGCCGTTACAAACCCCTGATCATATTCGTGTTTTGGCATTGGTCTATTTTTAACGATCTCTTTAAATTTTTCAAGTATATCTTGATAATTTTTTAAAGAAACACCTCTGCCCTCACAGCATTCACAGATACTTTCTTCTCTTTTTCCAATTCCATATTCCTTTACAAGTTTATTTCCTTTTTCAGTTAATTTTATTCCCTCATCGATACTTACAATACCTTCTTCTTCCAACACTCTAATTATATCGGAAACGAGAGGTAGGGGCTCTTCACTGAGATCTACGATTTTCCAAAAATCTTCACTTGTTAATATTGAAGATAATACATTTTCAATTGATTTTTCATAAACTGGAATTTCTGATCTCGCCTTAACTTTTTCTAAAATATTTTCCATCATCTCACCTCTCTTCTGTATATTCTTTTAAATATTTCCTATAACAAGCACCTTGCCCTATTCCTTCGTTGATAGAGACCTCTATCCAGATAATATTTGAAAAACCGAGGTTTTTTAATTTTTTTGAAATTTCATTGGTAAAATACTTAGCCAAGTCCTCAGCAGTTGTGGATGGGATAGGCAAAAGGATAACATCCTCAACAGGAATAGTGTATTCTTTATACTTATATTTAAAGTATAAGGTTTTATCTTTTAATTCGTAGTAAACTTTTTCGTGATTTTTTGGAAGGATGAGTTTGTGGTCTAATTTTTCACAGATCTCTTTTACAACCGTTTTAATGGTTTTAAAATCGCACACGAAATTAAACTCTCCGCATCTTTCTCCAAATATTCTAACGTCTACATAATATGAGTGTCCGTGTATTACTCCACAACTTGGATGTCCAAAGACAATATGGGCTGAAGAAAATCTCAACCCTGCATGAAGCCCGTTTAATTCTAACATCATCATATTTTCACCGTTGTAATTTCCGAGATTTAACTTGAAGAAGGATTAAATCTTATGATTTTATACTAAATTTATTATGGCTGATGTTTATATTTACATATTGGAGTTATGATAACTATAATAATGACATTATTAATCCCGCTATCGATCATGAAATTTATACCCCAGAGATTTTTTATATGGGAAATAAAGCATAGGGGGAGTTAAATCATTTCTTTTAATGTTTTTTGATTATTTAATTTTATTTTTTGATTTTTTTAAGTAATTTATCAACCCTTCAGCTTTTAGTATTTCTTTTTCTATACCTTTCGGAGTTTTACATTTTATTGTTTTGTTTTTATTTAAGATCTTGATTTCTTCATTATCTAAGTCGATTTCAACTATATCATTGTCTTCTAATTCGTCTGTATTTGCGATTATTGGAAATAGTCCAATGTTTATCGCATTTCTATAAAATATCCTTGCAAAACTTTTTGCTATAACTGCTTTAATGCCACAATACTTTATTGCTATAACCGCCTGTTCTCTACTTGAACCACAACCAAAGTTTTCCCCCGCAACAATGACATCTCCCTCTTTAACCTTTTTTGAAAACTCTTTATCAATTCCATACATACAATATCTCGCTAATTCATAAGGATCAGTTGTTCTTAAATAAGGTCCTGGGATTATTGCATCAGTATCAACATCATCCCCAAACTTATGAACTCTTCCTCTAATCATACTTTCACCTCGATTTAAAAAAGATTAAATGATTTTATAATAAAAAGGTTTATTATAAAAAAGTTGTTTTGAAGTTTTTTGGAAATATTAATTATGACTAAAACAGAATATACAAAATATTCTTTCGATATGTTTTATTGTATATTTAAAGTGTATTACTCATACTCTATTTTATATTTTAATTTTTATATTTTAATGTGTTGACCTTCAAAATTTCAGTCCTTGAACAAATAAAAGGAGTGGGGGAATTATTGTTTAATTTCTGCAATTTTCTTTTTCATTGGAGGAGTTAGTATTGGTTTCTCTGGAATCAATCCAGATGGTTTGTAGTATAGGATGAGGAGCATCAATACTCCAAAGAGCATATAGGACAACCATACGGGCTCGAATGGAATATTTAGGGCATATTTTATATTATACTTGTAAATATCTAATAACACTTTAATAATAACATAGCATAAAACCCCTAACGCTACTCCTTTGTTATTCCCCTTTCCTCCAAGTAGAACCATTAGAAAAGGAAAGAATGTCCAGTCCACTCTTGTGAATGCATTTGCAATAATATTAACTGTATATAAAGAGTAGAGGACACCTGCTATTGCACCTATTGCGGATCCGATTGCCATTGTTTTTATTCTCAACATCATTATGTTTCTTCCAAATGCCCTTACAGTATTTTCATTTTCTCTCATTGCCCTTAAAACCCTTCCGAATGGAGTATTTAACAACCTTTCAAAGAATAGGAATACCAAAAACGCAATTATTAAAACGATCCCTGCAAATACCTAGCCCCTATACTCTCCAGATACAAATGCTAAAATATCGGGGGTTGAGATACCATAATAACCACCAATTATATTCAAGTTGTATGTGCAGATTAAAAATACTGCCTCACTTATTGCGAGTAGTGTTATACCCAAATAATCCTCTTTCAATTTGGCACTTGGGAGAATAAATATCGCTCCAACAATAAGCCCAAGTATTGATGCTAAGATAATGGCTAAGATAAGTATTCCTATCCCTACAATCGGATGGGAAGCGATTATAGTGTTTATTGCTGATGTTGCATACGTGCTTCCTGTGATAAAATCTCCACTTGTTTTAAAATATAACATTAAAAGTCGATCCAATATTCCTCCTACAGCGATCGCTCCTACTAAAACAGAGAGGGCTTTACCAAAGTTTGGAATTCCTGCATATCCAAATTCCATATTTAAAGATAATGAGACAATATAGTAAAGCCCAAACCATAGAAGAATCATTGAGATGATGTCGAAACTCATAATTTTCACCTCTTTTTGTTGAATTTAGTTTTTATATTATATTCATTAATAATTATCGATATTGATTATAACTACTGGGAGAGTAATCTTTTTCTTACTTTTTTCCAATCTACACCGGTAATTCCATATGGAGCAATTAATAAGGTTGCAATCATTATTATTAGCGAAACAACTTTTCCATAAACTAAGAATCCAGCTCCGAATGCCATTGCTAAATAATATGTTATCAAGCTCTCGGATATTCCAATTATGTAGCCCCCTATTAAAGCTCCACTTATATGTCTAAGCCCTCCAACTATACTCGCAGCAAATATTGAGATTATGATAAGGTCTCCTGTGGCTGGAACTATTTCTTGCATAAAAGGCAATAGTCCTCCTGCAACTCCCGCTAATGCTCCTGATAGTATCCAAGAGAATAATCTTGTTTTTTCTACATCAATTCCCATGGTTTGAGCCAGTGAAGGATTTTCCATCGATGCCCTTAATGCAATACCAAACTTTGTTTTGTAGAGGAGGAGATACAGTCCAAAAAGTAAGAGAATAACAACTAACGTTGACACAAATAGTATTCCTCTAAATCCAAAAATTGAAAAATCCAAATTAGCAAAGACAAATTTTGCCTGTGTAGATCCAACAATTTGACTTAGAACTTCGGAGTATGCCCCAATAACTCCAAGTAATATTAAATCAATAGCCAAAGTTGCAATCATCAACATCTCAACAGATGCATTTCTTTTTATAAGAGGTTTTAAAGCTAAGTAGGTTAGTAAACCAACAATTGCTCCAACAATAAATAAAACAGGTAGAGATAAGTATGGACATATTCCAAACAATTTTAATAGTGTTAATGCCACATAACTTCCAACTATCGCATAACTTCCCTGAGCAAAGTTTGGGACATTTGTGGTTATATATGTTAGAGTTAAACCAAGTGCCAATAAAACCAAAAGGTTAGAATATATAATCGCTCCTTCTATGATCATGCTTCTCACCCTACAAAATCAATTTTTGATAAAAATTGCCAAACTGATAGTAATCGATTAAATATAGTTAATATTATATTACTTTACAGACCAATCTGAATTTTAAATTTTAAAGGGCAGTTATTCCTAACGAATATTCCTTAAACTTCTCATGATTTAAGAGTTCCTCAGCCGTTCCTTCAAATGCCACTTTTCCGCTAACAAACATATACCCATTGTCGCTGATCTCTAATGCTCTCTTTGCATTCTGTTCAACAAGTAAGATTGTAAGGCCAAACTCATCCCTCATTTCAACGATTTTTCCAAATATCACTTCTGCAAGTTTTGGAGAAAGTTGTGCAGTTGGTTCATCTAACATCAAAACCTCAGCATCTCTTACCAATGCCATTCCCATTGCTAAAAATTGTCTTTGCCCTCCACTCAACGTTCCTGCTTTTCTTTTTAGAATGTCTTTAAGCTCGGGAAATACATTTAAAGCAATTTCTATTCTCTCTCTGACTTTATCCTTATCTAAAACATATCCAGCAATTTTTAGATTTTCCTCAACGGTTAGATCTGCAAAAACATTATTTGTTTGTGGCAAATAAGCAATTTTCATTCTTGCCTTTTGATGTGGTGGAACATAAGCGATATTTTTATTATTGAAAATTATCTCTCCAGAGTATATGTTAGTTAATCCAAATAGTGTTTTTAGAAACGTTGATTTTCCACTTCCATTCGGACCGACAACAGTTGTTATTTTACCCTTTTCCACTTTTGCGTTCACATCAAACAATATTTGCAGTTTTCCATACCCTGCGTTTAAATTTTTTATTTTTATCATAAACCATCACCAGCCCATAATCGTTTAATGTGTTCAAAATTTATTAAAAGTAGAATTTGCGAATAGTTAAGAAATTTTAAAATTTATCAGCACTCAAAAACTCGCTAATCTCCAATGTAGATCTCAACAACCTTAGGATCTGAGAGGACTTTTTTGATCTCCTCTTCTCCTCTACCTTCTGCAATGATCTGCCCGTTAAACATAACGTATAAATGATCTATATATTTTAAAACAATATCTAACCTATGCTCAACAATTAAAAATGTTATCCCTCTTGCTTTTAATTCAAGAACATGATTAAATATATCGTGGGCTAAACCCGGGGCAACCCCTGCTATTGGCTCATCCATAACGATCATTTTAGGATTGGTCATTAAAGCCCTCCCAATCTCAACAAGTTTCATCTGACCTCCACTTAACTCCCCTGCTTTTCTATCATAGAGATGAGATAATTTCAAAAACTTCAATATCTTGAAGGCCTTCTCTACCATTTCCTCCTCTTTTGGAATCCATTTTTTATAAAATAAAGCAGTCGTTGGCTTTTCTCCTGGATTTATATCTCCTATTAAGAGGTTTTCCAACACAGTCATCTCTTTTAAAGGTTGGGGCGTTTGAAAAGTTCTAACTAATCCATAATGATAGAGTTCCTCTGGCTCTTTGTTTGTTATATCTTTATTTGCAAAGTAAACCTTTCCCTCGTCCGCCTTTAAAAATCCAGTGATTACATTGATCAGTGTTGACTTACCGCTTCCATTTGGCCCTATAATCAAAGTTATATCCCCTTCATTTACACTTATTGAAACCCCATCTAACGCCTTAAATTCCCCAAAATATTTTACAATATTATCTGTTCTCAAAATCTCCATCTTATCCCTCAAAAAAATGATAAATATTAAAAATATGATTAAACAAAAAACCAATTTAAAAGTTTTAAAAAGAGTTATTTAAAGTTTTGGGATTAGGTTATTTCAGCCACTTTATCTGCCCTGTTTTATAGTCCCAGATTCCAACTAACTTCCATCCATCCTTCGTTACTGCGTGAATTCCATAGTTTCCACTTGCCCTATCGTTCCACTCGTTTAAGTATATATCTCCGGTAACGGGTTTAACTCCGAATTGTCCTTCTGAGTATTTGACAGTGTTTTCTTTTATTAGTTTTGATAAGAGATCTGCGTTGTATTTTCCTCCTGTCTCATTCAACATCTGAGCGTAGGAAATAGCTCCAACCCAGATGGAATCGTAAGCAATTAAAGCGTATTGTCTTGGTCTTTTACCATATCCCATTTTTTCGTATTCCTCTGCCAATTTTTTTGCTTCATCACTTACTCCATAGAACTCAGTTGAATATAGCCCAACTTTTTCTGCCTTGTCTTTTGCTTCACTAACGACCTTCTCACTATCTACAATTCCATCAGATCCAAACCATTTGACATTTAATAATGGAGAATTATCGCTTATTTGAGATAACAAGGTTGCAATTTCATCAAATCCGATTGCTAAAACTGCGGTTGTTTTTGGATCTTTTCCAGATATTTTATTTTCAAGCATCTGTATGTATGGGCTCCAATCTGATGGCTCTGGTGTACTTGGATATTCAACTTCTCCTATTACAGTTATTCCCTCTTTTTTCAGATTTTGGACTGCTGCGGTTTCTAAACCTCTACCCCATGCATCTCCTCTGTATATAACAACCACATTCTTTATTCCCATGTCCTTTATCTCTCCAGCAATTGCTTTTGCTTGGAAGTTGTCTGTTGGAACGAATCTAAATACGTATTTTTTCTGTTCTGGACTTGTGAATCCAAGCATCTGAGGAGGAGCTGTTGAACTTGGAGAGATTATGATCATTCCATTGGAGTTAATATAGTCCTTTATGTTTTTAACTTCTGCACTTGATGTAGGGCCAATAATTAAGTTTATACCCATTGCGTTGAAAGATTGAACTTTCTGTAAGCAGATTGAAGGATTGCTTTGGGTATCTTCAATATAAACTTTAATTGAGTAAGGAATTCCTTTTTCTTTAAAGTAGTTGTTTATATCATTCTGAGCCACTTTTAGGGTGTTTGCAATATCTGTTCCGTCAGATGACAGAGGTCCAGAGAGATCTGTTAAAACTCCAACTTTTATTACATTTTCATTTTGGGTAGGTTCGCTTGTTGTTGTAGTTGAAGTGTTCGTTGTGCCTGATTTTTCAGTACAGCCGGCTAAAAAGATTGATGATACCAAAAGTAGTGAGAGCAAAATTATCCATGTCTTTTTCACGTTCTCACCCCTACTAATGGAGGAAAGTATTTTCCGACCATATTATATTTTTATTATATATTAAAAGTTTTCGCTTAATTATGGAATTAATTTTTTAAATCAACAAATGTATTATATTAATATTAAATGCATGGATGTAAAATTTAAAATTAAATCGAAAAATTAAATTTTTAAATTATGGAACTTTATTCTTTCCACGTGATGTTTCCGGTTCTTGAATCCCAGATTCCAACTAACTTCCATCCATCTTTTGTTACGGCGAAGATTCCATAGTTCCCGCTTGCTCTATCGTTCCACTCGTTCAGTTTTATATAACCAGTAACGGGTTTAACTCCGAATTGTCCTTCTGAATATTTAACAGTGTTTTCTTTTATCAGTTTTGATAAGAGATCTGCGTTGTATTTTCCTCCCGTCTCATTCAACATCTGAGCATAGGAAATAGCTCCAACCCAAAATGCATCATACACGTTTAAAGCATATTGATCTGGCTCTCCATAGCCCCTCTTTTTAAATTCTTCTTTTAACTTTTCAGCTTCGCTTGTTTCTGACTGGAACATTGTTGAATATAGCTTAACTTTCTCTGCTTTATCTTTTGCTTCTTCAATAACCTTCTTACTATTTGCTGTTCCATCACACCCAATCCAGATATGATTTAACAGTGGAGAGTTGTCATCCATTTGAGATAACAAAGTTGCAACTTCCTCATAACCAATAAATATTATTCCAGTGTCATTTCCTTTTCCAGTGATTTTATTTGTGGCTGTTTGAATTATTGGACTCCAATCCCCGATATTAGGATCGTATGGGATTTCAGCAACAACATCTATACCATTTTTCTTTAACTTCTCTATTGTTGCTTTTTCTAAACCATCTCCCCATGCATCGTCCCTATATATTACAACCACATTTCTTAAACCGAGTTGTTTAGCCAAGTCCCCAATAGCATTTCCTTGGAAGTTGTCTGTTGGAACGAATCTAAATACGTATTTTTTCTGTTCTGGACTTGTGAATCCAAGCATTTGAGGAGGAGCTGTTGAACTTGGAGAGATTATAACAAGTTTGTTTGAGTTTACAAATCCCTTGATGTTTTTAACTTCTCCGCTTGCCATAGGGCCCAAAAAGAAGTTTATCCCTTGAGCGTGGAGTGCTTGGACTTTTTGAAGACAAATATTTGGATCTGCCTTTGTATCTTCAACATAAAGTTCAACTTTATAAGGAATTCCCTTCTCTTTGAAGTAGTTGTTTATATTTTCTTCGGCAATTTCACATATGTGCTTTTCATTATTTCCATAAGTTGCTAAACTACCTGAGAGATCAACGAGTAATCCCACTTTAATCGTATTGTTTGACTCCTGACTTTGCGTGCAACCGGCTAAAAAGATTGCTGAAACCAGAATCGCCCCCAACAGAAGGGCTACTGTTTTTTTAATGGTATCACCTCAAAAAATTGTAGCAATTCACTTTTTATGAAATAAATAATATTTAAGATTTTCGAGATGATTTTATTTTAATTATCTATTATCGTTTTTAATACCTCATTGACGAAAATATTAAAAACGAAATCTAAAAAACTTTATTAATACAAAATTAAATATTAAATATATAATGTAGATATTGTAAAATTGATAATAAAAATATAAAAATTTAAAAAAATTGATAATAATCCAACGTGAGAAAATGAAAGAAAGAACCTTCGTAGCTTTAAAGCCAGATGCCGTAAAAAGAAAATTAGTGGGGAAACTTATTGAAAGATTCGAAAATAAAGGTTTTGAGATTATTGCAATGAAAATGGTAAAATTAAATAGGGAAATGGCAGAGAAATACTATGAAGAGCATAAAGGAAAGGATTTTTTTGAAAATTTAGTAAAATTCATGACTTCTGGAAGGATCGTCGCTATGGTGGTGGAGGGGGAGAACGCAATAACTGCTGTAAGAAAAATGATTGGAAAAACAAACCCTATCGAAGCGGAACCCGGAACTATAAGAGGAGATTTTGCTACAAAAACTCCTGAAAATGTTATTCATGCATCCGACTCAAAAGAAAGTGCCGAAAGAGAAATAAAGTTGTTCTTTAAAGAAGAGGAGATATTTAGCGAATAATTTATTTGATATTTTAAATATTTATTTGATTGTCATTTTTATCTTTTATTTTTCTATTTTTCATCATGTTTTTTTATTTCTTTTATATATAGTGAGAATATCAAAGCATATACAAAAAATTTAACTCAATTTTAAATGTAGGTAAATAAATTCATGCTACCAAAAAATTTATATTAACTCAATACTCTTTTTAATTTTAACTTAAAACTTAAATTTTAATTTTAATTTAACCTAATTTAAAAATCTGATAAGGTGTAATTATGGACGAGAACGATATAAAATATATAGAAAATACCTTAGGAAGAAAATTAAACGATATAGAGTTAGCAATGTTTGAAAACTTATGGAGTGAGCATTGTGCTTACAGAACATCAAAAAAACTCTTAAGAATGTTTGCTAAAACAGTAAATGAAAAAACATCAAAAAACATAGTTGTTGGAATTGGAGATGATGCTGCCATAATTAGGTTAAAAGACGATATTTGCTTAGCAATAGCCATGGAAAGCCACAACCACCCTTCATATATAGATCCCTACAACGGAGCAGCCACAGGAGTTGGAGGGATCGTTAGAGATGTCTTGTCAATGGGAGCTAAGCCAATTGCATTATTAGATCCTCTAAGATTTGGAGACATATTTGGAAAAGAAGGAGATAAAGTTAGATGGTTAATTGATGGGGTTGTGAGAGGAATTGGGGACTATGGAAATAGGATTGGAGTTCCAACGGTTGGAGGAGAATGTGAGTTTGATAGTTCTTTTGATTATAACAACTTGGTTAATGTTGTATGTGTCGGTTTAGTTAAGGAGAATGAAATAATAACAGGTAAGGCAAAAGAGCCAGGTCTATCTTTAATATTGGTTGGATCAACAGGAAGGGATGGAATAGGCGGAGCTTCATTTGCATCAAAAGACCTAACTGAGGAAAGTGAGGAAGATAGACCAAGTGTCCAAGTTGGAGATGCATTCTCTGAAAAATGTTTAATTGACGCTGTTTTAGAGGCAGTAAAAACAGGTAAAGTTAAGGCAATGAAGGATTTGGGAGCTGCAGGACTTTCGGGGGCTTCATCTGAGATGTGTTATGGAGGAGGAGTTGGTTGTGAGCTTTACTTAGAAAATGTAATATTGAGAGAGCCACTAACTCCATATGAGATAATGATTTCTGAAAGTCAGGAGAGAATGTTATTGGCTGTTGAACCGGGAAGTGAAGAAGAGATAATTGAGATATTTAAAAAATATGAGTTGCCTGCCTCAGTTATTGGTAAAACAATTAAAGAGAAAAAGATTATTGCAAAATATAACGAAGAGGAGGTCGTTAATTTACCACTTGACTTATTATGTGAAGCTCCTTTATATGATAGAGAAGCAAAAGAGGACTTAAAAGAAAAAGAAGATGATAAAGAAAAAATAAAAATGCCAGAGGACTTAAATGCAGTATTACTAAAACTCTTAGAAAGCCCAAATATTTGCTCAAAAGAATGGATTTATCAGCAGTATGATCACGAAGTCCAAATAAGAACTATCATAAAACCAGGAAAAGATGCAGCTGTTTTAAGGATACTTGAAACATATCCTACCGGTATTGCCTTAACAACCGATTGTAATTCGAGATATTGTAAATTAAACCCTTATGTAGGGGCTTTAAATGCTGTTGCTGAGGCAGTGCGAAATTTGGCAACAGTCGGAGCTGAACCAATGGCTATGCTCGATAACTTAAACTTTGGAAATCCTGAGAGGGCAGAGAGATTTTGGCAGTTGGCAGAGTGTATAAAGGGCTTAGCAGATGCCGCTGAATTTTTCGAGATTCCAGTTGTTGGAGGAAATGTAAGTTTATACAATGAAACAGTTATTGAAGGAAAGGAATTTCCAATAAACCCAACTCCTGCGATATTTGTATTAGGTAAGGTCGAGGATGTTGAAAAAGTTCCTGGAGTTTTAGGTAATAAAATTAAAGATGGAGATGTATTAATAATTACAAATGAAACAAGAGATGAGATGGGTGGAAGCGAATACTATAAAGTTATACACAATACCGAAGAGGGAATAGTTCCAAGAGTTGATTTAGAGAAGGAGAAAAAGATCTATAAAGAAATTAGAGAGATCATAAAAGAGGGATTGGTTAGTGAAGCGGTGGATTGCTCAAGAGGAGGTTTGGCAATAGCTTTGGCTAAAATGGCAGTTTTAAACAATATTGGCTTAGATGTGGATTTAACTTCATATAATAAAAATAATTTAAGAGATGATGTCTTATTGTTTTCAGAAACCTCTGGAAGAATAATTTTGGCAGTTAGAGAGGAGAATAAAGATAAAGTGTTAAATAAGTTAAGCTCTGCTCACGTAATTGGAAAAGTAGGTGGAAATAGGTTAAAAATAAAAGTTAATGGGAGAGGTATTATTGATTTAGATGTTAATACCATGAAAAAAAGATATTATGAGGCGTTTCCAAAGATGATGGGAGAACTTTAAATTTCTCTAATTTTTAATTTTTTAAATTTGGTGATAACATGAATTTTGAGGATGAAAATGACTTATTTAAGAAAGCACTGGAAGAGAAAGAGAAAGGAAATTATGATGATGCCATTTATTATTTAGATTGGGCGTCTCTTATAGCTTTTGCTAAAGGGAATCTACGAAAGATTAAAGAAATCGAGGAAATACTTTCTGAATTGGAAGGAAAAACTGATTATTTAAGTTTATATGCCAGTTTTTTTATTAAAATAACCAATTTGATGATTAAAAAAGAAAAACTCTCAGATAATATAATTGATGAATTTTTTGAAATGGTAGTGGAAGGTATTGAAGAAACAAAGCCGGAAATTAAATTTGCAATAATGTCTCTAAAAAGAATAGTTAATTACATGGAGTCGATGAATCAAACAGCTCCTGACTGGGTTTATGAATGGATTAAAGATAGAGAGGAGATGATTAAAGAAATAGAGAAATTTAACCCAGAAAAAGATAAGGTTTTAATCCAATCTAAGGATTTTAAAAAAGGTTTTGTTATGGGAACTTTTGTGGGAGGAGAGTTGGACAAATCAAAAATGAAAATTGTTAAAAGAGCTAAAATGGAGTTTGGAATCATAGAGGTTGATGGGGCAGTTATAGAAATTCCTTTAATGGCAATGAACTTTACTGGGGGAGTTTTTACAGCTAAGGGAGTAAAAAATGAAGAACATTTAAAAAAGATAATAAAAACTATTGAAGATTTGATGATAGATGTCTATTTCTATTAAAAAAATACCGTTATTTGGTTATATTTTGTTAATTTAATTCATAACAACTTAATTGATTATTTATTTTTAATTTTTTAAACTCTTTACTATTTTATCTTATTGAGAACTTTAATATCTCTCTTTTTATACTTTACTAAGTTGTTTATGGATGTTGCAAAAAAAAAACACTACTTAGTAAGGTTTAAATATTAAAAAGTTAAGATAAAACTATCAAAGGATTGATAAATATAACTTTACAAAGGTAAAGTAAAAAATAGCTGGCGATGATGCCTCAGTATAGAGGCGGAGCCAAATAAAGCCCAACTACCAAATAAAGAGGGGTATTATGAAACTATGGAGCAAAGGAATATTTAAAATTTTTGCCTTAGTGGCTATGCTATGCGTTGTAGGGAGCGTTTTTGCTACATCAACAAGTTTGTCAGAGAATATATCTAAAATACCGAATAATAAAAAAATTCCTTTACGAGGAGGAGCAGGTTTAGGGACGATTATGGATTCCACACTTTCAGGAAGTGGAGTAATTTCCTGTAAAACAATAGATATTGGAAAATACCTTTCAAAAATATCTAACGATAATATTATATTAAAATATAGATGGATTAGATTATATAAAGTTAAACATAACGGTGAAGGAAACTTAAATGTTTATGTGTATAAAGTGCCATGGGGAAACTATGATATAATAACCATTTTCCCAAAAGATATGACAGTATATCCTGAAAAAGCCACGGGTGCAAAATATATAGGATCATGGAATTATTATACTGGCAATTCAGTTCAAAGCTATCACTTCTGTAAAGATAGATGGTTTGTTTGGTCAGTTCATTTAAAAGTGCCACTAAAATTCAACGCAGGTTATGGAAAACATGGAATATTAATTCTTGGAGGAAGTAGTTCTGTAATGGATAAGATTATTGGCTATTCAGGAATAGAGACTTTATTTAAAAAAGCCGTAGAGCGTTTTGCTATAAGTAGTAATGAAATTGGCATAATATTTGTAGCGATTTCTACAGGAGCAAATGTCGATATTATTGGATTTAATGAAGTATAATTCTTTTTAATTTTAACATTATTCTTTTTTAATATTATTTTGGTGGTGAAATCTATGTTAAATGAAATAAAACAACACTTAAAATGCATAAAATCAACTTTAAAATTTATTGGAAGCACCATTTCATTTATTGGAGTTATATATTACGCCTGTGGTTATGGTTCTTCTTATTTTTCTAAGGGAGTTTATTCCATACTGTATGAAGCTGTTGGTATATTAATTGGATGGTTTATACTATTTTTGCTTATAAGTATTGGAACTTATTTTAAAAATAAAGAAAGAAAAAAAGAGGTTGTAAATTCTTTAATAATAGCGTGGTTGTTCGTAATGATCCCAATTGTTGTCATGTCATTATCTACCGCTCTTTTAGTAATTGGTGATTATCTAATTGGAAAAAGTAATCCACTACTTGTGTTTTTCATAAAAATAACTGCCATATTTTTGATATTATTATCATATACAACAGTATTGTGTATAAATTTTAAAAAATGATTTTAGATTTAAAATGGTGGTAATATGAATAATCACATAATAAAATATATATTAATTGGATGGTTGATTACCTTTTTATTTTACTTACCACGACTTTTAGCTTTATTATTTTTCTGGCAGGGTTCATTTAATCCCTATTGGATTATCTTAATTATATTATTGATGAGTTTTGTAAAATCTATTGTGTATTTTGGGATTATTGCTTTATTTTTGTTATTATTTAAAAAATTGCTTAAGTTAGACATAAAAAATATTTATAAAAAGATAGTAATATCGTTTATACCATTGAGCATCGTAGGACTAACTATCTTTATCATAAGAATAATAAATTATTCATTTATCCCTCAAATAACACCATATAGAATGGTTTTTGAGCAACTATTTATTTTGTTCGGATTAATTTATTGCTATTATTTATTGGGAAAAAATATCAATACAGACGTTAAAAATTTTAAAATATCTTACTTATTATGTGGAGTTTTATTTATTATAATGTGGATTATTTTCCCATTTCCATTTTAGATAATTCTTAGCATAATAATTTATCTTCTATTTACATTTGTGAATTCTTTAGGATTCTTCTATTTAAGATTAATGGGAAAATTTAAACTACTTAATTATTGTCAAGAGTTAAAAATTCAATATTTGGTGATATAATGAATAAAAAATCATTAAAATTACTTAGAAATGTTGGGATTTTTACAATAATTGGAATGATTTTTGGAGCTTTATTTGGGTATTTTTGTATGGTTTATTATTTATTGTTCATAGATCCTTATTTAAAAATACCTAATAAATTTTATCCATTAAAATCATCTACTTTATTTTTATTTATATTTTTAATGATTTTTTTATTTGGTTTCTTTGGAGCATGCTTAGATGGTAATCCAAAAACTATCAAAGAATTTAAAATATCCACCATTTCCATAATTGTCGGAATATTTATATATTCCATAATATTGTTAATTATTATATTAGTAAGTGGGGATGCACTATCTACATATATATCATATAAAAATCAAGGCGTATTATGGATAGGAGGGATAATTGTAATCCTTTGCAGTTATTTCCTTATCAAAAAATATTTATTTAAAGTATCTTGGTGAAATAATGTCCAATCCTCTAATTAAAAAAATTTTCATAGTAATTTTTCCATTTATAATTTATTCTTTCTTAAATTTAATATTTTCCGTTAAAAATTTTGAATTAAATTATGAAATAGGTTCATTGTTTTTAGTTTGGTATTTGGGATATATTGTTTTAATTTTTGATGATAATTTTAAAATAAAGTTGAAAAATTTAATGAGTTTGTTTCTATATTCCTTGTTTGTAATATCTTGGATTATCCTTTCATTAATAATGCATCAGAATCCTGTATATGGATTTTTTGGAGAGTTCATAAATTATTGGTTATTCTTAACTATAATAATGATTTTAGCTTATTTCACTGTTTGGAGGGATAAAGAGAATGAAAATAATGCCCTTAAATTTGGATTGTTATTTTCAATTGTTTATTTGTTCATTCTTATACTCTTAAATTTAAATAACATATATATTTGCAATTGGAGGAATTTTATTAATACTATTAATTAAATTTTTGCGGTGATAATATGAATCAAAATGAAATCAAACAATATAAAATAAAAAAATTAAAAAATAGAAGATTAGGTTTATTAATTGGGGCTTTTATTTGGTTTTTTTATTTTAGTATTAAACGCTATTATTGGTTCTATGATTTCTTCAACAATTAATAGTTCAATTACTTATGCAATTGGTTATCTATGTTATGTTATTATCATACTTTTATTTTCAACATGTATATTAATTGGGATTTATTTTTTTAATAGGGATAGTTTAATGGTAAAGAAATTGTTAAAAATAGATGTTATTTGGCTATTTACAGGAATTATATTGGCAATTATTGAAGTTACATTAAATCAAAACTATCATGCATATAATGAATACTTGCCTTGGGAGATTTATATGCTTAGATTGATGATTATATATATGCTTATAGATAAAATAGCCGATGATAATGAAAAGATATTTGAATGGAAATTTAAAAGTAAATGGTGAAAAAATGGATACAAAAGCAGAAAATATTGTTGCTTCATTATCTTACCTCTCAACGTTTATTTTATTGTTTGTAGTGCCGTTGTTGTTTTTAATTATATTTAATAAAAATGGATTCATTAAATTTCATTCTTTACAGGCCTTATTATTGGTTGTAATCTATTTACTGGTTGGAACCGGAATTGCCACAATATATCTTTACTTTGGATTATATCTCATGTATTCCACGCCACCACTGCTTGATAATGCATTTTATTGCTTTTTAATAGTTTGGCTTATTGTATATGTTATATTGTGCATTGTCGGAGCTTACAAAGCATCTGGTGGAGAAAAATTTAAACTGCCAATAATTGGAAATATTGCTGGGAGGATGATAACATGAATTTTGAGGATGAAAATGACTTATTTAAGAAAGCACTGGAAGAAATATATCTCTAAAAAAATAGTTAATTACATGGGAGTCGATGAATCAAACAACCTATAACAGAGTTTATGAATGGATTAAAAAAACTTAAAAACATCTATTGGCCTAAAACTGCCATTTCTAATTCTTCGGGTCTGTGTAGTTCTCCTCCAATCTTATCTACCAAAATAACCTCAGATCTTTTACAAACTCTTTCAACTTCATAGTATATCTGTCCTAAATTCATTTCTGGAACAACGACTTTATCTGCTTTAATCTTTTTTAGAAGTTCATCAGGGAATGGATAAACAGTTATTAATCTTATGTATCCAACATCCAAGCCCTTTTCTCTTAAATTTCTAACTGCATGTTTTACAGTTCTTGAAGGAGATCCATAACATACAAACATTATTTCCGCATCCAAGTTCTCTCCTTCCCATCTAATAATATTTTCCTTATTTTTTCTTATCTTATTAACTATTCTTCTAACTAACTTGTTGTGTGTTTGAGCGGAAACATCAGGATAGCCCTTTTCATCATGAGTTAATCCAGTTATGTGGACATTATATCCTTCTCCAAAAACAGGCATTTCGGGAATTAACTTGTCGAAAGGATATGGCTTTTTACATGGCTTTTCATTTGGTGTTTTTCTATTAACAACTTCAATGTTATCGTGTAATATGACTTTCTCTCTCATATGTCCGACGATCTCATCTGCCATCACAAAAACTGGAATTCTATACTGCTCAGCATAATTAAATGCCATTATTGTAAAATCATACATCTCTTGAACTGAACTTGGAGATAATGCAATAACTTCATAATCCCCATGACTTCCCCATCTACACTGCATCATATCTCCCTGACTCGCGGAGGTTGGTTGTCCAGTTGAAGGACCCCCTCTTTGAATATCAACAATAACGCAGGGGGTTTCAGTCATATATGCGAATCCGATATTTTCCTGCATTAAACTAAATCCTGGGCCTGAGGTTGCGGTCATTGCTTTTAAACCACCCCAACTTGCCCCAATAACCGCAGCAATACTTCCTAACTCATCCTCCATTTGTATGTAATATCCGCCAACTTTTGGTAGTTCTCTTGACATTGCCTCCGCTATTTCAGTAGATGGAGTTATAGGATAGCCAGCAAAAAATCTACATCCTGCTTTTATTGCTCCTTTTGCACATGCCTGATTTCCCTGGATAAAGTCCACTTTCATAATCTTATCACCTTTTTTCACGTTTAGTTATTATTGTTTTTTGATTTGGTTATTTTTAGTATTGATTTTTTATCTGGTTTAATATTTTGCATAACACATGATCTCTTAAAGGACTAAAAATTATATATTTAGGTGGATAAAAATACTCTATCCATTTATCCCTATAACCTCAAATATTCATTAGTTTAATTACTAATTTCTTTTAATTTTTTTCTTAAAATTTCATTAACTAACTTTCCATCTGCCTTTCCTCTTAATTTTGCCATACATCTACCCATTAAAAATCCATAGGCCTTTTCTCCTTTTTCTTTAACCACATTTAAATGTTCTTTAATTATATCTTCAATGATCTTTTCGACTTCTTCTTTTGATAAACCCTTCAATCCTTTAATCTCTAATATCTCATCTATACTTTTATCTGGAAACTCACAAAAGCCCTTTAAGACCTCAACAATTCCCTCTTTTGCTAATTTTCCTTCAGATAATGCTTTAAAGGTTTCTTCTAAATGTTTGTCCTTCAATTTGTCAATATCATAACCCTCTCTTTTTATTTCCTTCAATGTTCCTTCCAACGTTGTAGCAATTAAGATCGGCTTAATGTTCTTAAATTTCTTGCAGAGTTCTTCAAATAAATCAACATAATAACTCAAAACCATTTTTCTTGCTAATTCATCATTTAATTTATACTCCTTCTTAAACCTCTCAAACTTCTCTTCTGGAAGTTCTGGCAGATTATTTTTAATTTCTTCAATAAACTCCTTCTTTATGGTTATTGGAGGAATATCTGTCTCTGGATACATTCTTGCAGCTCCGGGCAGAGGTCTTAAATAGGCAGTGTTTCCATCCTCTAACGCTTTCCTTGTTTCCTCTGGAACTCCTACTAATGCCTCCTTAGCCCTCTCTATAACTGCCTCTAATGCTTTATCTACCTTACTCTCTTCATCTGCAACGATAATTACAGCATCATTTTCCTCTGCATTAACAAACTCTCTAAGTTTTTTAACATCCTCCTCTGTAATGCCATATTTTGGCAACTCATCAGTGTGGAAAAGCCCTCCAACACCAGCTATAACTTTGGCTCTATCTGAAAACTCTGTTCCCAATCTTCTTCCTGGTTGGATCTCTCTTCCAACTAAACCAGCAAAGCCCTTTAATAAAACTGCTTTAACTTTTCCATTCTTTTTCTTTAAAGCATTTTGTATGATTTTTGATTTGCAGTCCTTAAATATCTCGCTGACATCAAATATTTTCTCAATAACCTCAGCATTTCTCTTTCTTAATTCATCTCTAATTTTTAATAAGTTTATCTGCCTTATAACTTCATTTTCAACAACTTTTTCAATTAAGTCCAAATTCTGAACTCCTTTAACTTCTATTCTTGCCCCATCTTTAATTGATATGTTTATATCTTGTCTTATTGTCCCTAAACCTCTCTTAACTTTTCCAGTAGCCCTTAATATCTCCCCAATCCTTCTCGCTGCCTCTTTTGCCATTTTTGGGGTTTTTATATCTGGAGCGGTTGAGACCTCGACTAACGGAATTCCTAATCTATCTAAATTATAAACAACTGCATCTCCTCTCTCCTCTATTTTTCTCGCAGCATCCTCCTCTAAACATAAGCTTGTTATTCCTACTTTTCCTTCAGATGTTTCTATAAACCCATCTCTTGCCAGATATATAGTTCTTTGAAATCCTGATGTGTTAGAGCCATCGATAACGATCTTTCTCATTGTATATGCAACATCAACAACCTTCATATTCATTAATAAAGCAACTTCTAACGCTATCTTTAATGCCTCTTCACTTGGTGGATGAGGGGGTTCTTCATCCAACTCAACTAAGCAAGTTGTGTCGTTATAAAATTGGTAGATGAATTTTTTCCCCTTCCTTGCTTCTATTAAAGCCGCTCTATCAACTTCTCCCATCTCACTTAATGAAGGTCTTAAAACTCTTATGATTTCTCCATCTGGCTCATCATCTCTTAAAATTGTAGGACAGTGGCAGAATAACTTTCTTTTTGTATTTAACTGTTGATGAATTTCTAATCCAACTTTTAAACCAACTTTTTCATAATCAATTTCATAATCAATCTTCATCTTATCACCATATTTAGATTTTTGAAAATAAATCTAACGTCCCAAATTCTTTTATATAATAATCATCTATTTCATTAAAAGACATTAAAAGACAATCAAAAACTATAGAATTGTTCAATATTCTATTAAACTCATTGGTAATTGCTTTTTTTATCTTGTCATATACCGATTTTTCATTAATTTTTAAATAATCCAACACCTCAAGAGATGCTAAAATGTCCTCTACACTACAAAATTCAATATCGACTAAAAGTATGAAATAGACCTTAATATTTTTCTGGAAGTTAATTATATCATTTCTTTTAATTCTGACTTCTTCATTTAGTTTATTTACATACTTACTCCTCATTAAAATTTGAATAAGCTGAATGCTATCAAATGCTTTTCCAAATAGATTAAAGTTATTAAATATCTCGTCAATATTCTTATCAATCTCCTTATCGGTTAAATTCTCATTTATCCTATGATTAATACTTTCTTTAAGCTTTTTTACTTCAATAAGATCGATTCTTTCATTTTCCTTAATTATTATTAGGGCATCAGATGATTGAAATTTTCCCAAATTGTGGTCATTACATATTTTTTCTTTTGCTTTATCGAAATCAATAATTTTTAATTTTGAGTTGCATTTTGATTCTATGGTATTCAATTCCACAATCTTAAAATATCCCAACGTAATTCCACAGAAATATATCTTCTTTAAGGTTTCTTTTGCATCCCCCATACTATCTCCCTAAGTGGTTGAGATAATGTTCTAAAGATTTTATTTATCTCTTCATCTACATTTCTGATTACAATATTATCATTCTCTTTCTCTGCTAAGTAGAACCTTGATATGTCAATAATCCCCTCTTCTATTGCAAAATATTTCAGTGCTTGAATCATATATGGGCTATGTGAGGAGACAATAACCGGAATTCCATATTTCGCCATTTTTACAAGAACATGGGCATATTTAACCTGCCATTTTGGATGTAAATGGACTTCTGGCTCATCAATGATTAATAGTATATTTTTATCCAAATAATCAGATTTTGCCAATAGTTGCAAAATCCCAAAAGATTTTATTCCACTTGCAATATTTACTGACCTAACTCTAATTTTTTCTTTATCCAATCCCTTGGAATATACGAAATCTTCGTAAGATTCTAAATAATCTACACTTCCCTCAATTATTGATGAAATTTCTTTGATAATTTTATATTTCATTTTGTTATTGTCTTCATCCAATAAACTTGGTTTATTTTCGAATTTTGCACTCTTCAATTTTGCAATTAAATCAAGTATATGAAATGGCATGGCATCTACTTTATAATCCCAAATATTCACCATGTCTAAAATCCTATGAATGTGTAAAATTGTAGGACTTTCAATATATACTACGTCATCGTAAAATATTCCAAACTCTATAACATTAGAATCCAATTTAAAATGTTTTATTTTATTTTTATGTAAGGATATGTCCATTATTTTTTCATGCCCTCCATATATTTTAATATATGATTTATCAGTATTCTTTTTTGACAATTCTCCATAAAATTCTGACTTTACAATCTTATTAAACGCTTTTTTTATCATTTCATCTTTTGTGAATTTTTTATTAATAATATTCTCAATTTCATTAAATATTTCAATAAATCTAAATTTATCATTTGAGTGGAGATTTAAACTCAAAATATTATCTTTTAAGCGATTGATAAAGGATTTTAAATCTTCATCATCATAAGTGCTATACTGTATATTATCTGACTTTATGTTTGCTTTGATTTTTTTTAAATAGTCGATACACTCATTAAACTCCCTTTTAAGTTTTAATATTTTATATCTATCGCTCTCATTAAGTTTTCTTTGATACTTACTATAAAAATAACTCATATGATATTTTATACTCATTAATGCTTTAATAATCTCTTTAATTTTATCCATTTCTCCAATTTCTAAATCCTTCTCATATCTCCCTATTGATTTTATTATTGAATATAATAATTTTCCAACAGTGCTTTTACCTCTATCATTTTCACCAGCTATAACGGTTAAACCTCCAAATTCAACTTTTGCATAATCAATAATTCCAATATTTTTTATTTCAATGGTGTATTGCATAATTATTACCTCCTAAATACCAGAGTTCTTTCAACATCCTCTTTCTTAAATCTTCCATATAATTTAATAACACTAATTTTTCTTTCAATTTCTTTTTTTATTTTTTAGTAATTTTTTCTATATATCTCAAATATATTCTAAATCCTCATCTGAAATATCAATTTTTATAATTAATATGCATCAAATCTACTTCTATATTCAATCTCCCCAACCAAATCCTTATTAATTAGTTTTTTAACCTCTTCCACATCATAATTTCCTAAAAGATACATCAACTTAACCAATGCAACTTCTGGGGGCATATCTTCACAACCAATAACTCCTATTTTCTGCAATTCCCTACCGTTTGAATAGACGTTCATATTTACTCTTCCATTGATTGTTTGGGTAGTCATTACAACTATTACTCCTTTATCAATTGCATACTTTATATCCTCAAATATATACTCTGGAGCATGCCCCAAACCAGTTCCCTCTAAAACAATTCCTTTATAGCCGTTATCAACATAGTATTTTATAATCTCTCCATCCATCCCGGGGTAAATTTTTATTAGGGCTACTTTTTCCTCTAAGTTTGTGTTTATCTCAACTTTTCTGCTATTATCTGATTTTTCAACCTCTTGCAAGTAAATAACTTCTTTTGTAAATGGATTTATCTTAGCCACTGGAATATTATTTATTGATTTAAATGCATCTCTTCTTGATGAATGGCATTTCCTAACCTTAACTCCTTTATGTAGATAGCAGAATGTATCTCCACTCTCTCCATGCATAACTACATAAACTCCTATAATCGGCTCTCTCGCAGCCAAAACAGCACTTATTAAATTGAGGGCGGCATCTGATGAGGGTCTATCGCTACTTCTCTGAGCTCCAACCAAGATTATCGGAACATCTGCCTTAACCATAAATGAGAGTGCTGAGGCGGTATATCCCATAGTGTCTGTTCCGTGGGCTATAACAACACCATCAGCTCCCTCTTCTACCTCTTTTTTTATCTCTTCAGCAATCTTTTTCCAATACTCTGGTTTCATATTTTCGCTTAGTATGTTCATTATTGCTCTTCCTTTTATGTTGGCAATGTCCAAAAGTTCTGGAACAGCCCTAATTAAATCATCTGCTGTGAAAGAGGGATGAACTGCTCCTGTCTTATAATCAACTTTTGAAGCAACAGTTCCTCCGGTTGATAGGATAGAGATCGTTTTTAATTTTTCATTCTTTTTAATGTTTAATGGTGGAAGTTCATACTTTGGCTTTTCTCCTTTGGCAATGATTTCAATGTTTTTTATATTTTCTTTTAATATCCCCACGTTGTAGCCGTTGTCCATTTTTATTGTAATTATTTCTTCTTCTGTTGAAGGGAGTAGAATTCCTTTAAAAACACCTTTTTTGGTTTCTACTTTTATAATATCTCCGATATTTGCTTCTATCATTATTACCACCATTATAGATTTTAATATTTAGTTAATCCTATTTTTCGATTATTTTTAATTATTTTTGATATTGTTTGAATTTAATGTTTTTCAATGTTTTATGTTTTTTGTTGAATTTTTTTCTTTTTCTTAGGTTTATTGATGGTTTTATTTAATTGCATAGTTGTTCGGTTTCAGCTTTATTTTATTATTCTTATTCTGTTTTTGTTGAAGAAGTACTAAACATAAAAATATCTTAAAATATATAAAAAATATGAATAACAAAAAATAGGTTATTTAACTATCTCAATGCCCCTATTTACGATCTTAAATTCTAATTTTTCCTCTCCAGCATATAGATGTTTCTCTAAAATCGCAATTCTGGTTTTTTCGAGTTTTTCTAACCTTATTATACATTTACTCCAGTATTCTAATAATCTTCCACCTGATGCCTCAAATCCATTCACAGTTTCTTTAACTTGGTTTGTTATAATTACCGCTAAATTCTTTGTTTTTGCCAATTTTAATAATGTTTTAACTTGATTTCCAAGCATTTTATTAAGAAGTATGTTTTTATTTGCTTCGTCGCTTAGTTCTAACTTGTAAAGTGAGGTTATATTATCTACAACTATTAAATTCACATTATTCGCGATTAGAGGAATTTCTTTTTGAATTATATTATTCTGCTCATAAAAATCAAAGACATTGTATATGATCATATTTTCAAGAATGTTTTTGTAATTTTCAGGAGCCAGTTGTTTGATTCGCTCTATCGACATTCCTCCTTCAGTATCTAAGTATATAACTTTACCTCCTTGATTTATCGAGTTTATTGTATTAATTAAACAGATATTTGTCTTTCCAACGCCCGGAGGGCCATATATTTGTGTGATCATTCCTTTGTTTGCATTTCCAAGTAGTATATCTTTTAGCATTGAAGATCCCCTATTTCATCATTTTTTAATCTCTTCTAAGATCATGGCAATTGCTTTATCTACGGATTTTTCGACTTCTTTTGAAAGTCCGGGTTTTATATAGGGCATGGTGAAGTTTTTTCCCTGACATCCAATAACTACAACCTCTATTCCATTATCATGAAGATCTTTAAGAAATGGGGCAAGTGGGACGTTATGGGCATCGAAAGTGTATTTTTTGATATTCGGTAGTTCTTCAATTGGTATCTTTTTTACTGTTCCAGGTTTTAATCCAAAATCGATGGCATCCACTACTATAACCTTTTTTATATCCTCATCTACAAGTGTCATTAGATAGTAAGCTCCACTGGCTCCTGCATCTATCACTTCTACATTTTCAGGTAGGGAGAGTTTTTCCAATCTGCTAATAACTTCGCATCCAAAGCCATCATCCCCAAATAACAGATTTCCGCAACCTACTACAAGTATCTCTCTCTTATTCTTCTCACTTTTCATAGAAATCATCCCTTATGTTTTTATTTTTAATTTTTTAGTTATATTATTTTTATTTTTTGTAGTATATTGTTTTATTTTGCTTTAAATGTTTTTTATTTGTTCTTTAAATTTTTTTGCAGCATTTTTAGGATCTTCTGCTTGGTAAATTGCTCTTCCAACAATCACGTAGTCATCTTCTCCAAGTTCGTTTAAAATATCTTCTATTTTACCACCTTGAGCTCCAACGCCGGGGGTTATTATCGGCAAGTTTGCAATATTTTTTAATCTTTTTAGTCGTTGAGGTCTTGTTGATGGGACAACTATTGCATCCACTTCAAGTTTTTTGGCCATTTCTGCCAATTCCTCTGCTATGGGTTGTATAAACTTTAAAGCCCCTGGATGGCTCATTTCTGTAACCATTATTACCTTTTTATTAAGATTTTTAGCAACGTCTTTAACTGCTTTAACTGAATCTTCTCCTACAAAACCGTGAACTATTATCCCATCAGCGTATTTTAGAGTTATTTTAGCAATTTTTTCATTTGTTGAGGGAATATCTGCAACTTTAAAATCAGCTATAACTTCTTTATCACATATGTCTTTTATTTTCTTTATAACATCTAAACCGCACGCTAAAACCAGAGGATAGCCGATTTTCACTGCATCTATGTAGTCATTCACTTCTTCAATTATTTTTAATGCCTTATTCTCATCAAGGACATCGAGGGCAAGCATTAATTTAGCCATTTTATCTCCCTATTTATTTGTTTTTTCTTTTTATTTTTTATTTTTTTGTTTTCTTTATTTTTTTTGTATTTTTTGATCTGTCTTCACTGATCTTTTTAATTTACTGTCTATTTGATATGTTGCTATATTGTTTTTTTATTGCATTTAATTGTTATCTATTGCCATTAAAAATTTAAAAAATTTTAAATATACGTTTAAGATAACTTTAATATAACTTAAACTAAAATTTAAATTAAAATAGATTAAAACAGAGGGTAGTGAATATTATGTCCTTAGAAAAAAAGATAGAACTTTTAAAAAAGATACGTGAATTTTTGATTCTAAATTTGGAGATAAAAAAGTTGATGAAGGAGTTAGATGTTGATGAAGAAGTATATAATGCGTATGATAAGGTAGTAGATATATTAAGATCTCCAAATATAAAACTTTATAGGATGTATTATGATGCAGTAAAAGAGATGTTCTATGAAGAGTATGGAAAAAAGAGAAAGGAGATTGAGTGGTATCCAACAATCGACTATAAAAAATGTAAAAATTGTGGGAAGTGTATAAATTTCTGTCCGAGAGGAGTTTATGACATAGAAAATGATAAAGTTGTGGTAAAATATCCTTTTAGTTGTATAATTAACTGTAATGCCTGTGCTACAATGTGTTGTGAAAATAATGCAATTATCTTCCCTAATAAAAAAATTCCAGTTAAAGAATCTTAAATAAATCCAAATAAAAACTAAAAACCCAATAAAATAAATAAAATAAAAATAAATTAGAATTAAACAACAAATAGTTAAAAGAAAAACAAGGAAATGGTAAAAAATAAAAAATTTATAATTCAAGTTCATCCTGTTTTATTAGTGCTTCAATCACGCTTCTTTTAACTGCTTTTGCAATCATCTCCCCGATCTTTGTATGCCCTCCTGTGTAGCTTACTTTTTTTCCAAAACCTTTAACAACTATGGTATTATCAGTTCCCGTCCCCGTTGCTTGGAGTTCTGGATGTTTTGTGCTTCTTATATCCAATTCTTGAAAAGCATTTGTTTTTGCTTCTGTTATTGTGATTATTGCCCTTGCCATTGCTCCATCTGTTAAGTCAGCGTTGGTAATTAAGATAATATTAACTGTTCCAACTTCTTCTTTTGGAACTAACTTTCCATCAACAATTTTGTATGTTTTAAGGTCTTTTTCGATGTAATCTGCCTCTTCATCTCCCAATCTAACTGCGTTGTATTTCGCTCCTGCTGTTGTAAATGCAACAACATAAAACTCGTCAAATTCCTCTTTTGCCACTGCAAGGTTATCCATATCCGCTCCAGTGGATAACAAAGCAATATCTTCCTTTTTAATTCCTATTTTTTCTAATACCTGTTTTTCATAGTCCTTGTAGTTGTGAACTTTGTCCCAAAAGGGAACTGGTATTGAATGATTTCCGACATACTTAACTTCTTTAAACCCTTCTCTTGTAGATAACACTCTCCTCTTCTTTTCAAACTCTATCACAAGTGTCTTTGTATTTTCTACTTCTCCATCGATCTCTACGGTGTGGGGTATTTTGTAAGCAAACCAATCATCCATTTTTAAGACATCTTCCACAACTTTACCATTTTTTAGCATGTTATTACCCTAAAATATTTTTTAAATTTTTAATGCACTCATCTAAATCATTTATACTCTTTTTTTGCAGTTCTATCATTTTTATTGCCTTTAACTTTTTCAGTTCTTCGCTAAATTCATTAAAATTAATTTTTCCTTTCCCAATACATAAATGTTCGTCAAAATTTCCGTTGTTATCGTGTATATGTATATGAGCAATTTTATCCTTTAAATCTAAAAATTTTGAGATGTTTTTATTTAAAAAAGCGTGCCCTATGTCAAGTGTTATTTTTAACTCTTCTAAATTTTCGATTATCTTTTTATCGGGCTCTCTGAACATGAACATATCATAGGATGGCATATTTTCAATGGTTATCTGAACTCCAAAGTTTTCTTGTAGTTTATTTAATTCTTTCAAGCTTTTTATTAAAGAGACGAGTGATTTTTCGTAATCGTGCTTAAACACGCAATATCCAGGATGTAATACAACAACCTTTGCATCAACTTTTACAGCATACTCTAATATATCTTTAACATATTCCAAACTTGTATTTCTTATCTTTTCTCGATATGAAGATAGGTTTAAGTCGGTTATTGGGCAGTGTAGTGTATATGTTAAGTTATATGACATTGCAGTTTCTGCATTTCCATCTTCCATTATGTTTAAATTTCCATCACATACTAATTCAACATACTTAACCTTTTTTTCTAAGTGGTTTAACGCTTCAGATAGCGATTTTTCTGTATCTAAAAACAAACTTGAAGAAACACCGATTTTCATTCAGATCACCATTAGTTGTCGCTAAGGAAGCTTCGGGCTTTAGCTCGGAGAGGAATTCAGATGAAAACCTAACGGTTTTCATTATTCTCCTCGCTACGCTCGAAGATAGGGGAGGCGGGCGGAGATAAGGTTTATATATTCAAATTGGCTTATTATTTATCGAGGCGGTCTGATCCCGCCCAATGAGCTGAACCTGCCCGATGACTCCTCGGCGACGAGGATGAGAGGGTGTTCCCAGTGGGAACCTCCACCCTTTAGGGCGGAGAGGAGGTCAGCGATCTTGCAGGTAGCGTAATATCCCAACGTGTTGGCAGTTTAGTAAAGTTATCATGTATCTTAATAAAAATAACTTAACCTTTTTATCTTTTGTGCATAGATATGATAAAATTTTCCTCTTGTCTTTTATTTGAAGTATCTGCAAGACCGGCTTTATCTCTCCGTCTATTTCCATCTCCTCTATCTCAACGTCTTTTATATTGCAAAAAACCTCATATATTTTCTCTTCTCTACCTTTCTTTACTTTAACTGCTAATATTCTCTCTATTCTAACAACAAATTCTTCTTTTATTCTTTTCTCTATAAAGGTTAAATAACCATCTTCCCATGATTTAGTTTCATTATTTTTAACATCATAAAGGATTTTTGCCTCTTTCTCGTTAAGTAGGATGTAGAATAACTTCCTTAGAAAGTTATCTATTGGGGCTTTTCCATATATTGACGTTTCAGGAGCAAATCCAATAATCACTTCTCCATTACCTTCTATTTTAACAACTAAGGATGAGTGGTATTTAATATCCTCTAATGTAGCTTTTGCAATGTCAAGAACCTTTTTTGGTAATTCAACACCTACATCTATAATATCTTCGATCTTAACCTCAATCTTTTTATCCACAAATTCAAATATTACTTTGTCTGTGTATAGGATTATCTCTAATTTCTCCCATTTTATCATTGGTCTTTCCAATATCTTTGGAGTGATTAAAACCCCTTTTCCTGAAAATCTTCCAAATTCCCTGTTTTCTGGTTCCATAACCCCTCCCCCAACTAAGATTTTATGATAAAATTAAATTGAGTTTCTAATTTTTATTATTCTCTTTCTATTACCTTTTGAGAACTTTAACTTGTAATGTTAAATATACCGATTCATTTGAGGTTTCTCAAAATGTCCTTATTATATTAACTTAATGCCATAATTTAATAACTTTTCGATTTTTTTCTAAACATTATTCCACATTATTAAAATATTAAGCAAATATTAACCAGAATTTTCAACAGAAATCGCAACAGTAGTCCCATCTTTTTTAAATTTTCTTAAAATTAGATCTATATTGCCAATATCAACATTTGCAAGTTTTTTCACAGCTAAGATCGATACTGGCTCAGAGACCCCATAAACGCCCAAATGTTCAAAGACAAAATTAGATCGTTCAATATTCAGATCTTCTTTTTTATACAATTCGTTGATTTCATCCTTTTTAAAAATAAATAGTGGTTTTTTAAATTTTTTAACCGTTTCTACAATCCCTTTTTCCTCTTTTTTATCTTCAACGGTAGCAAATGCATCAACTCTCCATGTAGGAATTCCTCTTAAATAAAGTGCCTTTTTCACTGCCCAAAAAACTTTATATCTTTTAATCCCCTTTCTTGCTCCCAGCCCAACACATAATTTCAAAGGTTTTAATTTTATTGAATCATCTATTAAAACAAACTCCTCATCGTGATATTTAATCAAATATCCGGGAATATCTTTTATTTTCCAAGTATTTGGTAAGGTTAATGAAACGTCTTCCTCTAAAATTTTTTTATTTATTTTTAAAATATCTTTTCTTTTTGGTATTTCAAGAAATAACATTTTTGAAAGCTCATCTATCCCTATCTTTCCACTAACGTCAGTTGCAGTTGTATAAACTACTTTTCCATTTATCTCCTTTGCTATGAGTTTTGAAAAGTAATTTCCTCCTCCTAAATGATTGGATAGTATGGGAATAATTTCTTTTTTTTCATTACATACAATTACAAAGGGATCTTTGAATTTATCTTTTTTTATTTTGTCGATATATTTCCTTAAAACAATTCCCATTGCACATATAAAAATAAATCCTTCATCCTCTCTTTCTAAACTAAAATTTTTTATATTTATTGCCTTACATTCATATTGGTAGTATTTAAGAGCGTTTTCTATCTCGTTGGAAATTTTTTTCCCACTTTTTGTAATGTATATAATTTTTATCATTTTTGCCCCTCAATAAAGTTTTTATCTATGATGATCGTTAATTTAATATTAATTAATATTAACCAGATTAGTTAATAAAAGTTAATAAAATTAATATTATTAGCTCAATTTTATATAGCAAATAATTATTTGGGTGAGGTAAATGTGGCTGAGCCATTTGATCTTATTAATCTTGCTGATCGTGGTTGTGATTTTGATTTTAAAGCTAACATTTAAAATAATAAAATATTTAGCAGTAAATACAATCGTTGGTTTAATACTTATTGGCCTATTAAACTTTCTTGGAATAACGCATATTCAATTAAACTTGTTAAATTTGCTAATTATTGCAATTGGAGGTGTTGTTGGAGTTTTTTTCCTGATTTTACTATCATTTATTTAATTTTATTTATTAAGATATAAAAAATTGGTGAGAGATTATGATTAAAGATATTAAAAAATATGAGGAGTTTGAACAACTTAAAGATGTTGTAAAATTTCATGGGCATTTATGCTTTGGTATCGCACTTGGATACCGAGTTGCAAAATGTGCAAACAAGTATTTTAGGAGAGATATTGACGAGGATTTGGTAGCGATAGTTGGAAATAACTCTTGCAGTGTTGATGCAATACAGTTTCTTTTAGGTTGCACATTTGGAAAGGGAAATCTTATCCATAAGGATTATGGAAAGCATGTATATGTTTTTTATTCGAGAAATTATAAAAAAGCCCTTCGAATTTCAGTTAAAGGAGATTTATTTGAATATGTAAATTCGTTAGCTGAGGACTTTGAAAACTATAAGAAATCATTAAAGGAAGAGAATAAAAATGAAGAAGAAGTGAAAGAAAGATTAAAGCAATATTCGAAAGAATTAAGAGAAAAAATTATTGATAAGGTATTAAAAACCCCTGAGAAAGAATTACTGAATTTAGAGTGGATAGATATAAACCCACCAAAAAAAGCAAAAATATACAAGTCGATAAAATGTGAAGAATGTGGAGAGTATTTTATGGAGATAAAAGGAAGAGTTGCCAATGGAAAAATCGTTTGTAAAGAATGTTTTGAGAGATTGATTAACGAGTAGTTTGATGAGTTGTTTTAATTTTTTTATTTTTTTATTTAATTTTTATTTTTATTTTGTATCAATTCTGTATAAACATTTGTATATTTCAATATACTAATCCTGATATTGGCAATTAGAACATCTAATAACATACATACTCATTAAAATTTCTTAACAAAAAATTTAAATCCACATAGTTAGAATCTCTACCGTAGTATGGATTTTAAAATAATAATAGATCTTAATACCCAAGTATCCTCTGAAAATTAATACAAAAATAAAAACAGATGATAAAATGAAGTTGGGAATAGATGTTGGATCTACAACGACAAAAATGGTTTTAATGGAAGATAAAAAAATCGTTTGGTATAAAATAGAGAATATAGGAGTTGTAATAGATGAAAACACATTATTAGAAATGATTAATGAACTTGAAAACACATATCCAATAGAAAAGATCGTGGCTACTGGATACGGAAGGCATAAAATAAGCTTTGCAGATAACGTTGTTCCGGAAGTTATCGCTCTGGGAAAGGGGGCTAATTATTTTTTTAGTGAAGCAGATGGAGTTTTAGACATTGGAGGGCAAGATACAAAGGTTTTAAAAATTGGTAAAGATGGAAAAGTGTTGGATTTTATTTTATCAGATAAATGTGCTGCTGGAACTGGGAAATTTTTAGAAAAAGCAATAGATATATTAAACATCAATAGAAACGAGATTAACAAATATAAATCAGAAAATATCGCTAAAATTTCCTCAATGTGTGCTGTTTTTGCTGAAAGTGAGATTATAAGCTTGTTATCAAAAAAAGTTCCTAAGGAAGATATTCTAATGGGGGTCTATGATAGTATAGTAAATAGGGTAGTTCCGATGATCAACAAACTTAATGTCCAAAATCTTGTATTTAGTGGAGGAGTTGCAAAAAATAAAGTATTGACTGAAATGCTCGAAAAAAAACTAAATAAAAAACTTCTAATACCTGAAGAGCCACAGATTGTTTGTTGTGTTGGTGCTCTATTAAAATAATTGAAATAAAAAATAAATAAAAAATAATTATTAATTAAGATTTTTAGTTAAAATTAGGTGGTAAGATTAATGATAAAATTAACCAATATATAATATATAATATATTTTTTATAATTATTTTTCGAAATCAAAGAGAGGAGGAATCTTATCATCAACTCCCGGCACGTATCCAAAAACATCTCTAACTTTCAACTGCATTCTATGGAAGATATATGCAAGAGGAATATCCATGGGGCAGACATCTTCACACTGACCACAATTTATACAACTTTGAGAAACGTGGCTCAATCTAATTCCCTGAAACATAAGCGGATCTGGAGGGATTTTTCCTTTTTCATCAACATAATCCTTTTCCAATCTACAATCTTCACAGAAACAGAGTGGACAAATATCTCTACAACCATAGCATTTTATACATCTGTTCCAATATTTCTTCCACTCTTCCAAAGATGGAAAATTATCCTCTAAATGTATTTTCTGGAATTTTTTAGCCAACTTTATCATTGAATTTTCGATCTTTTCTCTTATCTTTATAGCTCTCTCGGAAGGTTCTTTAACTTCTATATAACCCTCTTTTTTAGCATTTTCAATCAACTCTTTTCCTCTCTCAGAGCAAATTTCAACAAATGTCCATCCCTCTTCAGCCCCCCAATTTCCACAAGCAATATCTGCCATTCTCGGAACCATAACTTCACATCTTTGACAACTTTTTCTCCTACCAAATCCTCTCTCCTCTAATTCATCTATCTTTATCGCTTTATGCTCTCCGTTTTTTAATTTAATTATAAACTTTCCCTTATCTATTTCTTCTTTAACCACATCAAAGGGATCTACTTTATAGAACAACTCTATCATCTTCATTGCAGTTATTGGGCTTATAGTCCCTCCACAGTTTAATCCCAGCATATAAATGTTGTTAAGATCGACTTGATTTAGTTTTGAAAGTTCTTTTAATGCCATAGCATCGCAGGGTTTCGTTGGAACTGCAATTTTCATATCTCTTAAATATTTGCTTATTAATTTTCCAAAGTTTACAGGAGAGCAGTGTAAAGAACCAGCAGTGTTAAGTAGTTCTTTTGAATCGGTTATAAGTTCTGGAACTCCATCATAAATATCTTCTCCTCTTTTTAACGCTAAAACACCGTCCACTATATTTTCTTCAAGAAGATACTTAAATAGGGAGGTTATTGCCCCTCCACATTCTGCTCTTTTTAAGATCTCTTTGTCAGTAGATCTAACCAATAAATATTTCACATTGATCACCTCAATTTAGATCTTTAAGATAGTTCATAACCTCTTTATGCAATTCATCGAATGATTCAAACCCTAAGTTGATATTTAGTTTTTCAGCCAGTTTTTTTATTATTTTCCAATCTTCTAATGCCTTATGTTGTGGATCAACTGCTTTTTTTATGTGTTGTATCTTTTTTTCAAAGTTTGTAAATGTTCCGTCTTTCTCAGCCCAGCATTTTGTTGGAAGAACAACATCTGCGAGATCTGCTGTTTCTGTGAATATAACATCTTGGACAACTAAAAAGTCAACGTCTTTTAAAATATTTTTATTAACAAGAGCAGGATTTTCTCCTACAATATATAAAAACTCTGAATCTTTTAATAAGTTGAAATATTCTTCTCTGTTTAATGCAGGAATGTTGAGAAGGGTTGCACCAACAGTGTTGCAGTGTTTAGCCACTGGCAAGATCTTGAAATTTTTAAATTTGTTATTCTTGAATTTGTCAGTGTCAATTGGTGCATTGATTATGATTAGATCATCTTTAAAATCGTTTAAGTCAATATCTGAATAATCATCAACTTTTATGAATTTGTCGGCATTTAGTTTTAAAATCTCCCTTTCTTCAGTATTAAAAATCGTTATCTTAGCCCCTTTATCTTTTGCTTTAATTACTTTCCTTCCGATTAACGCATGTTCGGAAAACACATCTCCAATAATCACAATATTCTTTGCATCTTCAATACCTCCACTGATCGAGATCTCTGCGTAATCAACTTTTGGAGAGTTGCATATGCAGTGTCCAATTTTAGCTTTTAATCCATCAGCCAGTTTTTTTAACGCATAGTTATCTTCATTAGTGCATTTCCCTGAAGCAATGAAGGTTATCTCATCCCCATTATATTTTTTTAAATGAGAGGCAATATAATTTAGCGCTTCTTCCCAGCTAACTTCAACAAAGGCACCATTTTTCTTAATTAATGGATTTTTTAATCTTTTTTCATGATTTATTATTTTGTAGCAAGTTCTACCATTAAGACAGTTTTTTCCTTCGTTTATTGGATGTCTTTTGTTAGGATAAACCCCCAAAACTTTATCGTCTTTAACTATAAGTCCAACTCCACAGCCGACACTGCAATTTGGACAAATTGTGTTAATTATTTTCATCATCTCACCGAATTTAAAATTTTTTGTTCCATTTTAGTGTCTAAATTACTTATTTCTTCCAACGATGTTGAGTAGGTTTTAGTTATCCCAAGGATCTCCATCATCACAGTTAAAATATGCTTAAACATCACTTTTAATATCTTATCAGAGAGATTAACGGGCTTTTCATATATTATCTCAACGTATCCTTCTGCTGTGAATAAGATCGGGAAATTTTTTATCTCTATTAAACAAAAATACTTGTAAAAGTTAACATCCACCATCTCACACTCAATATTCCAATCAATATTCATCTCAACTTTTTTATTTTTTGGATTATCCTCTGGTCTTACCAAGTTTATTTTTTTAACGCTAAGTTTCAACTCCATTCTACGCACCAAAAAAACTTTCCTACATTTAATATCACCTCCACTTTTCATATATAATATTTACTACTTAATCAAAATTATTATTACGATAATAATATAAAATTACAAAAAGTATTACCAAGATGTAAAAAATAAAAATTTTGGATAAATTATAAACTACATCTCCCTAATCTTCTTTATAATCCTCTCTAAAATCTCCCTATCTGGCAGAACTCCATCAGGAGGATCCATAATCTTTTTCAGATGAACTGGAACTCCATCCATCCTATAAGCGGTTCCATCCGTCTCAACCCCAGCAATTGCAGGAGGAAGGATTATATTTGAGATCTCAGCAGTTGCAGAGTTATGTGGCTCTATACAGATCAGCGGGATCTTTGCCATATAGTCAACTGCCTTCTGTGGGAAATGAGCCCCAGGATCAGATGCAATATTTAACATAACATCTGCCTCTCCTCTCATCAAAATATCGGTTATACTTGTATCTCCCGGGTTAAATCGTGGATAGCCCCTTGAAAAATCTACACATAAAGGAAATCCAGTAATCCATGTGCAAACTTGGTTAAATCCATTTACGTTGTAGTGTCCTCTCATTGGCATTAGTCCGAATTTTGTGTATGCGTTTAAATCAATAACCAACTGAATAGCGTTATCAATATTCCTATGCTTACATCCTGATTGAGTCATTCCCATTCCAAAAAATAACTCTCCAAATTGAGCATTTTTACAAACTTCTACTGCTTCGTATATTAAGTCAGCTGGAACGCCAGCAACTTTATCCACTTGCAATTCAAAGCCCTTTAATACAGCCCTCATTGCACTAACCAACTCATAATCCTTATGTGGCTCAACTTGTAAGTGAATATCAGCCAACTTTGCAGTATCTGTTTCCCTTGGATCAACAACAATCAAAGTCCTATCCTCTCTCCCCCTCTCTCTGAAAAATCCTCTCGCAAATATTGAATACCTACTCATATGCCTTGGGTGGGCATGCATTGGATTAGAACCCCAAAAGATAACAACATCAGCTCTATTTTTAACCTCTCCTAATGTGCAAATTGGATAACCAACATCTTGCAATGCCCAGACACTTGGTCCATGACAAACTTCTGCTGTATTACTTACAATTCCTCCTATAAGTTCCGCTAATTCGATACCACAAGCATGTGCATGGCATTCAGTTGCGGAGAATCCATATATTAATGGAAGAGTCGATTCAGCTAACAATCTTGCTGTCTCTTCTATTGCTGTATCGTAATCAACTTTTTTAAAATCATCTTTTTTATTTTCTCTCATCAATGGTTCTGTGTATCTAACAGCCCCTTCAAAATGCATAAATTTAGCGTTTCCAATCCTACACGCGTGTCTTGTTCCTACGATATGTCCATCATCATCCAAGATAATTACAATATCATCACATAAAGTTCCGCAGAATGGACAGACAACATTTTTTATCTCCTTCATTGTTTCACCTTTCATTTTCATTTGAGTAAATAACCCTAATCAATAAATTATCAATAAATTGGATAACTTGAAATTGGATATAAGGGAAAGAGATAATAAAACAAAGTAAGAAAATGAATTAAGATAGAAAGGGAAAAATTATGCAGGATCTTTAAATGCTCCCTCAATTTGCTTATAGAGTTGTATTGTTTTGAAGTGATTCTGCTCTAACGCACCACTTGGGCATCCAGCAACGCAAGTTCCACATCCTTTACATAATGCCGCAATGACATCACAAACCAACTTTCCGTCCTCTTCAATTAATCTCGGAGCTCCATAAGGACACTGCTTAACGCAAACCCCACAACCCCCACATATTTCTTTATTTACAGTTGCGACAATTGGTTCCACTTCAACTTCTCCCTTAGATAATGGAATAGCCGCTCTTGACGCTGCTGCGGAGCCCTGGGCTACGGATGCAGGAATATCTTTAGGACCTTGGCAAGCTCCTGCTAAATAAACACCATCTGTTGCTGTATCAACTGGCCTTAATTTTGGATGTGCCTCCATGAAAAACTGATCTGGTGTTCTTGAAATGCCTAAGATTCTCTGAATTTGATCTGCTGATTTTGTTGGAATCATTCCAACTGATAAAACAACTAAATCATATTCTTTTTCTATAATTTCTCCTAATAATGTGTCTTCTGCTCTAATAATAAGATTTTTTGTCTTTGGATCTTCTAATATCTCAGCAGGCCTTCCTCTTATGAATGTAATTCCATACTGCTTGGAACTTCTTTCATAGAACTCCTCATAACCTTTACTAAATGCCCTTATATCCATATAGTAGATGTCAATATCTGTCTCTGGAGCTTTTTCTTTAATTAATTGCGAGTTTTTCATGGCATACATACAGCAAACGTTAGAGCAATACCTATTCCCAACTTTTGCATCTCTTGAACCAACACATTGGATAAAAGCTATCCTTTTTGGTTTTTTTCCATCGCTCAATCTGATAACTTTTCCACCTGTTGGTCCTGAGGCGTTTATCATTCTTTCCAATTCAAGGGCAGTTATAACGTTATCATAAACTCCATAGCCGTACTCTTCTCTAACCGTTGGATCAAATGGATCGTATCCGATAGCACAGATTATCGTTCCAACTTCAACGTCAATAAACTCCGGTTTTTGATCGTAGTCGATCGCATTTGGACCGCAAACTTTGGCACATAAACCACAGTCAATACAGTGTTCTTTGTCTATTGTATATTTTGATGGAACTGCCTGTGGAAATGGTTTATATATTGCTTTTCTCATTCCCAAACCCATATCAAACTCGTTGGGGACTTCTATTGGGCAAACCTCAGCACACTGCCCACAACCGGTGCATTTTGTTTCATCAATATATCTCGGTTTTTTCATGATTTTGACTTTAAAGTTTCCAATGTATCCTTGGACATCTACAACTTCTGAGTAGGCATAGAGTTTAACATTTGGATGTTTTGCAACATCAACCATCTTAGGGGCTAATATACAGATAGAGCAGTCATTAGTTGGAAATGTTTTATCTAATTGAGCCATCCTTCCTCCGACGGAAGGGGATTTTTCGACCAATATTGTTTCAAATCCCATATCTCCTAAATCCAAAGCTGCCTGAATTCCTGCTACCCCTCCTCCTATAACCAAAGCCCTCTTTGTAACTCCTACCTTAATAAATTCTAACGGCTCCAATAATCTTGCCTTAGCAACAGCCATTCTAACTAAGTCCTTTGCCTTTTCTGTTGCCTTTTCTGGCTCGTGCATATGAACCCATGAGCAGTGCTCTCGTATATTTGCAAACTCGAATAAGAATGGGTTCAATCCTGCCTCTGCAACACATCTCCTAAATGTTGGCTCATGTAATCTTGGAGAGCACGCAGCAACAACAACTCTGTTTAAGTTATATTCCTTAATATCTCTTTTAATCATCTCTTGTCCGGGATCTGCACACATATATTTATAGTCCCTTGCAACTACAACATTTTTTAATGTTTTAGCAAATTCTGCCACTGCTTTACAATCTACAACTCCTCCGATATTAACTCCACAGTGGCACACATAAACACCGATCCTTGGTTCTTCCATAATATCACCTTTAATATACTAATTAGATTTTCTAATAAGGTAAGGTGTAAAATTTGAAGCAAAATTTTAACTTGAAAAAACACATCTATTTTTTCTTTATTTTTTCTTTTCTTTTTTTATTTTAGTTGGAGTATTTTTTTCTCTTTTTTTTCTTTTTCTGCTATGCTTAGGCAGAGTAGGCACATTACGCAGTATCCTTTTAGTGGTAGTTTGCCTCTTGATAGTCGTAGTGTTTTCATTGGGCAGACTTCTACGCATTTTCCACATTTATCACACAAGTATGGGCTGAATTCGATTCTGTTGTATTCTTTTCCGTTGTGTTCTATTTTACCAAGTTTTAGAGCTCCTGTTGGGCATGCGACGGTGCAAGCTCCGCAGACGATGCACATTCTTACTTCTCTTTTCTCTTCATCAACGATGATTGCTTCTGTTGGACAGACGGAGGCACATTTTTTCAATACGTCAAAGTCCTCTTCTACGATGACTAAACCCTCGTCAGTTATTGGGTGTGGGGAGCTTAGTTTAACCTCTAAATCTAAAGCATTAACTGGGCAGGTGTTAACGCAGAGTTTACAGGCGGGGCATGATTTTGGTGGCACTACGATCATGTTGTTTTCATCAACTTTGATCATATCTCCTGGGCAGATTTCGACGCATTTTAAGCAGTAAACGCATTTTTCTGCATCAACTTCGAATTTTTTAACCTCTTTCCTCCTTTTTTTAGGAATCTTTCCAGCCACGAAAATTGCATTCCACGGACACGTTTGAGCGCAAATACTACAATAAACACACTTACTCTTATCAATAACCGCCTTACCATCCTCTAACGTTATAGCTCCTACAGGACACTCAGGAACACAAACTCCACAACCCACACAATCATCAGTAACGACAATTGGTTCTTTTGGAGCTTTAACTTCCTTCTTCGGTTTATCAATCACTCCAGGTATTGAGATGATCTCTATTGGGCAGACGTCAATACACTTCTGACAAAGAACACAATGCCCCTTCGAGTAAGGGAAAGTATCATCAACCCTCTTTATACCAATAGGGCAAGCATTAGCACAAGCCCCACACTTTTCACACTTATGAGCCAAATAATTAACCCTCTTCAACTTCTTCCCATTAACCTCAATCTCTTCTTCCATCAAAGCCCCAGTCGGACAAACCATAACACACTCCATACACAAATCACAAACCCTAAAACTATCTATATCAATCGCCCCAGTAGGACACTCCGCCTGACAAGCATAACAAACCAAACAAACATCCCTCTGAATCACTATGCTCATAACTATCCCACTATCTTTTTTGATATTTTATTATTTTTATTTTGAATGATTTCTAAGGTTAGTTTATCCTCATTGTTAGTTTTTTTACCAATTATATGAGTTGCACAGGATAAACAAGGGTCATAAGCCCTAATAACCATCTCCATATAATTTAAAACATTTGGTTTTGCATCTTCTGGATTTTTGATATATTTTTCAGCTACTTTTCTTACTCCAATGTCCATGGCAGGGTTGTTTTGCACTGTTGCAACTATTAAATTAACGTCTGTTATTATCCCCTGCTCATCTGTCTTGAAGTGATGAATAAGGGTTCCTCTTGGTGCTTCTACACAACCAACACCTTCTCCTGTTATTTCATTTGGCTCAGCTCTGATGTCTGTATCAACGATCTTATCGTTTTCTAAAAGTTCTTTTACTTTTTCTGCGGAAGAGAGGATTTCAATTAATCTTGCATAGTTAAATAAGATAGGATAGTGGCACGGTTTTCCAAACGTGTCAATAAACTCTTTATAATATTTCTGTGCCAATGGAGTTGCCATTTTATCTGAAACATTCAATCTTGATAAGCTATTTACTCGATATATTCCATCTTCTGGACCTTTATCTTTTAAATATGGGAATTTTAAGTAGGAATATGGTCTAACTTCTTCAGCAATATATTGTAAATAATCTTTTGGATTGAATTCATATTCTACTTTTCCTTTAGGATTTACAACTCTTAACATTCCATCGTAGAGTTCATGAGTTCCTTTATTTACCATTCCCATGTGATAGGACTCAAAGTAGCCAATATCTAACAGGTTGTTTTCTTTTATATTTTCAATCAGTTTTTTTCCAATTTCAATGGACTTTTCCGCCAATTCGATAGCCCGATCTGACAGTTTTAATAGTTTATCCCTTTCTTCTTCTGTAAGTGGTTTTGACTGTCCTCCAACAACTGCTGTGGCAGGGTGAATTGCTCTTCCTCCAACGGTTTTGACTATTGTCTGCCCTATTTTTCTTAGTTCTATTGCCTCTTTTACAACTTCTGGATGTTCTTTTGCTATTCCCAAGATATTTCTTTTTAGAATATCATCCGTAGTTGGAAACATCAAGTCGGGGGCTGCTAAGAAATAAAAGTGTAAAGCATGGCTGTGTATGGTTGCTCCTTGATGCATTAAATTTCTTAGAAGTTCTGCTGTTTCTGGAATTTTTACATTGAATATCATGTCAACTGCCTTAGCACTTGCCAAATGATGAGATACTTGGCAAATACCGCAAATTCTTGGTGTATAGATCGGTGCATCCTCTATGTATCTTCCTTCTAAAAATTTTTCAAAGCCCCTAACTTCAACAACGTGAAAATGAACTTTATCCAAGTTTCCATTTTCATCGAAGGAGATCGTTATCTTTCCATGTCCTTCAACTCTTGTAATTGGCTCAACACTCAACTTTACCATCATATCACCAAATCACTACCTTGAATATCACTTGATCTTACCGGGTATTAAAGCACTTGGAAGTGTAAATTTGTAAAAACTCCCGATCTTGTCTTTTATTGAGTTTGGAAGTATTGTTGGATCGGTTTCTTTATCTTTATTCACTCCAAAGTCAGAACATAGGGCAGAGATCATCTTAGCCCCCTGATCTGTAACAACATCTGTCGCTCCATTGCAACCACTACATGGAACCCCTACTCTCGGACATGCAGCGTTGCATCCTGCTCTTGTTGCAACACCTAAGCAAAGATACCCCTGCTCTAAAAGACATCTTTCTGGATCTGGCTTTCCTTCGAATTTCCTTTTTATCTTTTCTATTGAAATTCCCTCATTGCTTTTCTTTCTTGGACACTCTTCACATAGATTTTTCTTTGGGAGTTCTGGTTTTTTACCTTCCAATAATGCACTTAAAACCTTTGCTGTGAGTTCTGGATCTGGAGGACAACCTGGGATGAAGTAATCAACATCTATAACCTCTGAAAGGGGCTTAACTCTTGATGTTAGTGGAGGAACTTCTTCATTAGGAATGATTCCTTCATCATTCTTTGTTGATAGGGTTGATTTATACACTTTTTCTAAAATTTCATCTTTTGAGTATAAATTTCCAAGTCCTGGAACTCCTCCAAACACTGCACAGGTTCCAAAGGCAATGACTATTTTTGCCTTTTTTCTCATCTCTTTTGCGATTTCTTCGTTTTCTTTATTTCTTATTCCTCCCTCTATCAATGCAATATCAATATCATTCGGAATCTCTTTAACATCCATCAATACTGGGCAATGGACAAGTTCTACCTTTTTTAAGAGAGTTAATAACTCTTCATGTAGGTCTAATAAGCTTATATGGCATCCAGAACAACATCCAAGCCATGTAGTAGCTAATTTTAACATTTAACCACCATTTTTTAGTTGGTTCAATTAATTTATTAACTTAATTAATTAAATTAATCCATTAATTATAATTTTTAAGTTTTAGTTTTAACTCTTTTGTTATTCCTTTAATTTTTCATTTAATTTTAAGGGTCCAAGGGATTTTATTGTGTTGTGGAACTCAATCATGGTTTTTTGGAATTTCTCTCCTTCTGAAGCAGAGATCCATTCAAATCTAAATCTTTCTGGCTCAATTCCAAACTCTGGCAATAGTTGCTTTAAAAAAATAGCTCTTCTTTGCCATTTGTAGTTTCCAGCATCGTAGTGGCAGTCCCCTAAGTGGCAACCGCCAACAAAAACGCCATCTGCTCCCTCTTTAAATGCTTTTAAAATAAGTGAGGGCTCGATTCTTCCAGAGCACATAACCCTTATTATTCTTATACTTGGAGGATACTGCATTCTCCCTACTCCTGCTGTATCTGCTCCTCCATAGGTGCACCAATTGCAACAAAATCCAATAATTTTCGGTTCCCATTCCATCCTTTCACCTATTAAAAAAACTAATATATACATTTCAATTTCCAATAAGTGTTTTTATTATCTACTATTTAAAAAATTCCATTTGATTTCAAATAGAAAATCTTATAAATGATATTAGTAAATCTTATATTGTATTTCCATATGATTGAACATATAAATTTATGGTATAAAATTTTGTTATAACTTCTTCCCAATTAAGATTTTAAAAATAATATTTTTATGGTCAAAACACTATCCTTTTAATGAGTTCTCAGAAATTAAGTGAGATAATATTAAAAAAACTAATACCTAACATACCGATTAAAAACATTAATGGTGAGAAGATGAAGACACAGGCAATTGAAAAGTTAATGCAAAAATTTGCAAATAGAAAAGAACAGCTCTACAAGCAAAAAGAAGAAGGAAGAAAGGTCTTTGGAATGTTTTGTGCATATGTTCCAATAGAAATTATTTTAGCAGGAAATGCGATTCCAGTCGGTTTATGTGGAGGAAAAAATGATACAATTCCAATAGCAGAAGAAGACCTACCAAGAAACCTCTGCCCTTTAATAAAATCATCTTATGGTTTTAAAAAAGCAAAAACCTGCCCTTACTTTGAGGCCTCTGATATAGTTATTGGAGAAACTACCTGTGAGGGAAAGAAGAAGATGTTTGAATTGATGGAAAATTTAGTTCCTATGCATGTAATGCACCTCCCTCATATGAAAGACGATGCCTCTTTAGAAATCTGGATTAAAGAAGTTGAAAAATTAAAGGAGTTGGTTGAAAAAGAAACAGGAAATAAGATAACTGAAGAAAAATTAAAAGAGATGGTTGATAAGGTAAATAAAATTAGAGAACTGTTTTATAAACTCTACGAGTTAAGAAGGGCTAAGCCAGCCCCTATTAAAGGTTTAGATGTTTTAAAACTTTTCCAATTTGCTTACTTATTGGATGTTGATGATACAATTGAGGTTTTAGAGGACTTAATTAAAGAGTTAGAGGAGAGAGTTAAAAAAGGAGAGGGTTATGAAGGTAAAAGGATCTTAATAACTGGATGTCCGATGGTTGCAGGAAACAATAAGATTGTCGAGATAATTGAAGAGGTTGGTGGAATAGTTGTAGGAGAAGAGAGTTGCACGGGAACAAGATTCTTTGAAAATTATGTTGAAGGTTATAGTATAGAGGATATTGCAAAAAGATACTTTAAAATCCCCTGTGCTTGTAGATTCAAAAATGATGAAAGAATCGAGAATATAAAGAGATTGGTTAAGGACTTGGATGTTGACGGGGTTGTTTACTACACTTTACAGTATTGCCATACATTCAACGTTGAGGGAGCTAAGGTAGAGGAGGCCTTAAAAGAGGGGGGTATTCCAGTCATAAGAATTGAAACTGACTACTCTGAGAGCGATAAAGAGCAATTAAAGACAAGATTGGAGGCATTTATTGAGATGATTTAAGTTTTTGATTAGTCCTTAAACACACCTTAGTATTAGTAAAATTATATTTTCATATTTAATAATTTTTTTAAATATTTTGTATAGGGGTTTTTTGTCCCGAGGTTATTATCTTTTCTAATATGCAATTTTATATATTTTAATTTCAATTAGTTAGTTATGTGATAGCATGATTGCAATTTGCATGCGTTATAAGGATAAATCCACCTTTCAAGATAAATTTAAAAATAAACTGGTGGATTGGGGACTACATTTCTACCCGAAAATTGTAAAAGAGAAAAATATCATTGGTTATCACGCTCCAATTTTAAATTTAGATAAAAAAGATAGTGTTTTTATATTAAAGAATATTATTCAGACCATAGATGGGTGTGGTTATTTAACAGTCCATTTACATAATGGAAAGAATAAAACAGTTAATAGGGACGATTTAATTGAAAATTTATCCATTGTTAATGATTTTGCAGATAAAAAAGGAATAAAGCTATGTATTGAAAATCTAAGAAAGGGATTTTCTTCAAATCCCGATAACCTAATAGATATTGCTGATGAGGTAGATTGTCATATAACATACGATGTAGGGCATATCCCTTACAACAAAAGATTAGAATTTTTGGAGATCTGTTCAGATAGGATTTATAACGCCCATATCTACGAGATAGAAATTAATGGGAAACACCTTCCTCCAAAAGATTTAAAAAATTTAAGGCCAATACTTGACGAACTTTTAAATATTAAGTGCAAATTGTTCTTAATTGAGTTAATGGAGATTGAATCGATTTTAAAAACTGAAAAGATGTTAATTGATTACTTTAATAGTGTCGATAACCACAACTTTTCTAATAAGGACTACAAAATTTAAGAGGAGACATTCCTCCATTTAACAAAGATAACAATATATTAAAGGGTGAGATTGTGATTTTTAATGATTTAAATGGAAATTTAAACTTTATAGATTTTAAGAAGTCATTTAACACTCTGGATCTTTCAGAGGATACTTTAAAGATCTTAGAGGAAAATGGTATAAAACAGAAAGATATTGCTGTTGGAGAGTTTTCCGGAAGAGATAGTGTGGCAGCAATAATAAAGGCAGTTGAAGATGGAAATCAGGTTATTTTACCAATAGTTGCATTCACGGGAACCGATTATGGGAATATTAATATTTTTTATAAAAATTGGGAAATTACAAATAAAAGAATGAAGGAAATTTCAAAAGATAGTATTTTATTGCCTTTACATTTTATATTCGAACCAAAACTTTGGAATGCCCTAAATGGACGATGGGTAGTTCTATTATTCAAAAAATATGGCTATTATAGCCCATGTATAGGATGCCATGCATATTTAAGAATAATAAGGATTCCAACTGCAAAACACCTCGGGAGTAAGATAATTAGTGGAGAGCGACTTCATCATAACGGAGATTTTAAAATTGACCAAATTGAAGAAGTTTTAAATGCTTATGAAAGAATTTGCAGGGAGTTTAACGTTGATTTACTTTTACCAGTTAGAGACATAAAAGAAGGAAAAAAGATCAAAGAGATCATTGGAGATGAATGGGAACAGGGAGAGAAACAATTTTCATGCGTGTTCAGTGGCAACTATCGAGACAAGGAAGGAAAAGTGATATTTGAAAAGGAAAAAATAGAAGATATGCTTAACAATTATATCCTTCCCGCATCTATTGAAATACTAAAAAAGGGATATGAAGGGAATTTTAACTACTTAAACATCGTTAAACAGATAATTTGATAATTTAAATTATTAATTAAATAATTAATCGGCATAACTATAAAAGTAGGAAAAACGGAAACATAGAATTAATAAGATACAACACCAAATTCTTTTAGTTTATTGTTAAATAACGTAGGTAATCAACAAAAATGCAATCTTTGAATTTATTTTAAATTAATTAACATATACATGTTATTTTCAATTTTTCATTTAATTAGTTTTAATTACTTCAAACTTATCCACATCCGAATTTAATCAAATTATTAATCAAATTAATCCAGGGATACAATGAGAGCGATTATAATACTATTAGATGGATTAGGAGACAGATCTTCTGAAATTTTAAATAATAAAACCCCTTTACAGTATGCTAAGACACCAAATCTTGATACACTCTCTAAAAAAGGAATGTGTGGGTTGTTAACTCCCTACAAGGAAGGGATCCCCTTAGGAACAGAAGTTGCTCATTTCCTACTGTGGGGGTATTCGCTACATGAATTTCCAGGAAGAGGAGTTATAGAGGCCTTAGGAGAGAATATCGAGATAGAGAATAATGCAATATATTTAAGGGCATCATTGGGCTTTGTGAAAAAAGATGATAAGGGATTTTTGGTAGTAGATAGAAGAACGAAAGATATAGATAAAGAAGAAATAGAAAAACTCATTAAAGAATTACCGACTTGTATAGATGGGTATGAGTTTGAACTATTTTACTCTTTTGATGTTCACTTTATATTAAAAATAAAAGAAAGAAATGGATGGATCTCTGATAAAATCTCTGATTCAGACCCGTTTTATAAAAATAGGTATGTTATGAAAGTTCAACCAATAAAAGAATTATGCAATGGAGAAGTTGAGTATAGCAAAGCGAAAGATACTGCAAAAGCACTTAATAAGTATTTATTAAATGTGCATAAAATATTAGAAAACCATAAAATAAACAAAAAAAGAAGAAAATCTGAAAAAATGCCTGCAAACTTTTTACTAACAAAGTGGGCATCAAGATATAAAAAAGTTGAAGATTTTAAAGAAAGATGGGGAATAAGTTCGGTTATATTGGCACAAAGTTCTCTTTTTAAAGGGCTGGCTAAATTTTTAGGTATGGATTTCATAAGAATTAACAGTTTTGAAGAGGGAATAGATTTAATTCCAGAATTGGATTATGATTTTATCCATCTTCATACAAAAGATACAGATGAAGCTGCCCATACTAAAAATCCAATGAATAAAGTAAAAGTTATTGAAAAAATAGATCAATCTATTGGAAAACTAAAACTCAGAGAAGATGATCTATTGGTGATCACTGCTGATCATTCCACACCTTCCGTTGGGGGGCTGATACACTCAGGAGAGAGCGTTCCAATAATAATCTTTGGAAAAAACATTAGGATTGATGATGTTGAAAACTTTAATGAAGTTAGTTGTTCAAAAGGGCACCTTCGCATTAAAGGAGAGGAATTAATGCCATTAATTTTAAATTATACTGATAGGGCTTTATTATATGGCCTAAGACCTGGAAAAAAATTAAGAAGATACATACCAAGTGATGATGATGTTGACATTCTTTAATCAAACTTTATTGTTATCATTAACTTTTATTTGTTATTTATTTGTTATTATTCCTTTATCTTCTCTCTTTTTATCATCTTAAACTTCTTTCCTCCACAACTACAAACCAGATCTTCAATTTTTTTAATATCTTTTCCAACTTTATAAACCTTTCCACATTTTAGGCATTTATAATACCTTACAACTGGTTTAACTAAGCCCGTGTATATGTTCTCTGTATCACCAATAACGGGCTTTAAATCTCTTCCGATTAATCTTGCAATGAATGTTGTATTGGCAATGATCTCACTACCCTCATAATAATTGAAGTTTGGAATTAACTCAGATATAACAAATCCCATATCAGTAATAGCTTTCTGAACTAAAAGCCACTCATTTATTGGTTTGTGGGAATAGGAGAGATACGCAATCCCATCCTTTCCTAACGCATCGATCCCTCTTGATAAGAACAGCTTCAATCCGTTAGTGGTGTAAGGAGGATCCGTTGAGATCACATCAAATCTTCCCCTCAAAGATGTTGGAATCGGTTTTCTTAAATCATGTTTTATGGTTTTTATCTCCACTCCTTCCTCTTTTGAGAATTTATTTATCAAGGTTAAAATCCTATCGTCAATATCAACCACTACAACTTCCTCAGGCATGTGCGTTAAAGCAGTTGGAAGAGATGTTAAATCATCATCTCCTACAAATAAAATCCTCTTTCCCTCAAGATCCCCTCTCTCATACATTAACGCAGTTCTATATGTTGCAGTTTCAGGTGTGGCAAACGATTGATCTATTGAAGTATCGACCAGTGGTCTTTTTTCTGCCCAAACTTTAACCTTATCTAAAATATTTTCAAAAAACTCATCTAAGACAATTCCTCTACCTTTGCATTTATCGCAAGTTAGAGATCTCTTATGTTTTAATTTTAAAAAATTTTCAGCAAATTTTATTCCCAACTCCGTTAGTTTAGCCCCCCTATTAGTTCTTTTTAACATTTTCTCTCTTTCTAAGAGCGTTCTTACCTTAGCCACTATTGGTAAAGGCAACCTCGTCTTTTGAGCGATCTTTTTTGTTGATATTGGTTGATGTCTATAAATAACTCTTATAATATCTTCAACTGCTCTCTTTCCCTCAGCAATATCTGCCTTTTTCGCAATGTTATCCAAAATTATTGGAAATTTCGCTTTTTCATCAATTTTTATATTGCCACTTTTTCCAATTTTACCTATAACTTTCATAATTTCACCAAGAATAAAAATAATACAAATGATCAATAATACTATCTTTTAATCTATATCTATAAAATTTAAAATCACTAAATACACTCTAAACTTAAAAATAAACACTTTAAATATTCAGTCCCTTTGGAAGTTATAGGATGATCTGGACTTTGAGAACCATATCTTACTATTTTAGCCCATTTCTTTGCCTTTAAGCAGGCATCTATAACTAATGCTTTAAAAGCATCCGGCTCTACTGGCTGAGAGCAGGAACAAGTGATCAACATCCTATCCGTTAACCTACTTCCCAACCTATTTAACATATGATAGCCCCTAATAGCGGACTTTAATGACTTCTTTGATTGGGCAAAAGCAGGGGGGTCTAATATAACGACATCAAACCTCTCTCCGTCTTCTATAAACTCTTCCATAATTTTAAATGCATTCCCTTCTATAAACTCATATTTATCCTTTGGAATATTGTTTAACTCCATATTCTCCTCAGCAGTTTTTAGGGCTTTTTTTGATAGATCAACTCCAACAACCTCTGCCCCTCTAATAGCTGCATGAACAGAAAAACCCCCAGTATAACAGCATACATCCAAAACCCTATCCCCCTCTTTTATAAACCTCTCAAGATATAACCTATTCTCCCTCTGATCCAAGAAAAAACCTGTCTTCTGCCCATCAAAGGTAACTTTAAACTTTGCCTCTCCCTCTTTAATAATGGTTTCTGTTTTCTCTCCAGCTAATATGCCTTCCACTTCCGGCAATCCAGCCCTCTTCCTATTTCTCCCAGAACTTTTTTCGTATATGCTATCAACTCCCAAATCTAAAAGAGTTTCAACAACGACATCTTTCATCTTCTCAATACCATAGTTAAATATCTGAACTGTTGCTATGTCGTTGTATTTGTCGATAACTAAGCCGTTCAGCCAATCTGACTGAGTATAAACCATCCTATATGTGTCTTTAAATCCTAATTTTAATCTGTATTCGTTTGCTTTAATTATCTTTTCCCTTATATAATTTTCATCTAAATCTTCCTTTCTCAAAGTCATTATTCTTACTTCTCTTGGATTTTTAAAACCTCTACCTAAAAATTTTCCTCTCTTTGAATAAACATCTACAACCTCTCCAATCTCAATGTCATCAAAGTCATTTTTATTTAAAATATTCTCTCTTGGGATAATTAAATTCCCTTTCTCTATTGCTGAATAGCCCCCAAAATCAACATACAGTTTTGTTGCCATATTTAATTCACCGTATTTTTATTTTTTTGTATTTTATGTTTTATCTTCTCCTTTTTTATTTTCCTTTTTTTCATTCTCTTTTAGTTTTTCAGTGTATTTACATTTTGGATAGTTAGAGCAACCAATAAACTTTCCAAACTTGCCTTCCCTAACAACCAAGTCCCCTCCACATTTTGGGCATTTTCCTACGATCTCTTTTTCTTTTTTATTTATTGGTTCTGTGTATTTACACTTTGGATAGTTTGAACAACCATAAAACGCTCCATAGACCCCTTTCTTTAAAATTAATTCAGCTCCACATTTTGGGCAAATCCTATCTTCTTCTTTAATCTCTACCTGCTTTAAAGGACATTCTGGATTTATGCATATCTCTCTATCTCCAATTTTTAAAATAGGAGATTTACAGGCATTGCAAACTTTGTTTGGAATCTTTATTCTACCTTTATCTGGGAGGGAATAGTTTACATCACATTCAGGATAGTTAGAACAGCCAACAAACCTGCTCTTTTTATGTCTTATTAAGATTAGATCTCCTCCACATTTAGGACATTTCCCAACGATTTTTGCTTTTTTGTTTGTAGCATCTAAGTTTTTAATAAGATAGGTTCCAACATCTTCCTCTTTTTCTTTAAACTCTTCTAATATTTTCCTTAATTTATTTTCTGCCTCATCTAAAACCTCATCCTTTTTAATCTTTCTAAACTGTATTTTTTCCAACTTCTCCTCTAAGTCCCTTGTCATCTTTTCATCAACAATCTCTGGGCAGAACCTTTTCAGTGTTTCAATTACTGAAATCCCTAAATCAGTTACTTTTAAAGAGCCGTCATCAACAACATAGCCCCTTTTTATTAATTTGTCTATGATCTCTGCCCTTGTTGAATTATGAACAACTATGTTGTTGGCAATAAAGTTTAAATATTCTGAGTTGATAATATCATAAACATATCCGTTGTAGTTGATTTTTCTAATATTTGAGATTGTTTTTGTAATAAAATCTTTATTATCTGTAAATGAGATAGTTTTCATACCTTTTTTCAAGTCATTGGCTTTAACGTATCTAAAATCTCCGTTATCATATATTAAAATTGGATGCTCTTCTGTTGCCTCAATAAAACTACCATCTTCAAATTCGATTCTATAGACGCTCTCATCCTTCTCTAATTTTCTCCTACTTATAAATTTAAAACTGCTCTCAACCTCATCTTTATAATTAAATGAGAAACATTTTATGTCTTTGTTATTTACTGCTAACTCAATATTTTTCTCTTTATATTTTTCATTTAACAACTCAAATAATTTCTCAATCTCCATATATTTGATTTCATTATCAATTTTAACTTTAATTAATGTCTTTGCTGTTAAACATTTAGTCCCAAGCCCTCTTTTCTCTAATTCCTTAATTATACTTGCAACAGTGTATCTCTTTGGTGGTTGTGTTTCTTTTCTTGTTATTGTTATCTTTTCAACTTTAATTATGTCATTTTTCTTTAATGGGGGCAATTCAATCTCATCAAATTTTGGGAAGTAATAAATTTCATGCCAGCCCTCTTTTACGGTTCTTGAACCAGATAATTTAAATTTCTCTCCTTTAATGTCAATTTTTACGTTTAAATATTCTCTCTCTGCATTATCCCAGAAAGCAGATAAAGTTCTTCTTGCAATTAAATCATAAATCTTCTTCTCTTTCTCTGAAAGTTCTTCTTTTGGAATATCTACTATATGTATGGCTGGATGTGCTGGATCATCTTTTTTACCTTCAACTGGTTTTAAATTCTTCTCTAATATTTTCTCAGCCCATTTTCCATAAATTGGATGATTCTTTATTATATTCAAAATATCTTCCAAATACTTTCTGTCTTTTGGAAGTTTTTGGCTTGATGATCTTGGATAGCTGATCAGAGCTCGTTCATATAATCTTTGAGCAATTTCTTGCGTTTCCTTTGGAGATATTTTAAAATAACTGTATGCCTCTCTCTGTAAAGTTCCCAAGTCAAAAGGTGGAAGTGGCTTTATCCTTCTTTTTGTCTTCTTTATTTCAACAACTTTGGCAGATTTTTCATCTTTTATTTTTTCATAAACACTTTTTGCTTCTTTTTCATCCCAAAATTTCTCCTTTTCATGAATAGCTTTTAAATTATCTTTTAATAGTGCTTCAATAACCCAGTATGGCTTAGGAATAAATTTTTTAATTTCCAACTCTCTTTCAGTTAAAAACGCTAATGCAGGACCTTGAACTCTTCCGACACTCATCGTTTTCCATCTATTCACAGCCCTTATAGCATTCATTAAAGCTCTCGACAGATTTATACCAAAATACCAATCTAAAATATGCCTACTCTCTCCTGCATCAACTAAGCCGTAATCAATCTCATCTGGATTTTCAAATGCCTTAACTATCTCTTTTTTTGTTAAGGATGAGAATCTCATTCTCTTTGCTTTTTCTCTTCCACAGCAGTATTTTAACGCATGATAACCAATTAACTCCCCTTCAATATCCCAATCTGTTGCTATATAAAATTCATCTGCCTCTTTTGATAGTTTTTTTAATGCCTTTATGTATTTATTAACATATTCTTTTCCCTTATCAACACTTGCAGGCACCCATTTTATATCAAAGATAGGATATTTTCCAAATTCATTATTTTCATTCTCAACCAAGGTGAAGAGATGCCCGACTGCACTTGCCACTATAATTTTTTTCCCGTCTCTTTCTAATTCATAGTATGGAACTCCATCAATGCTTTTTTTCTTTGGTTTTCCTAAAGCATTAGCTATCTTTTTAGCAACACTTGGCTTTTCACATATTATCAATGCAGTCATGATTCCACATTCGTTTTATTGACTTTAAATAACTTTATTATGAATTTGTGCTTCGATTTATTTATTATTAATGTTTGTTAATGTTTGTAAGTAGTTTTTCTTATTATTGTTTTTGGGTTATAAATAGTTCATATGATTGGTTCATTAAGTTATAATTTAGTTAAAGGTTTAATTATTATTACAACTATAAATATGGATATACAAATTAAATAGTTAGAGTTAATAATTAAAATTTTGAAAAAATAAAAATAAAAAATAATGGATAGAAGATAGTTGGTAATATTATATTTGGTTTTATTTATTATTCTGGAAGTTTATCGTTGTATGCTGCGTGGGCTATTGCATGGGCTAAAAATGGAGCCAATATTAAATAAACAAACGCTAATAACGTTTCTCCGAGAGCAAGAAAAATTAAAAAGCATGCGCAGTCGATAACTCCCAATATATGAATTCGTGCATATATCATATTTTTTCTGTCTTTTTCTACCCAGAGACGATATGAGGCAACAATAATTCCAAAAGAAGCGATTACTACAAGGGCATCTTTTATTATATCAACAAACTGTTCCACTGAGCACCACCCGTTATATTGTAAAAGGCCTAAACTTTTATTTAATTTTCATTTAAATACTTGTTAATTTTGATAAATAATTGTTTTGATAAAGTTGCCTGTATCTAAATCAGTAAGTTAAATTGACCTATTAGATTATTCAAATTTAATTAAGTCAGTAGATTATAATGATCGATAATGATAGATTTTACTCGCGATTATTTATATATTACGCAAATGAATTTGAATTTAATAGTAATTCACATAACTGTATTGCTAATAGCTTATATTTGTATTTTAGTATATTAGATGAACTTTGTCTATTCCTTTGTTTGCTATTTTTTATTTTCTTTTATCTTTACGATTTGTTGTCCCAAACATTCTGAAAAGTGCAAATAATACAACACTTACCACGATCATTGCAACAGATATGGGTTTAGAGGCATTCAATCCAAAACTCATGAATCTTTCATAGATTAAGATAGGAACAGTTTTTGGATAGTATGCAATGATCAACAGGGCTCCAACTTCGCTAATTCCTCTTGCAAAACTTAAAATAGTTCCAGAAATAATATTATTTCTTATTAACGGAATAGAAATTTCAAAGAATGTTCTTAGTTTAGAAGCTCCGAGAGTTCTCGAAACATATTCTATTTCTTCATCAACACTTAAAAAGCCATCTCTTATACTGTTGATCATAAAAGGAATGCCAACAAAAAGATAAACAACAACAATCCCCCAAAAGTTGTCAACTATATACTCTCCAATAAATTTTATAAAATCAACACCATAAATAAAAGATAGAATCATAATCCCAACAACACTGTGAGGAATAGCCATTGGTAAGTCCAAAACTGCTTCAATAAAATTTTTAAATGTAAATTCATGCCTTGCTAAGATATATCCAGTGGGAATTCCAAAGATTAACGCTATTGACGTAGCGACAACCCCAGCCAGTAGTGTTGTCTTAAACGCTTCGATAACTTCTTTATCAAGTAGTTGAGATAGATCTCCTGGGTTTAAGATCATATAAACGATGGGCAAAAATACGAAAGAGAAGATAAATATTAAAAAGATTGATAGAAATGTATCAAATTTGTCCATAATTACCCCTTTAATCGTTAAAAGCTATCACATTTGACTCTCCATTTAATTTTAATTTATTGTTAATTATTTTTGGTTAATCTTAAAATTATCATAAACTCAACATTCTAATGTATAATATTAATAAAAAGGATAATCAATAAGTTATATAAAATTTGCGTAATCAGAATCAATAAACAAGATTGATGTGGAGGAATTTGCATGATAACAGTAGGAATAGATCATGGAACATCTGGAATAACAACATGCATAAAAAATAACGGAAAAAAGATAATATTTAAACTAAAAAGAACAGAACTTAAAGAAAAATCTTATTTAGAAGAATTAAAGAAATATATTCCACTAGAAAACATCGATCTAATCGCTTTAACATATTCCATGGGAGATGGTATAGATAAAATCTTACCAATAGAAAGAGTTAGAAACAGAGGAGTTTTAAGCGTAGAAGGAGCAGGGGAGAAAATTGGAGGAGGAACAAAAGTTTATGATGAGATCAAAGATTCAGGAATTCAGACAGTAGTTATACCAGGATTGCATAGAGGAATTGAATGTTTAGATGAAAGATTTAGAGCGTTGTATTCCCATATTGCATCTCCGGAGAAGGTTTCAATTGCCTACTACGCTCATAAAAAATTTGGATTTAATGATTTTGTCCTTTCAGATGTCTCTTCAAACACCGTAACACTGCTTATAAGAAATGGAATTATCGTTGGAGGTTTTGATGCATGTATTGGAGCAATTGGAATTTTACATGGGCCTATTGATTTAGAGATGATTAGAAAAATAGATGCTGGAGAAATAACAGCAAATGACGCATTTTCAAAGGCAGGGGCTGTTAAGATAGCAAAAATTTATGAAGGAGTGGAGGATACCAAAAAAACAATAATAGATAAATACAATACCAATAAAAACTGCAAATTAGCAATAGAAAGTTTAATATTAAGTGTTTCAATGGAAATAAATGGATTACTTCCTTTAATAACAAATAAAAATAAAAAGAATGTTGTTTTAGCAGGATCTATTGGAACCCTAAGATCTCCAATAGATATTCCAAGAAGATTAAAAGAACTAATTAATGCAAGGATCTATTCTTTATATGGAGAAAGTGGGGCCATTGGTGGTGCAATAATTGCAGAAGATATATTAAAAGGAAAAGACAGTATTTTAGGGATAAAAGTTGAATTTTAAGGGGTTAAAAATGTATGCTATTGGATTAGGAGAGAATAAGGATGAAATTTTAAAAGCAGTGGAAAAGTTAGAAGAAGAGGGGATAGATATAGAGTTAATTAGAGATCCTAAACGTTTAGTGGATAAGTTAATTCGTGGAGAGATAGAAGGTGCAGTGAGGGGATCTCTTCCTTCATCAAAGGTTATTCCATATTTAAAATCAAAAATCGGGAAATTTTATCGGACTTCAATATTAAAAAATCCATTTACAGGAGATATATTTTTACTCTCTCCTGTAGGGATTGATGACATCTCAGAAGAAGAGGAAGAAAGAGTAAAAGATAAAATAAAAATAATAAACCTTGCATCAAATTTTTTGCGATCTGTTGGAATCGAGCCAAAAGTTGCTCTTCTTTCTGGTGGGAGATTAGGAGATTTAGGGAGAAGTAAAACAGTAGATCGGACTATATTGGAAGCAGAATTGGTATTAAACCATATTAAGAAAAAAAATAAGAACTTAGAGATAGATCATAGGGGAATATTAATAGAAGAGTATTTAAAAGAAGGATATAATATAATAATCCCTATGGATGGAATAAGTGGAAATTTAATATTCAGATGCTTAGCCCTTGTTTGTAGAGTTTCAGGATGTGGAGCAATAATTCTCTCAGAAAAAAATGTAAAATTTATTGATACAAGTAGAAATGCAGATTGGAGACGATACTACAATGCTATTAAATTTCTTCACGATCTTAATGTTAAGAATGGAAAATTAACAAAATATTAGTTAGTATTATCAAAAAATCAAATAACTATAATTGAATGAACGTCGAACACCCAATATAAATGAATACTACCAACATTGATTAATCACCTTGCTTGAATATACAAAATAAATGTAAAATAAGTATGTTATGTTAAATCAGATGACGGATAACAAAAATATTAAAAACGTAAAATAATTAAATATTAAATAAAAATAAAGATAATTAATAGATTATAATATAGCATAACATTAAAACAAACCAGATAACTACTAACAAAAGAAAGAATATCAACTCCCTTTTAATCTTTTAATCTATATTAGATATTTAAACTTAATAACTTTAAAATAAAATAACCTAAATTTTCACGATGATTTTCCTATTTTAGAATGGCAAACTACAAAAGGTGAGGATTTTGGGAAGTATAAACACGTTAAAAAGCATTGGGAAAAGAATAATGCTCGATTTTTATAAAATTTTGGATAAATCAAGAGTATTGAAAATATATGAAAATATCTTAGAAGAATCAATAGACAAAAACAATCTTCCGAAACATATTGCAATAATAATGGATGGAAATAGGAGAACAGCTGAGATATATGGAAAGGATAAGTATTATGGGCACTATTTAGGAGCTGAGAAAGTTAGAGAAGTTCTTAGATGGTCGAGAGACCTTGGGATAAAAGTAGTTACCCTCTACGCATTTTCAACTGAAAATTTTAAAAGATCTGAAGAGGAAGTCAATAAATTAATGGAATTATTCGAAAAGAAATTTTATGAGATTGCTGATGACGAAGAAACACACAAATATGAAGTTAGGGTTAGAGCCATTGGAAGAATCAACCTATTACCGAAAAACGTCCAAAAAGCTATAAAATATGCTGAAAAAAAGACGGAAAATTACAATAAATTCTTTGTAAATATAGCAATTGCATACGGAGGTCAGCAGGAGATTATTGATGCAATTAAAAAAATAGCTGAAAAGGTTAAAAGAGGGGAGATCGAGCCAGAAGACATTAACAAAAAATTGATTGATGAACATTTATATACTGCGAATTTACCGTTTCCAAATCCGGATCTTATTATAAGAACCTCAGGGGAGGAACGAATAAGCAATTTTTTAATTTGGCAGAGTTCTTATTCAGAATTATACTTCTGTGATACTTACTGGCCTCTATTTAGAAAAATTGATTTTTTAAGGGCAGTTAGGGACTATCAACGAAGGCAGAGGAGGTTCGGAAAATGAAACATGAGGTTGATAAAATCAACGTGAACGATATAACAAACCCAAATAAAAAAATCAAAGTTAATATTAATTTATATATTATAATATGCCTTTTAATAATAGCATCTCTTTTAATATGTGGATGCACAGAAACAAAAACAAATAATATGGAGATAAATACAATGAACACCATTAACATTGATAAAGTTAATAAAACAAACATAACAGATTTAAATTTAAATCATACTAACATAAACATAGAAACAAAAACTCTTCAAACTGAGGAAAAAAATCTAAGTTATGAAATTCTTGCATATGGATCTTTTGGAAGTAAAGAAAGGGATAACTACTTCTATTATCTTGACAATAAAACAGTAATCGTTATAAATCTTGGAGAAATGCCCACATCTGGATATGTTATAAAAATCCTAAATATAACAAAAAAAGGGAATAACCTTACAGTGTTTTATACGATAATTCCTCCAAAAAACGCTACTGCAATGGTTATAACCTACCCTTACATAAAACTCTATGTAAATGGAACATTTGATAATGTAATCTTCAAAGAAAAATAAAAATAAAAATAAAAGAAAAGAGAAAGAGGAGAAGATCTGCTCATATCTGTTTTTAATATTTTAAGTTTTTATTTTTTTAATTTTTAGAGTTATTTTTGTATAGAAAAATTTGCATATAGTGTTGTTATATTTAATATTTATATTGTATTATATTTAATGCCATATTAATTTTAATTTTCAGATTTAGTATTATCATTCAGATATTTTTTAACAACCATTGGGTAAAAAAGATTTAATAGTTCGCCAACTATTTTTATTTTGAAGTTAATACATTAAAAGGAGATGGTATTTTGAGGGCGGAAATTATTTTTTTAGGATGTGGTGGTGGACGATGGGCAACTATAACACAAAAAAAAGCGACAGGAGGATTTAGAATACATACAGATGAGTTAAGATTACACGTAGATCCCGGTCCGGGTGCGATAGTTCGATTAAATGAGTTAAAAATCTCCCCTTGGAGAACCAATGCGTTATTTATATCCCACTGCCATCCTGACCACTACACCGATGGAGAAGTTATAGTGGAAGCAATAACACAAGGAATGACAAAGAAAAGAGGAATATTTTTAGGAAGTTTATCAGTTGTTGAGGGTTTTGGAGATTATGAACACGTAATTTCGAAATATCATCAGTCAAAGCTTGAAGAAGTTAAAATACTTTATCCTAAAGATGAGGTAGAGTTATATGATACTAAAATAAGAGCAACACATACAAAGCACGGCGATCCCTTTGGAATCGGATTTCGGCTTTACACACGGTATGGGGATATAGGATACACATCCGATACTGAGTTTATTTCAGAACTGATCGAAGATTTTGATGGAGTAAGGATCTTAATTGCAAACATAGTAAGAAAAAAGAATGAAAGAATAAAAGGGCATCTATGCTCTAACGATGCCATAGATCTAATAAATTCAATGAATAAAAAACCTGAACTACTGATAATGACACATATGGGAATAAAAATGACAAATCCTCAATTAGAAGCAGAGTATATCTCCCAAAATACTGGTGTAGATGTGATACCTGCACGACTTGGTTTAAAAATCGAGTTATTGAACGGAAAGTATCGATACCAACTATTAAAACAGTAATAATAGGAGGTAGAAATTACCTAATAATTATAATTAGATTTTATCTTTATAATTGCAAAGATCCCAATTAAAAATATTGTTATCGAAGTTATCAATGTAGCAATAGCTCCCCCAACTATTCCATACAACTTTACTAAAAATAGGTTTAAGATAACGTTCAAAACTAAACCAAATGCCATTATATAAAAAGACGTTTTTGCATATCCCAACCCTTGAAGAGCAGAAGATATCAAAGTATAATAGCTCATAAACAATGATGATATGGATAAAATCCTTAAACATAAAATTCCTTCTGGATTTACAACTTTAAATAAAATATTTAGGGGTATTTCTGGAAAAAATAAACATATGATAACAAAAATTGATGAAAATAAGGTATTTTGTATAATGCCCTCTTTTAACAATCCTAAATCCTTAGTTTTCGATATTCTTGGAAGAAGAGGAATGCTAACTGACGAAGCAAATAAAAACACTCCCCTCGATATTAAAGAAGAGTAACCATAAATTCCACTCCAAAAGCCACCCATTAAAGACATTATAATGATGTTATCAATATCTCCAAAGAGACGATAAGAAGAGGATGTTAATGCAATGGGAACTGAATATTTAAAAATATCTAAGTTGAATTTTGAAAACAGAGTTGAGGGATTGATTTTAAACAAGTATAAAACGTTTGAGATATTTAATGATCGACAGATCAGATACAAGCCAAAAACTCCACCAATTAAATAAGCCAAAGACACGGAGATCAAAGCTCCAAAAACACCAAGATATAATGTTAGAACAAATACAAATACAACTTTTATTGTATACTCCACAATCCATGTGAGAGATAAATATTCTATCCTCAATAAACCTTGCAAAATTCCTCTCGAAAACGCTATTAACGTTGAGGAAATAATACACAATCCCACAGCAAAGTAAAGAATATTGGGAAGAGTTAGATAATACCCTCCTAAAATATACTTGATATATGGGCTTATGAAAAATCCTACGATAGATAAGATTAGCATTAGGTAAAATATTGATGAATATTTTCTTATATTTGGATGTTTTTCTTCCGCTAAAAACTTTGCAATTGCGGGAGGAACCCCTGAAGAGAAGAATATGGTTAACGTATCAGCGATAGGAAGAATACCTTTTAATATCCCAAACTCTTCGGTTCCCAATAAAAAAGCAGTTATGAAATAAAATAAATAAGCCATCCCCTTAGAGTAAATATTTGCCATCAGAATATAAAAACTATCCTTCTTTAGAGACATATTAACCCCTTTAACTCATTCAACTTTAACAACTCAACGTTTTTATAAAATTAACCAATTCCTCCACATCTTTAAAACAGATCGGATACTCAATCACCGGTCTCTCAATCACAATAACACGTGCTCCAACTTCCAACGCTCCAAAAACCTTTTCCTTAAAGCCCCCACTCTCTCCGCTGTCTTTTGTTATAACTACATCACATTTATAATCCCTTATTAAATATTTATTTAATTCCTTAGAAAACGTTCCATACATTGCAACAATATGTTTTTGAGGTAAGATCTTTAATGCTTCACTTACAGATATTGGAAGAACTCTCGCTACAACCTTATCCTTTCCAACAATATCAACAACCGTCTTTAAATTCTTAATCCCTGCCATATGAAAAACTCTACCTGCGTTTTTAGCCAATTTTGCAGCTTCTTCAAAATCTTTAACATAGATAACATTTGGATGATCTATCCTTTCCTCTCTTCGTTCAAATCTAACATATTTTATTCTGAGTTCTTTACAAACTTCAATAGCATTTTTACTTGCATTTATTGCAAAAGGATGAGTTGCATCAACCAAAACATCTATATTATATTTTTTTAAAACCTCCCTTAATTCCTCCTTATCTAAGGGCTTTGTTATAATTTCATTGGCAAAATTCTCAGCTAACTTACCCCCATAATCAGTAGTAGAGG